>JBBRED010000022.1:0-44258 GCA_038203335.1 Haliangiales bacterium | reverse complement strand
CGTCCCGCCGATGGTACCAGGACGGCACCCATGCACCAGCGCAGCGCCCACCGCTCCTTGCTCGTCGTCGGCTCCGTGGCATTCGATGACATCGACGGCCCGTACGGCCTCCACAAGGATCTGCTCGGAGGCTCGGCCTCGTTCATCACCCGCGCGGCGGCTTACTTCACGAACAAGGTCTCGGTCGTGGCGGTGGTCGGCGAGGACTTCCCGCAGAACTACGTCGACGAGATGGTGGGGCAGGGCATCGACTGCTCCGGCATCGAGCGGGTCAAGGGCGAGACGTTCCACTGGGTCGGCAAGTACGCGCCGGATCTCGCCACGCGCGAGACCATCGACACGCGCCTCGGCGTGTTCGCGGACTTCCAGCCGAAGCTGCACGACTCGCACAGGGACGCGCAGCTCGTGCTCCTCGGCAACATCGATCCCGCGCTCCAGCTCGACGTGCTCCGCCAGGTCCGCGCGCCCGCGCTGGTCGCGACCGACACGATGAACCTGTGGATCAACATCAAGCGCGACGATCTCGAGAAGGTGTTCGCGAAGACGCAGACGCTGATGCTCAACGACGAGGAAGCGCGGCTCTACGCGGGCGAGCACAACCTCCGCAAGGCAGCGATGGCGATCATGAAGGCGGGGCCGACCAGCGTGATCATCAAGCGCGGCGACGCCGGCGCGCTGCTGTTTCACGGCGGTAGCGTGTTCGCGGCTCCGGCGATGCCGCTCGCGGACGTCAAGGATCCCACCGGCGCGGGCGACAGCTTCGCCGGTGGTCTGCTCGGCTACCTCGCGTACGCGGGTGACATGTCGCCGACGACGATCCGCACCGCGATGATCATGGGCTCGGTGATGGGCAGCTTCGCGGTCGAGAAGTTCTCGGTCGGGGGCATCCAGGGTCTGACCACCGCGCGCATCCAGCAACGGTTCGACGAGCTCGCCGAGCTCGCCCACTTCGAGCGCGTTCGCCTCTGATGCGCGCGCTGCTTACCGTGCTGGTGGTCGTGGGCTGCGGAGGTGGTGATACCAACACGGGACGCATCGAGATCACGCGCGACGGCGAGACGCTCGTGGTCCGCGACACGATGCACGTGCTGGAGCTCCCGCTGGCGCGGGCGTCGCGCGGTCGCACGCTCGCCCAGATCGAGCTGCCGGTGATCGAGTTTCCGGGCCGGGTCGCGTTCGTCGACGAGGCCAACGGCGAGCTGGTCGCGGTGTGGATCACACGGCTCGGAGCGACGCGGCCGGAGAACATCCAGCGCTGGTTCGACGAAAAGATCGCGAAGGTGTCGCGCGCCGGCGGCTCCATCGTGAAGGACGAGGGCACGAAGTTCGGCGAGCATCCGGCGCGGATCTCCGACGCGAACGCACCGAGCAAGGACTGGCCGGTCGGTAACTACACGCGGTTCATCGGCGTCGACATCCCGGAGCACGATCTCGAGATCCTCGTGCTCGGCGTGGTCGCATCGACCACGCCGACTGCGGAGCAGCGAGCGTGGCTCGACGACCTGACCGCCGACCTCCGCGCGATCAAGATCACCGCGAAGTGAGTCAGTCGGTCTGCGGGAACTGGCCGGAGACGTCCGCGCCGGCCTGCGTCGCGACGGCGGCGCGGTTGTCGGCGTAGAACTCGGCGACGAGCTGGTCGTCGAACTGATCGGCGAACCGACCGACGCCCGCGACGAGGGTCGCGAACTCGCCCGCATCGATGCCCTTCAGCGCGCGGCCCGCGTGCAGCACGATCCAGCCATCGGGCTGCAGCGCGAACGAGGCGATGCCGCCCATGTACGCGTTGTGCTCGAGCAGCTTCGTGAAGAACGTCAGCTCGCGGCCCGGTGGGACCGAGCGAAACAGCGGCGCGATCGCGACCACCGCGGATCCGGAGATCCCCGCGATCACGAACGCCGAGCCCCACTGCAACCGGACCAGGTTCTCGTCGATCTTGACGGCCTTCTCGGCGAGGCCGCTGCCGGTCAACAGCTCGTCGAGGGTCGACTTGTTGGTAGACTCTTCCACGGGTGACCGAGCGTACGCGGGAGCGGAGTCTGTGGGCGTGGGGATGGCGGGAAAAGTTTCCCGATGACGCGGCGCGCGCGGGATTGACCCAGCTCGCGAAGGTGCTGGTGCCGCACGCCGTCACGGCGTTACGCCCGCTTCCGCCCGACGAACCCGACGTGCCCGCGGCGACGGTCGCGATCCCCGATGCGCTCGCGGAGTTCAGCTCGCAGGCGCCGCGCGATCGTGCGATGCGCTCTCGGGGCCGTGCGTTCCCGGATCTCGTCGCCGGCTTCGCGAACGACTATGCCGGCGCGCCCGAGCTGGTGGCCCGACCGCGCGACGATGTGGAGGTCGCGCGCGTGCTCGAGGTCTGCGGCGACCGCGGCTGGGCGGTGATCCCCTTCGGTGGTGGCACGTCGGTCGTCGGCGGCGTCGACTCGGCGCTCGCGAAGGGCGACCGCCCGGCCGTGGTCAGCCTCGATCTCGCCGCGCTCACCGGCGTCCGCGAGCTCGACCCGGTGAGCCGCCTCGCGCGGATCGGCGCCGGCACGTTCGGCCCTGCGCTCGAAGACGAGCTCGAGGTGCACGGCCTGACCCTGCGGCACTACCCGCAGTCGTTCGAGTTCTCCACACTCGGCGGCTGGCTGGCGACGCGCGCCGGCGGTCACTACGCGACCGGGCCGACGCGGATCGACGAGCTCGCGCACGCGATGACGATGATCACGCCGCGCGGCGCGCTGACCACGCATCGCCACCCCGGCTCCGGCGCGGGCCCCGAGGCACAGCGCCTGGTGCTCGGCTCCGAGGGCGCGCTCGGGGTGATCACCGAGGCGTGGATGCGCGTGGTCCCGCGTCCGCGGTGGCGTGCCACGGCGAGCGTCGCGTACAAGGACTTCGCGCAGGCGGTCGTCGCCGCGAAGGCGCTCGCGCAATCGGGGCTGTACCCGAGCAACGCACGCATCCTCGATGCGAACGAGGCGCGCCTTCACCGCGTGCGCTTCGATGGCTCGAGTGTCCTCTTGATCGGCTTCGAGTCCGCGGATCATCCGTTGACCGCGTGGCTCGCGCGCGCCGTCGAGCTCGCGAAGGATCACGGAGGTCAGGTGGTCTCCGGGCCGTCGGAGGCCGACGAGTCCACGCGCACCGGTGCCGCGGGCGCCTGGCGCCAGGCGTTCTTCGACGCGCCGTACCTGCAGTCTGCGCTGCTCTCGATCGGCGTGCTCAGCGACACGTTCGAGACCGCGTGCACGTGGACGCAGTTCCCGGAGCTCCATGCGCGGGTGACCAGCGCGGTGCAGCGCGCGCTGGACGAGGAGTGCGGCGGCGGCATCGTCTCGTGCCGGTTCACGCACGTGTATCCCGATGGACCGGCGCCGTACTACACGTTCGTCGGACCGCTCCGCGCCGGCGGCGAGCTCGCGCAGTGGCGTGCGCTCAAGTCCGTCGCGTCGGAGGCGCTGGCCGCGGCGGGCGGGACGATCACGCACCACCACGCCGTCGGGCGAACCCATCGACCCTGGTACGACCGCGAACGGCCGGAGCTGTTCGCCGATGCGTTGCGCGCCGTGAAGCGCGACCTCGATCCGCTCGGCGTGCTCAATCCCGGCGTGCTGATCGATCTCTAGCGCTCGCTCGGGGCTTCGGCCTTGACCTCGACCCGGCGCGGCGGTAACGGCCGCGTGCGACCGAGCTCGACCTGACCGGCCATCACCCCGACGTGAACGGCCATGCGCAGGAGGCTGACACCCTGGCGCACCGCGAACAGCGTGATCGCACCCTCGACGCCGTACATCGGATGGCCCTGCGCGAGGAACGCGTACGCCGCGGTGATCAGGAGGAACAGCATCCAGCCGAACCCGGCGTGGATGAGCGTGATCGGATGCGCGAGCACGTAGAGCAGGCTGCGGACGTACGTTGCGAACGCGCTCGGATCGTGGCTGTCGTGGCGCAGCGTGAGCTCGATGCGCGCGAAGTCGGCGACGGTCCAGAAGAAGTGGAGCAAGAGCAGCGGAGGCAGCAGCGCGACCGCGAGCGGACCGATCAGCTCGCTCATCGACAGCGCGTATTCGAGCTTGCCGGCGGCATAGCCCGCGCCGAGCACGAACGTGAACAGCACCACGACCCAGCCGGGTAGCGAGCACAGCGCGAGGCGAACATAGGCGAGGTAGGTCTGCGCGCCGCTCGCGCCGAAGCAGCGCGCGGTATCGCCGCGGCTCTCGGGACGCTGAGCGAGCACACCGTAGATCCCACCGACGAGGAAGAACGAGACGAGCTGCCACACCACGAGCGCGCCGAAGACGATGCCGCCGATGGCGAGCCAGGCGACGTGGCCGTGGCGCAGGCTCCAGAGGAGCGCGAGCAGATCGCCGTCGACGGCCTCGTCGAACATCGGCAGGTGCGCGAACGTCTGGGCGAGGACGATCGAGATCGGGATGATGCACGCTGCCGCCACCAGCATCTGCACCACGAACACGCCGAGCAGCGTGCCGGTGTAGCGCGAGACGCCGCGCCCGCCCGCGGCGAACAGCTCGCCGAGGCCAAGCCGGAGGCCGGACGTCGCCATCAGGGCCCGACCACCTGCATCAGGGTCTGCGCGAAGCTCGCGATCCACGCGGAAGCGCGCAGCGATGCGGCACCGTCCCCGTCGATACGATAGCGGTGTTCCATCGGCGAATCGAGCGCGAGCTTGTTATCCGGATCGATCCACACCTCGGCGAGCGGCGTGGAGCGTTCGACGACGAACCGCTCCCACGCGCCATGACCCTTGTCGTCCCAGCGCTGGCGCAGGGTCGAGCCGTCGGCGAACTTGAGCTCGACGTCGACGGGCGCGTGCATGGTGCCGGTGTTCGTGATCACCACCTCGCACAGGTAGCTGCCGGTCTCCGGGGCATCGAGATCGCTGATCGTCTTGCGCGTGGTGCCGTCACCGAACACGCCGCGCGCCGGGTGCGCGAGGCGGCAGGTGGCCGTGCGAATGCCGAGCTTCATGCCGCCGACCGACTGCCATACCGGTCCGACGAAGTAGGTCAGGTCTTCGCCGAGCTTGGCGGTCAGCGTGTCGAACAGATCACGGCCGGTCGGATGCTTCCACGCCCAGGCCTGCGTGTACGCCTTCATCGCCTCGGCGAACCTGGTGGGGCCAACCGTCTGCTCGAGCGTGGACAGCGCTCGCGACGTGGTGTTGTACGTGGCACTTCCGTAGGCGCGGTAATCGACGAACACGGCGGCCGCGCTCGCGATCGGAGCGGGCACGCTGTCGGGATCATCGGCGTAGCTGCGGAGCAGCGCGGCGACCGGAGCCTGCCATCCGCCCCAGTCGACGGCGCTCGTACGTGCGCCGTACATCGCGTCCATCACCTTTCCGTCGGCCCACTCGTTGACGCCCTCGTCGAGCCAGGCCTCGACGGCCTCGTTGGAGGCGAGCATGCCCTGGAACCAGTTGTGCCCGACCTCGTGGACGGTGACGTACTCGGGCAGGCGAAGTCCCGGGCGCGCGAACACGGTATCGCCGCCGGTGGTGACCAGCGTCGGGTACTCCATGCCGCTCGCCCCGATCGCCTCGGGTGGTGGATCGACGATCGACATGATCGGCCACGGGTACGGGATGAACCACTGACTGAAGAACTGGATCGCGCCGACCGCGGCCTCGAGGTGGCGCCGTGCGAACTCCTTCTGCTCGGGGCGCGCATAGACCCGAACCTCGACGGTGCCGTCGTCGAGCTTCGCCTGGCCGCTGATCATCTCCATGTACGGATCGGCCATCCACACGAAGTCGTGGACGTCCTCGGCGTGATAGACGAGCGTCCGCGTGCCGCCCGGCGAGTCGCTCGCGCCGGTGAGCACACCGGTCGCGGCCACGACATAGGTGTTCGGCACCGTCAGCGAGACGTCGTAGGTACCGAAGTCCGCGAAGAACTCGGTCGCGACGTGGAGCGGCTGGCACTCCCAGCGCTCGGCGCCGGGCGATCCCACGAGCACGCCGATCTTCGGGAACCATTGGCCGACGAGGTGGAACTCGCCCTTGTAGCCGGTGCGCGCGAGCACCTCGGGGAGTTGCGCGGTGAACGTGACGTCGAGCTTGATCGTGGCGCCGGGCGCCAGTGGCGTGGGCAGCGTCAGCTCGGCGACGCTCTCGTCACTGCCGAGCGCGAAGTTGCCGACCAGCTCCGTGCCGCCGAGCGAGATGCTCTCGACCTGGATCCATCCCCAGCCGGTGGCGGATGCCTTCGCGCCGTGCACCTCACCACGCGAGCTCCGCATGAACAGGGTCGACTCGTTCTTGAACGCGTTGAGGTAGAGGTGGAACGGCAACGAGCTCAGCTCGCTCGTGCCGGTGTTGGTCCAGGTCAGCGTCTCGGTCGCCGCGATCTGATGGCGAACCGCATCGAGTCGCGCGTCGATCTTGTAGTTCGCGATCCGAGGCGACTTCGCGGCGCCTCCGCCGCGCAGCGCGGGGCTGCCATCCACCTTGGGCACCGGGCGGACGCGGGCGGCGCCGTGATCGCGACCGCAGGCGGCGAGCATCGCAACTGCGACGAGCACGGGGGCGACGCGAACCACGCTTGTCTATACCACGCGATTCGCCGCACCTCTGATAGGGTCGCCGGATGGACGAGGTCGTGGATCATCTGGTGCGCGTGGCGAAGTTTCTGGAGCGGTTTGGCGTGGAGCGCAACCTGACCTTGCCGGCGCTGTCGGCCGAGGGTGTCGGCTCGATCCAGCGCGGCTCGGCCGTCGTCACCATCCACGTCCTGACCGATCGCAACGTCCTCCTTCTACTGTCGAAGGTCGTCGCCGCGCCGTCGCTCGATGGCGCGAAGGCGACGCGGCTGCTCACCGCCTCGTTCGTCGAGACCGGCGACGCGGCGTTCGCGCTGCACCCGCAGACCGGCGATCTCTACCTGCGCATCCTCCGCGGACTCGACGGTCTCGACTACGAGGAGTTCGAGGACATCGTCCACTCGATCGCGCAGACCGCCGACAAGTGGGACGACAAGCTCGCGGCCGAGCTTGCATGAGCATCGTCCTTGACTCCGCCGAGGCCACCGCGCGGGCCGGTGCGCGGCTCGCCGAGGCCGTGCAGGGCGGGGATGCGATCGCCCTGATCGGCGATCTCGGCGCCGGCAAGACCACGTTCACCGCGGGCCTGGTCGCGGCGCTCGGCGGTGGCGCGGCGGCGAGCCCCACGTTCTCGCTGGTCAACGAGTACCGCCATGGCCGCCTCTGGGTCTGGCACGTCGATCTGTACCGGCTTGACCGCGCGGGCGAGCTCCCCGAGCTCGGCCTCGATGATCTGATCGGCGACCTCCGGGGCATCGTGCTCGTCGAGTGGGCCGACAAGTTCGACGTCATGCCCCCCGACCACCTGCGGATCGAGCTGGCCCACGACGGCGACCAGCGGATCCTGACCACGGTCGGGACGGGGCCGCGCGGGACGGCGCTGGCGAGCGTGCTAGGGTCAGCACGATGACCCGGCTGTGGATCGTCGTCGCACTGGTGCTCTGCGCGTCGTCCGCGCGGGCCGATGGCCGCCTCACCTTCGATCCGGCCACCGTCTACAAGGTGCCGCTCGGAACCGCACCCTCGGATGGCCCGGCCGACGCGCCGGTGACCATCGTCTACTGGAGCGACTACGCGTGCGGGTACTGCTACCGCGTGCAGGCCACGCTCGACACGCTGACCCGGATGTATCCGGGCCAGCTGCGCTGGGTGCACCGCACGCTGCCGCTCGACGAGGACGAGACGATCGGTGCCGAGGCCGCGCTCGCCGCCTCCGCGCAGGGCCAGTTCCGTCCGATGAACGACCGGCTGTACGCGCTCGCGGGGCACGTCGACCGCGCCGCCGTGGAGCTGCTCGCGCGCGAGCTCGGCCTCGACATGGTGCGGTTTCGCGCCGACCTCGATACCCACGCGTTCCGCGCCCAGATCACCGCGGATACCGTCGATGCGCGGTTACTCGGCGTCTCGGGCACGCCCACGTTCTTCATCAACGGCCGCCCCGTCCATGGCAACCAGGCGCTCAAGGTGTTCGTCGATGTGGTGGACGAGGAGCTCGCCCGCGCGGGCTCCACGAAGGGCGGCTACGACCAGCTCGTCGCGACCGGCAAGCTGCAAGCGGATGCGCCGCCCGAGACCGAGCACGCGGGCTTCGAGCTCGATCCGAGCGCGACCTACCGGGTGGGCCTCGGGCTCCCCGGTCACCAGCTCGGACCCGACGCGGCGCCGGTGACCATCGTGGTGTGGAGTGACTTCCAGTGCCCGTATTGCCAGCGCAGCGTGCCCGTGGTCGCGAAGCTCCGCGAGAAATACGGAGACGACGTGCGCGTGGTGTTCCGCCACCTCGCGATGCAGTTTCACCGCAACGCCGGCATCGCCGCCGAAGCCGCGATCGCCGCCGCCGAGCAGGGAAAGTTCTGGGCGTTCCACGATCAGGTGTGGGCGCACTTCGGCGCGCTGACCCGCGCCGACCTCGATGGCTTCGCGGTAGCCGCCGGCCTCGACCTCGCCGCGTTCGATGCGGCGCTCGACGCGCGCCGGTATCGCGATCTCGTGATCCAGGAGGGTGCCACCGCGCTCGCCCTCGGCGTTGATGGCACGCCCACGATGTTCATCAACGGCCAGCCCGTCGTCGGCTCGCGCGACTTCGACACGATGGACAAGATCGTGGCCGCGCACCTGTCGCGCGCGAAGCAGGCGATCGCGGCCGGCGTCGCCGCGACCGATCTCTACGCGCTCGTGATGAGCGATGCACTCGGCATCGAGCGCTCCGATCCCTCGCGGGTCCCGAACCCCACTGCGGCGCGTGTCGCGCTGCGCTCCGACGACCGCGTCCGCGCGGTCAGCGCCGCGTGCCGTCGCCGCGATGCGAAGCGCGCCGTCGAGCTCGCCGCGAACCTCGCCGCCGAGCCGAAGCGCCGCGCGATGCTCGTGTGCGCGGCCTCCGGGATCGATCTCTAGCGCGCCACAATTCGTTTACTCGCAGATCGTGACAGCCGCTGACCGGTGGCGACCGCACGCATCGCCGTCAGCCCTGACGCCACGGATGCACAGGCTGTATCAAATTTCCACGGTGCCCCTCGCGTAGCCACGCGAGATGACAACAGCGAGCAACCGAACAGCCGGTGGCACTGTCTCTGCACTCGAGGACATCGCCATGGCCCGCTCCACCATCGTCCCGTTCGCGCCGCCGCAAAAGCGGCGCCAGGGTCGCTTCGGGGAATACGACGTTGCCGTGCCGCTCGCTCGGGGCGGCATGGGCGGCGTTTACCTGGCAACCAGCACCGACACCGGGGTGCGTGTCGCCCTCAAGGTTCTGGATCCGCAATTTGCCAGTTATCCGGAGGTGGTCGACCGGCTGTTCGCGGAGCAGGACATCGCGTCGCGCACGTCGCACCCGGGCCTGCTCGAGATCCGTGACTCGCGTCGCACCGAGGATGGCCTCCCGTACCTCGTCATGGAGTACCTGGAGGGCGAGTCCCTCGGCGCGCTCTCCGAACGCGGGGAGCTCGACCTCGGCATCATCGTCGCGATCACCGCGCAGGTCGCCGCTGCGATCGCCGCGCTGCACTCGGTCGGCGTGATCCACTGCGACGTGAAGCACGACAACATCTACGTGCTCGACGAGATGATCGGCGCGTGGCCCCGCGTGAAGGTGATCGACTTCGGCGTCTCGCGCCTGGTCGACGATCCTCCGCTGCCCGATGCCACCATCGCCGGTACGCCGTGGTGCATGGCGCCCGAGCAGTGGAAGGGCGCACCGTCCACCGCGTCCGATGTCTACGCGCTCGGCTGCCTCCTCTACGATCTGACCACCGGCACGCAGCCGTTCGATGGCTCGCTGCCCGAGCTGATGATGGCGCACATGGAGAAGCGTCCCGCGCGTCCCTCGTGGCTGCGCGCGATGCCGATCGAGCTCGAGAGGATCATCCTGCGCTCGCTCGCGAAGGATCCGGCCGCGCGCCCGACCATGGCCGAGCTCGCGACCGGGCTCGCCGACCTGATGGACGCGTACACGCCCGCGATCCGCCGCGCCGGCTAGCTCGCCGCGTAGCGCGCCGGGTCGCCGGACCGGTTGTGGCGGCGTGCTCCGGTCACCGCGGCGACGAGCGCTTCGAGGTACGACGTCACCGCGGGTGGTCGCTCCGATGTCACGATGCCACTCGTCGCGGACTGGAACGCCGCGAGCTCGAGATCGGCGCGCGTCGCGATCTCGCGGTCGGCGTCGGCGAGCGGAAGGTCGCGCTCCTCGGCGTGGAGCGCGATCACGTTCGGCGTGCCGCTGCGTGCATCTCGCGCGACCGAGAACCGCTCGTTATCGAGAACCTGCCAGCGATTCGCGGGCTCGAACGCGGGCGCCACCAGCGTGCGCTCCTCCGGCGACAGCACGAAGCCGCCGAGCAGCTCCCACGTCGACAGCCACGGCGCGAAGTAGATCGTGGTCTCGCGCAGCGTCAGGTAGTCGGCCGCCGAGACCGCGTGGCCGCCGCGCAGCGCGTGCCGGCGGCGGAGCGCGCGCGCGAATGCGACCCGCAGCGAGAGGTAGTGCGCGAGCGATCCACCGGTGCCGGCGAGGCGGTCGAACAGCGATGCGAACGCCGCCTGCAACGGGCGCGCGGGGTCGGGCGCGCCTCCGCTCGCCACGTGCTCGAGATCCGCGTAGCGATCGAGGGCGGTCTCGGCCGGGCAGTCGTCGAGAAGGAAGAAGCACGTGCCAAGATCCATGCAGGCGGTCGCGCGGTGGTCATCAGTCGCCCAGCCCGGTGAGGCCGATGCGATCCACGCCGTGGTGGTGTGGAGGATCGGTTGCCACATCTCGGTGAGGCCGTGCGCCGCGATCCACGGGACGAGATCGCGCGGCACCGTCACGACACTCCGTGCAGCGCCGCGAGCGCGAACGCCGTGGTCAGCGCGCGCGAGCCGAACCACGCGCGCGAGCGGCCGTAGCAGAACCAGCCCTCGGGCGCCCACGTCCCATCGGCGGCGCGCAGATCGAGCAAGCGCTCGCGGTCGATCGAGGCGTCGAGCCCGAGGCGATCCGCGGCGAGCGCGCGCTGCGCGAGATCGAGCGCGTGCCCGGTGGTGCCGATCCGCAGCAAGGTCGCCGCGCGCAGCTCGTCGAACGGAGTGCCGAGCGACAGCGCGTAGAGCAAGCAATCCGGCGACGGGTAATAGCGGGTCCCGTCGAGGTCCGCACCGGAGCACACGACCTCGCGCACGTGGCGAGCGGTGGCATCCACCTCGTCGGCGCGTCCGAGGCGGTGTGCGAGCCGGAGCGTGTTCGCGCACACCACCGCGTCGACCAGGTTCGCTCGCTCGCCCTCGCGGTCGAAGTACGTCGTGACCACGCCCTCGGGGGAGACCGCGGCTGCGATCTGATCGAACGCGCGGTGCGCCTCGTCCTCGCTCGCGCGACCGGCGCGCAGCATCACGAGGTACGCGACGGCCGTGCAGTCGGTGTCGGCCGGGAGGCGGGCGGGATCGAGGAAGAAGTGCACGCGCACCGCGTCGCGGAGCACCGCCGCCTGCGACCGCGCGATGTGGTCGACCAGTGCGCTTGCCTCGGGCACGCGCGCGAGCAGCTGGGCGATCACGAGCGCGGTGAACCGCTCCGGGTCCACGCTTCGCGCCGTCGTGAAGTCGCGCTGCTCGCTGACCTCGCACCGAATGTGGACGCCATCCCACAGCGCGGCGATCCGCGCGACGGAGGTCGCCACCCGGGGACGGAGAGCCACCGGCTCGTACACACGTTCTGCGGGGCGCATGCTCTGGTAGAAGCCGCTGCCCGCCAGGTGTGACCAAAAATCTCGATGCGCCGTGTCGGCGCCCTGTGACGAGGTGTGAGGAGGCGACCCTACAGCCGCTGCGCCGACGCTCGTACCCTCGGTCGCGTGAGGACCTTCGCGAGAGTCGTCGTCGGGTGTGTGGTCGGCGGCTCGGTCGCAACCGCGAACCAGGGCTGCGGGTGCGGGCCGATCCAGGGCGCGTACTTCACGTCGGAGGTCCTCCGGTTCTCGCCGAACGGCGTGGCCGAGGTGTCTCCCCCGGGCCTCCTGCGTCCGCGCGCGTTCGCGACGGTGATCCCGCTTCCCGACGACGATCACTACCTGGTCCTCGATGGCTACATCGCCGAGCGCGACGGTGATCCCGCGGACGACGCGCACGAGATCGAGCTGTGCTCGATCCGTACGGGCTGCGCACCCTATGGCGACACCGACGACCCGAACCTGGACGGCATCTTCGCCGCGGCACCCGGAGCCCCCGCCTACCTGGCGGATGGCACCGTGCTCACCCGGTCGTTCACGGTCCGGCGCACCGGCACCGGCTACGCGGTCACGCGCGCAACCCACGGCGCGGTGGTGCAGGTGGGCACGAGCGCCGTCGTGCAGGATCGAGGCACGGTATCCGTCGTCACCGACGGGACGACGCCGCCGCGGTCGCTGGGCGTGTTCGCCGGTCACACCCTCGCGGCCGCGATCGACGACACCCACGTGCTGCTGCTCTCGACCGCCGACACCCTCGTCCTCGATCTCACCTCGGGTGCCAGCGAGCACAGCCCCGGGCCGGGCCCGCGCGCGCGCATCGAGGCTCCGATCCCGGTCGCGCTCGGCGCCATTGTTCTCGACGACGACGCCGGGGCACTCCGATTCGACGCGTCGACGAAGCTCTGGCGCCCGGTCCCCGCCTTCGTCGGCGAGCGCTGGACGGTCGAGCTCACGTCGGCGTGGGGAGATCTGGCGATCGTGAGCGCCGGTGATCCGGATCCCGGCGCGGCGCGTCCGTATCGGCTCGCGCTGTTCACCGGGGACGAGGCCGCGCTCGAGCCGATCCCCGAGCCGTCGGCGTTCAACCTCGGGGCGACGTGGATGGAGATGTCGAACGGGGTGCTCCTGCGCATCGGTGGTGCGCTGAGCTGGTTCGATACGATCGACGGCCTCGCCGCGGGCTAGGTCGTTCGCGTCACGGCCGAGAGCGACACGAGGTAGTCGTGCCGGGCGCCGCCGGCGACGAAGTCCTGGATCGTCCGTGCGAGCACCGCTCCGAGCACACCGATCATCGGCAGGTGCTCGCCGCCCTCGCACGTGGCCTGGCCCTCGGTGTCCTCGCGATCCGGCGTGAACCGCTCGTCCCAGCGCACGAGGCCGAACGTGCCGTCGGCCGCGAGCGCCGCATGGACGAGCGGGACGCTCGATGCACGCGCGGCCTCCGAGAGCGCGAGGCGCGAGTCCGCGTTGTCGAAGCAATCGACGGCGAGCGCGCAGTCGGCGAGCAGCTGAGCCGCGTTGTGCGGACCCAGGCGCACGCCCATCGCCTCGGCCTTCGCGCCGTAAAAGTTCGCGAGCTGGAGACGGGCGGCCTCCGCCTTGTTCTTCCCGAGCGACTGCTTGACGAACCACTGCGCCGAGAGGTTCTTGCTCTCGACGCGATCGAAGTCGACGAGGCGCAGCTCGGCCGCGACGTTGCGCAGGTACTGCACGCACGTCGAGCCGAGCGCACCGATGCCGCAGACTACGATCCGCAACACGCGCCTCGGCCGCCGTCGGCGTGGCCGAACGGCACCTTCGGGCGCAGGTAGATCCGCGGCTCGCCGTTCGGACCCGTCAGACGGTCGACGACGAACGCCGCGAACGCGGTCGCGGGCAGGTGGGGCAGGTGGAGGCCGCGCGCTCCGCCCGAGCGCACGACCTCGACCGCGATGCGGCGGATATCCGCGTCCGTTGTCGCGAAGTCGATCGCGAGCTCGTAGTCAGCCGAGTGGCCCTGGTAGGTGATGTTCAGCGTCGCCATGTCAGTCGTCCTTTCGCATCCCCGAGGCGAGCCGGAGAAGTCCGGCCCACCACGGTTCGGGGGAAACAATGGTCGTGGGGGCATCGCCCTCGCGCGAGATGGTGACTCGCGGAGCGACGACGAGATAACGCACGGAGCGGCCGAGGGCGCTATCGAGAGCGATCATCGTGGACTCGTCTTCGGCCGAGAACGCCGACGGGCCCACGGGGTGGGAGTGCGCGATCGCGACGAGCTGCTCGCGCCGCTCCCAGATCGCCTCCCACCGCGTGCGCGAGTCGGGCAGGGCGGCCGGGCTATCGGACGCGTCTGCCCACAGGACCTCGCCGTCCTTGCCGATCAGGAAGCAGACTTCGCGCATCTTGGTCACGATCGCCTCGTGATGTTCAGGTGGTCTTCCTCGATCGCCTCGCGCACGACCGACGGCATCGCGTCGAGGGTGAGCACGCGGTGCGCGCCCGAGAGGCAGATGCCGGGATCGATGACCTGCAGCGTGGTGGCTTCGACCAGCGACATGATCCGCGTGCCATCGACCTCGTAGGTGATATCGAGCTGTGCGCCGCCGGCGACCCGACGGCAGGTGATCATCCGGGCGCGCGCCTTGTCGAGCACGTCGTCCGCGCGCTGCTCGGGGTTGTGCCCGCGCGAGTGCACGACGCGCGCGCCCTTGACCGCGCTGGCCAGCCGCTGGGCGGCGGCGGCCTCGGCCTCGCGACGGCGCTGCTCCTCGGCCTCGCGGCGGCGCGCCTCGAGCAGCGCCTCGAACATGGTGGTGACGACGGCGCGACCGCCCTCGGCGATCTCCACCACGCGCGGCGTGAGCTCGCGCAGCGAGACCTCGATCGAGAGCTCGCGCGCGATGATCATGCCGAGCGCGTAGCCGAACGCGGCGCGCAGCGAGGGCACGATGCCCTTGATGTCGCCGAGCGGCCGGCGGCCCTCGAGCGCCGCGCGCGCGGCGAGCTCCGCGTCGTCCTCGAACTCGGTGGTGTCAAAGAGCAGATCATTCGAATACCAGCGCCGCGCGGTCACCCGCGACAGCGCCGCTGGCTCGTCCTCCGGAGGGAGGGCAACCCGGCCCAGCGTGCGGCCATCGACGACGATCCAGCCGCCGACCCAGTGCCCGCGCAGGATCGGCAGCGAGCCCACATCTCCGGGCGTCGCGGGCTCCCTCGGAACCGCGCGCCGCCCGTCGATCTGGAACCGCCACCAACCCGGCGCGAGCCCCGGGGCCACCGCGTACGTCCGCTCCTTGGCATCGACCCGCGTGCCGCCGAAGTACGGCAGCACGATCGGGGCGATGGTCTTTGGAGTGAGGAAGTCCTTGTAGTCCACGGTCAGAGCTCGAGCAGCTTCGTCGCCATCACCTTCTCGACCAGGCCGATCGTCGGGACGCCGGCGAGGACCGGCGCCTCGAGCAGCGCGCCGAGGACGCGCGTCACGTGATACGGATCCTCGAACAGCTCGACCTTGATCTCGCTGTAGGGGATGCCGAGGACACGTGCGCCGTCCTTGACCGTCGTACCGCCGCGCGTGCCCGCGAGCATGAGCGCCATCGCATCGGGCTTGTACCCGAGCGTGGTGAACGTGGCCGCGAAGTTCGCGCCCGACTCGCCGGCATCATCACCGACGACGATCACGATCAGCTTGCCGCCCGTTGCGACCCGCACACCGTCGCGGTGCAGCGCCTGCACCCCCGCGCCGTGGATCGTTCCGCCCTCGGCCTTGATCGGATCGAGCATGTGCTTCACAGCCACGCTCGATGCCGCCTTCGGCTTGAGCACCTGACCCATCGTATCGAACACCGCGATGTGGACCCGGTCGGCCGGGAAGCCCGCGAGGATCTTCCCGAGGGCCGCCTTGCTCGACTCGATCGCGCCCTGCATCGAGCCCGACTTGTCGATCAGGAACATGACCCGCAGGTCGACGTCGGCCGTGGCCTTCGCCACCGCCTTCTTCGCTGCGTTGTCCGCCGACTCGGCCAGCTTGTCCTTGAGCCCCTTGTCGCGGACGTTCTTCGCGATGTTGAGGCCGCGCTGATCCGTCGCCGTCTCGATCGACGTCTCCCAGCGCGCCCGGATCTCGGGCACCTGGAGGAGGCCGAGCTCCTCGAGCGTCGGCGTCAGCTGGCGCAGGTCGCGATCCGACAGCGTCGGCAGCAGCGCGACCATGATCGCCGGCGTCAGACCGATGTCCGCCGGCAGCCGACCAACGGCGTCCTTGTAGCGCAGCTTCTGCGTGACGATCGTCTCGCAGATCTCCGCCTCCGACAGATGGTCGAACCGGTCCGACTTCACGAGGGTCTTGTTGTCGAGCCCGACCTGGCGGCGACCATCGGCGGCCTGCGACTGCTTCCAGCCGAGGACGCCGAAGAACTCCGCGTTCGTCGGCTTGTAGCCGAGCTTGCGCGCGAGGTTCTTGATCGTCTGCTTGTAGCCCGCCTTGACGAGACCGTTCAGCATCGCGTCGTTGACCTCGCGGACCTGCAGCCACTTCGTCGCGGCCTTCGACCACCGACCGAGCGGCGCGCGCTTCGCGGCCGGATCACCGAAGCCCGCCGCGCGGTTGAGCGCAGCGATCTCGGGAACCTCGAGCAGCTCGGCGACGCGCAGCACCGCCTTGGGCGTGAGCATGCGCGGGCTCTTCTTCTGGTACCAGAGCACCATCGCCTCGCCGATCTTGCGGTAGTCGTCGTCGTAGAACGCGACCGACCCATCGTCGTCGTGGACCGGCACGCCGGCGCGCGCCTGCACCAGCATCAGCGCCGCACACGCGACCTTGAGGTCGCGCCAGTCGGTCTCGACCAGCGCGTAGCTCGCGAGGTGCGCCATGAGGTCGGCGTTGAGCTTGTGGATCTCGAGCAGCTTCGCGTACAGCGCGACGGCCGCGGGCACGAACAGGCCCGGCTTCACGGCCTTGCCGCGCGCCTTCGAGGTCTTGTTCTTGGCCGGGACCCACGTCCCATGGACGTCGAGACCCGGGCGGTTGTGCCAGAGGTGAGCCGACGAGCCGAGGACCACGTCGAGCAGGCGCTCGGCGGGACCCATCTGCGACTCGGGCAGGGGCGAGTTGATCGCGGTCGTGCGTGCCGTCGTCATGAGAGTTCTCCAAACAGTAGGACGAAAAAGATCCTCGCGTCCGAGTGCGCAAGCCGCAATGGTTGTCCATTAAGAGTGGGGTGCCTGACCACTAGGCTACGGACCTCCGAGGAGACCCGGCGGGAATCGAACCCGCGTGGTTTGCGTGTGGGGCTTGCGCGGTAGGCCGCGAGAAAAAACAGATCGGCGTGCCCGAGAGAGCAAGGCTCGAGGGTTTAGGAAGCGGGGTTTGAACCCGCTACTTTCAGAGTTGAATCTGACGCTCTACCGAATGAGCTATTCCTGAGTGCGTGTAGGCACTGCTCGGTTGGGCACGCCGAAAACACCGAAACGAAAAATGGCCGCTTGGGGGCGGCCATTTCCAACGAGAAACGACTGCCGACCCGTCAGGGGTGGTTGGTCACGGAGAGTTTCGTTGGATTCGACATCGCAGTGAACGCACTATAAGGAACGGAGTCTGAATATCAAGCTGTATTTTTCGTGGACGCCTTGATCACGCGTACGCGGCTCGCGCCTTCGAGGTCGATCCCCGGAAGTTCTCCAGCGAGCTCGCGCGGATCGAGCAGCACACCCGGGAGCCCGGCGCTCGCGAGTGCGGCGCGCGCTTCGGCGCTCGAATCGAAGTGGACGTGCACCTTGCCGCGCACGAATGCGGAGAGCAGCCAAGAGAACGCCGCGATCATCGGACCGTCGTTGCCCTCCTGCATGATCAGGTCGGAGAGGTAGAGGCTCGCGGGGAACCGCGCGAGGGCGCGCCCGAACCGCGCCCAGATCGCGATCACGGTCTCGCGATCGAAGTAGTTGATCAGGCCCTCGGTGATGATCGCGGTGCCCTTGGTCGGATCGAGCGTCGCGCAGATCGCATCGATCGAGGTCGGGCCGGTATCGGTGAGCGCGTTGATCTCTGCGGTGCGGTGGTGGTCGGACTCGCCGCCGAGCCGCGCGAGGATCGCGCGCTTGTTCGCGAGCATGCCGGGCAGGTCGGCCTCGACGTAGGTGATCCGGCTGCCGTAGCGCTCGGCGAACCGCCAGCCGCGCGGCGACAGCCCGCACGCGACCTCGACGACCTGCGAGATCGTGCCCGCGTCGATCGCCGCCGCAAGCTGGAGATCGATGATCCGATGCCGCGCGAGCAGCATGCCGTCGAGCGTCGGCAGGTGCGCGACCTTGGCCATCGCGTTCGCGCCGCGGAGCGCCTGGTACATCCAGCGACCGGTGCGGGTCGCGAACGCGTCGTGCGACTGACCGTGCGCGTACCAGACGTATCCCGTGTAGTGGGCCGTCGGCGAGATCGCTGCAGGGTTAGAACGCGCCATATGCGCGAGACTATAGGCATTGTTTCGGAGCGCTCCCGGGCGAAATCGGTGGCGTTTCCGGATTGCGTGGTACACTGAACATCAGACCAGTGCAGTAGGACCAATTGCATGCGCATCGCTTGCCTCCACGTCCCGCAGTTCGCGCTCCAGTGCCTCACCCGGATCGATCCGTCGCTCCGCGGTGCGCCCGTCGCCGTCGTTTCGGTCGGCGGTAGTGCACCCGCCGGGGTCGATGCCCGCTCCCAGGGCTCGGCGCGGGCGCTGTATTCGCCGGTGGTCCAGGCGTGCTCGCGGGCCGCGTGGGCGCTGGGCATCCGGCTCGGCATGACCGCCACCGCCGCGAACGGCACTGCACCGGGTCAGCTCCGCGTGGTCGGCGCCGATGCGGCGCTCGAGCGCGAGACCGTTCGCGCGATCGCCGATGCGCTGCTCGGCGTGTCGTCGGTGGTGGATGTCGGCGGTCGGGTCGGCCCGGGCGGCGCGCACCTGGCGCTGTACTGCGAGGTGCCGAGCAAGACGCGCGGCACGAGCTACGGCGATCGGCTGCTCGAGGTCGTCGAGACGCTCGGCCTGACCGGCCGCATCGGCATCGCCGACGATCGGTTCACCGCGTGGGTCGCGGCGGCGCACGGCGGCCTGCCGACCGATGCGAACGAGACCCATGTGGTCTCGGTGCCGCGCGGTGGCTCGGCCGCGTTCCTGTCGCCGATGCCGCTCTCGCTCCTGGCGATCACGCCCGAGGTGCAGCACATGCTCGAGGCCCTCGGCGTGCGCACGCTCGGCGAGTTCGCGGCGCTGCCGGCACCGTCGGTCTCGCGGCCGCTCGAGGCGGACTACCAGGCGCTCGCTCGCGGCGATAGCGGCACGGGCCTGCGCCCGTACGCGCCCGAGGCTCCGATCCGCGAGGAGGCCGTGCTCTCGGCCACGAGCGGCGGCGGCGCGGCGATCGCGATGATGGCCGACCGGATCTCGCTGCGGCTCGCCGGTCGCGCGCGCGGTGCAGCGCGCATCGAGGTCACGGTGTCGGGCAGCGAGGCCGATCGCGTCATCCCGATCACCGCCGCGATGGCGCCGCTCGCGGGCATGGGCTCGGCGGCGTCGACCGGCGGCCTCCAGGTCCTCGAGTCGGCAGAGGCTCTCGCGGAGGCGCTGGGCAAGGCGCTCGGCGACGAGCTCTCCACCGCGTGGCGGCTCAAGGCCTCCGTCATCGCCGAGGCGGTCGCCGGCGAGGCGCTCGAGCGAGAGACGACGATGGGGAGCGCGCGCGCGCCGATCGAGATGCTCGGCGTGGTGCTCGGCACCACCGGTGCGCTCGGAACCTGGCAGCTCACGTCGCCCACCTCGCACGCGGCCTCCGTGCTGCGCAGCGAGCGGCGCGACGCGCACCGCCGCACGCGGCACGGCAAGCAGGGGCGTCAGCACCGCGTGCGCGCCGAGCTGGTGCAGCCGCAGCTGTTCGCGGACCGCAAGTAGCCGCCTCGCCGGCGGGCGGCGTCGGCTGTGTGGCCGTATGCCGTTGAACGCGCGGATTCAGAGACGCGTGATGAGCTCGTCGAGCGCAGCCAGTGCGGGACAGCGCTGGACGATGTAGTCGCGCGTTCCGGTCGCGTCGCGGAGCGAGAACGCACCGGTTCCTTTGCCGCGCTCGGTCGTGTGCACGGCGCCGTCGTCGTCGAGCGCGTGGACGAGCGCCCACAGCGCCTCGACGTCCGCGGCGGCGAGAGGTCCACTCTTCGGTGCGCCGCCGGAGTAGCGGCCGGTCGAGCTCTGCTCGGGCGTGACCGGGACGAACTCGAACGTCGCGCTGCGGCCGTCGTCGCGGGCGCGAAACGCGTTGGCGCTACCGTCGCGATAGTCGATGGACCAGGGCGGGCTCGTCACCCGGCAAGGATACCTGGGCTCCACTGCCGCGAGGCGCGCTACTCCTCGTCGTCTTCGTCGCCGAACAGCACGGCGGTGCGCAGCTCCACGGCGTCGAACGGGCGGGCGTGGATCACGGCGCCGGCGGTGACGGTGCGCATGACGTAGCCGTCGGGGCCGTGCTGGTACATGAACAGGATCCGCTCGTCGTGATCGATCACCCAGTAGTCGGGCACGCCCGCAGCGTGGAGGACTCCGAGCTTGTCGACGAGGTCGCGCTTCTCGTGCGATGGCGATAGTACCTCGCAGACCCGGTCCGGACGGAGGCGAACCCACGACTTGGTCTCGGCGGGGAATCGCTCGCGACGTCAGCCGGCGATGTCGTGGCAGAACACCTGGTGCGTGTCGTAGACCGTGTGGATCTCGGAGAAGATCCACCAGCCACCCGGCCAGCGGCCACCTGGAGTTCGGTCGAACCGGCGTCCTGCCCACACCCGCAAGGCACCCTCGTGGCTCTGATGAACGGCGCCGGAGAATGCCTTCGGTACGATCTCGCCGTGGATCAGCTCCTCACGGATATCTTCTCCGCGTGCGAACAGATCGTCGACCGTGAGTTTCTTCGCGGACGTCATCGCGTGAATCATACACGGCGCGACTCCAAACCTCGTGCCGATCACAAGTCCGCGCACCGACGAGGAATCGCTGCCCGCGCGGTCCCATCCCCGGATCGACGAGCGTGAGATCGTGCGGGTCTGGTCACTCACACATCGCGATGCCGCAGCTTGCCGCGGACAGTTCGACGTGGGCGCGAGGTATCATTTCCCGATGGGAGGATTCGCGATGCACAGACTCGCCTTGTTTGCTCTATTGGTCGGAGGTTGTTCCAAGTCGGACTCCGGTGACATCCTGACCTCGGGCATGTACGGGGCGATCAGCGCCCGCGCCGAGGGCACGGGCAGCACGAACGTCTACACGTCGCTGTACCTCGGCAAGCCGGTCGATCTGAACTTCATCCAGCTCACGGATGGGGACAAGCTCATCGTGCGGCACGCGGGTCAGAACAAGACCGCGTCGGAGTCGGAGCTCCTCAACATCGTCAGCTACAGCGCGTCGTTTCCGACCGATGCCGCGGGCGAGATGTTCGAGGTCTCGTTCGAGCGCACGGTCGACGCCGGCGCACCGAGCTCGGTCGTGACGTTGCCAGCGCCGTTCACGCTCGCGGCGCCGCCGGCGACGAGCTCGCGCGCCGCGGCGATGACCTTGACGTGGTCGCCGAGCGGCAGCGGCGACACCATGCACGCCGTGCTCGACGGCGCGTGCATCGATGCGCTCGATCTCGGGATCACGGGCGATACGGGGACCGTCACCATCCCGGCGGGGATGATCAAGAAGAGGACCCCGCAGCAGGGCCAGACCATCGACGACTCGTGCACGGCCGAGCTCCGGATCGAGCGCTCGAAGATGGGGACGGTCGACAGCCACTTCGGCAAGGGCGGCTCGGCGTTCGGGATCCAGTCGCGCAAGGCGACGTTCACCACCTCGCTGTAGCGCTCAGGGCGGCTCGGCGCGCGCGATGATGTCGTTGACGGCGGTGCGCGCGGTGGGCGGCGTCTGCGACCGGATGAACTGGGTCAACGCGTAGGTGTCGTGCGCGCGCAGGCCATCGACCTGGAGGCCGACACCCTCGTCGGTCGACCAGCGTGCCGCGGAACCGTGAACCGCAGCAGCACGCGCGTGTCGATCGGCAGGGGTGACGCCGTTCACGAACACGCCGCCGAGCGACACGTTGCGCACGCTGCCCTCGAGCACGGCGCCGTTGAGCCCGATGGTGGCGGGAAGCTCGACGGGCTGACGGGCCGTGGTGCGGTGATCCATCGCGCAAGCTTCTGCCTGGCAGATGGAGGCCTGCGCAGCGCTCACGCCTGACTGACGTTGAGAGCTGCCTACGACGACAGCAGCTCGTCGGCGAGCTTCTTCGTCATCTGCGCGTCGGCCCGATCTCCGAGCTCCTTCTTGACCATGCCGATGACCTTTCCGACCATCTTCGGGTCCTTCGCGGGGAGCCCCGCGACGACCTTCGCGACCGCCTCGCGGAGCTCGGCCTCGGAGAGCTGCTTCGGGAGGAACGTGGCGCACCACGCGATCTCGAAGTCGAGCTCGGCGACCTGCTCCTTGCCGCGCTCGCCGGCGGCGACGTAGTCCGTGCGCGCCTTCTCCATCGACTTCTTGTACGTCGCGATCACATCGAGGATCAGCGCGTCGTCGACCTCACCCGTGAAGCCCTTCGCGGTGCGGCGCTCCATGATCTTCGTGTTGATCATGCGGACGAGGTTCGCCGTCTTGCTGTCCTTCGCCTTCATCGCAGCGGTGAGCTGCTCGCGGAGCTGGCCTTCGAGGTTAGTCGCCATGGCGACGGTCTACCACGTTACCAGCCGTCGTCGGTCGTGATCGGAGGCACCTGGACCACGGCCTGACTCGCCGACGGATCGTTCTGCTCGTCCATCAAGCGCGCACCTTCCATCAGGAGGTGCGTGGTCGACACGCTCACGCGATCGGCGCCTTCCACGAGGCACGCGGTGAACTCGAACTCGCCGGCGCCCCAGGTCAGCAGGTAGTAGACGCACTCGGCGTCCACGGGCTCCTCTGCGTCGTCCAGGCGCGCGTGAACGACCTTGCCCTCGCGCACGAGGATCTGGGCCGATGGCCCGTTCGGCGCGCGGAGCTGGAGCAAGCCGGTCTTGCGCTCCATCTCGATCAGCACGAGCAGCGACGACAGGCCGACCTGCGAGAGGTCTCCGCGCAGGCTCGAACCGCCGAGCTGCTCGCGGGTCTCCTGCACGGTGGCCTGCGTGCGCCGCAGGGTCTTCGCCACGCGGAGATCGAGCTCCTCGAAGCGGAACGGCTTGGTCACGTAGTCGTCGGCGCCGAGCCGGAAGCCACGGATGCGGTCGTCCTCGGAGGACAGCGCGGTCAGGAAGATCACCGGGAGCAGGGCCAGCTCGGAGTGGGAGCGGAGCTGGCGGACCAGCGACCAGCCATCCATCTTCGGCATCATCACGTCGGTGATGAGGAGGTCCGGAGTCCGCGCACGGGCGCGCGCCAGGGCGTCCTCGCCATCGACGGCCGTCTCGACGCTGTACCCCCGCTTCTCGAGCACGGTCGCGACCATGCGCAGAATCCAGGCATCGTCGTCAGCGACGAGAACGTGCGGAGCCATCCCACCTTCCAAGGTAGCGGATAGCCCTCCGCATGCGCAACCTTGCGAGACCTCGACGCTACGGGGAGGTCGCTGGTGCCGCGCCAGGGCGGTCTGTGGGCAGCGCGTCGCGGATCGTGGTCGTCGACCAGGTCCCGCGGTCGCGGTGGACCAGGCGGCCGTCGGTCAGGGCGACCGTGGCCCGACCGCCCTTGTCGAGGACCACGCCGGCCGGGCGGGCGCCCGCGGTGCCCGCGATCGGATCGCGAACGACCTTGGCCCTGGCGATGGTCACCAGCTCCAGCCCGGCGCGGGTGACCCCGACAGCAACGAAACCGTCGTCGGGCGCGGGCGCGGCGAGATCGACCGACAGGCCCGTGGGCCAGCTGGTGATCGCGCCGCTCTTGAGGTTGACAACCCCGCGGTCGGTGAGCGCCCACCGATCGGAGATCAGGCGCTCGACCCGGCGCGGCCGATCGATCCGCTTGAACGCGGTGCCGTTCAGGCGGAGCAGGCCGCGTGCGGTGACGATGACCACGCCGTTGGCGCCGCTACCGATCGCGAGCACGGGATCCGGGGCGAGTGCGAGCTTTGCTGGTTCGCCACCCGCGGTGCGGTCGAGCGCGAACAGTTGCCGGCCCACCGCGGCCACCGCCCGACCACCGCCGCTCATCACGGCCTTGCCCTTCTGGACCAGGCGAATCGCCGACCATCCGTTATCGGCGAGTCGGTAGACCACGCCGTCCCCGAGCGCGACCACGGCGCTGCCGGCGCGGCCCGCGACGTCGAGCACGTCAGCGGTGCTGATCGCCTGGCTGCGGATCCACTCGCCCTTGCCGTCGGGCGCGTACACCTCTCCGCCGGGACCGAGCGCGATCGCCTTGCGCGCGTCGTCGGCAGGAGCGAGCGCGACCAGCGCCGGGCCACCGGGCCGTGCGAGCGCCGGCGCGGCGGAGCACAGGCTGGCCACGACCACGAGCGCCCGCGCGAGCGTCACTTCTTCTCGGGGACCTTCATGAACTCGCAGGCGCGCAGGTCGTCGAGCGTCTTCGCGGCGATCGCGCACTCGACGGCCTTTCTGCTCGAGCCGCCCTTGCAGCGGCGGACCTCGCCCTGCATGTCGGAGTTCTTCGAGATGTACTCCGTGCCGAGTAGCGACTGCATGTTGGAGAGCGCCTTGCGGCAATCTTCCTCGCTCGGCTTGCTGCACGCGGTCCCGAGCACCAGCGCGACCATCAATCCCACGCTCGTGATGATCTGCTTCACCGGCAAACTCTACCCCCAGGAGAAAAAAAGCACGAGTGCTGCGGCCGATCGACCGGGGGACGGCGTCTCCCGGTCACGTATGACCGTTAGCGCCAGCTGGTCGTCGTGACCAGCTCGCGCGCGCGCTCGAGGTCCTGGCCGGTATCGATCTCGCGCCACTGCCCGTCGATGAACACCGGGTCGATGCGGAGACCCGAATCGATCAGCGTCTGCCACAGGTCGGTCTGGTACGCGTTGCGAAAGCTCGCGGCGCGCATGAACGGATCGTGCTCGCGGCCGGCGAACTGACGCTGCAGCTGATCGAGCGTGTTCGCGACGGTGGCCACGCCACGCTCGCCGAGCCGGGCGAGGCCGATGTACTCGCCGACCGCGTCCTCGGCCGGCAACGCCCTCTTGCCGACGCGCGCGACCGAGCCATCGGGCATCAGATCCGAGACCTCGCCCTCCTCGAGCGGATGCTCGGTGCGGCCCTCGTAGATCTTCTTGAACTCGCGATCGATGACGAGCCCGATCTCGGCGGTCGAGGCCGCGGCGGCGGCGGCAACGGCGGGCGTGAAGATGATGTCGGAGTAGGTCACGTACGTCGGCTGGTCGAGGAACTTCCGCGCGCACGCCATCGAGAGCAGCACGTTGTTTGACTGCCACGCGGGGTTGTCGACGAACGTCACCTTCGGCACGAGACCGCGCACGAACGTCTCGAGCACGTCGCCCTTGTAGCCGCGGATCACGACCAGCTCGTCCACGCCGGCGGCCGAGAGCGCGGCCCACACCCAGCCGAGGATCGGGCGCTCGCCGACGGCGACCATGCACTTCGGGATCTCGGCGGTGTGCTCGCCGAGTCGCTTGCCGCGGCCGGCGGCGATCAGGATCGCGCGTGTGATGGTCATGGTGGATTCGCCGGTGTGGGGACGTGGCCGAAGCGGCCGAGGCGGAACATGATGCCGGCGAACGTCTTCGCGAAGTACAGCGCGTTCACGGCGGCGTACGCCCAGAAGAAGATATCGATCCGGTTCGCGAGCGCGCAGATCCAGAGGTACTGCGGGTAGTGCACCACGATCCGGGCGAGGAACTCGATCATCGTGAGGACCATGCCGATCGGGCCCTTGCGGCCACCGACCTCCGCGGGCTGACCGTCCTCCGTCGGCGGCTTCGCTCCGTATTCGGGGCGGCGTGTGAACGACGTCAGCGATAACCCGGCCGCGAGACAGAACAGGCCGCCGATGCCGATCAACAGCAGGCGCACGTCGCCCCCGCTCTCGATCCACACGCGCACGGTGACCGCGCCGAGGAGCAGCATCGCCTTCAGCTCGTCCATCAGGAAGTCGAGCTGGTGGCCGAGCGGCGACGCGATCTTGCGCAGTCGCGCGAGCATGCCGTCCGCGCAGTCGAGGACGAACGAGAATTCGAACACGAGCGCGGCGGCCACGAGCCACCACCAACCGGGCAGGAAGATGAACATCGCGCACGCGCCGGCGGCGACCACCGCCGAAAGGAACGTGACCTGGTTCGGCGTGATCGGCGTTCCGCGCAATAGCCACACCACGACGGCGGCGGGCGGCCGAGCGATCCACTCGGTGAACCAGTTGATGTCGCGCTTCTTTTTCGAGGCGCGGTAGATCTCGAGGACCGACGGCATCAGCGTCGGCACCCTACATCAGATCTGCACGAGGAACCCCGGGCCTAACCCGAACTCGCGCTCGTTCCGAGGTATCGTGGGGGATGGATTCGCGGTGGGATCTCGAACCGGCCACGTCGCGCGCTGCCACCGCACGGATGTCCCGCGGCCCCGAGCCGGACACCCGGCCCACCGTGGACCTCGAACCGCTCGCGCCCGCGCTGCCGCCGCCGCCGCCGTACCGGGGGATCGGCGCGTACAGCGTGAACAAGCGAGCGGCGAGTCAGTCTGACCTGACCCGTCCGACGGCGCTTCCGGACTGCGAGGTGATCGAGCTCCTCGATGGCGGCGTGAAGTTTCGGGTCAACGACCAGATCTGCAGGCTCTCGACCGCGGACGCGCGAGCGCTCGCCGAGCTGCTGCTCCGCGCGACGAAGTAGATCAGTTCAGCCTGGTCGACGAGCGGCGCGCGGGGTCGCGGTCCTTGACGCCGGTCAGCAGATACGTGGTCATCAGGCCCTTGCCCTTGACCTCGATGGGCGTGCGCTGCTCGACCTCGAACTCGTCCTTGATCAGCGTGTAGGTCGCCTCGCTGACGTGGATGCGGCCGGGGACGCCCGTCGATTCCATGCGGCTCGCGGTGTTCACCGTGTCGCCCCATAGATCGTAGATGAACTTCTTCTCGCCGATCACGCCGGCGACGACCGAGCCGGAGTGGATGCCGATGCGGATCGAGAGGTCGGAGCCGGCCTTCGTCGCATAGGCGCTGATCGCTTCGTGCATGTCGATCGCCATGTGGGCGAGCGCGATCGCGTGGTTGGCGATTGGCTGCGGGATGCCCGCGACGACCATGTACGCGTCGCCGATGGTCTTGATCTTCTCGAGGCCGTGCTTCTCGGCGAGCCGGTCGAACGAGGAGAATAGCTCGTTGAGCATGGTCACGAGCTCCTCGGGGCTCGTGCGCGACGACATCGCGGTGAAGCCCACGATGTCGGCGAACAGCACGCTGACCGATTCGAAGCGATCCACGATCAGGCTCTCGCCGGTCTTCAGGCGATCCGCGATCGGACCGGGGAGCACGTTGAGCAGCAGCCGCTCCGAGGTCAGTTTCTCGGCGGTCAGCTCCTTCGTACGCTGGGTGACGAGATCCTCGAGGTTCTCGTTGTGCTCCTGGATCGTCGACGCCATCGTATTGAAGTTCGCGCCGAGCTGCCCGATCTCGTCGTGCGTGTGGACGCGTGTGCGCGCCGTGAAGTCCTTGTCAGCGAACCGCTTCACCGTGTCGGTCAGCGCCTGGATCGAGCGGGTGAGGAGGGTGCCCATGGCGATCGAGACGATCAGCGCGAACGCGATCAGCGCCATCGAGATCTTGATCGCGAGGCCTCCCGCGGCGTCGAGCGCGTCGCGCATGTTCTTGTCGGTGATGTCGACACCGAGCACGCCGAGGCAGCGGCCGTTCGCATCCTTGAGCGGTGCGCCATCGGGCCCGGCGAGCGGCGTGTAGGCGGAGACCGAGTTGACGTCGAACACGGGGTCGTGGACGAACTCGGTCTCCATCTGCGGCGTGCAGTCGACCAGCGCCTGCTTGAGCTGCGGCACGTCCGCGACCGGGTAGGCCTGGTTGAAGTGCGAGACTTCCTCGCCCTCGGGCAGGGTGGTCTTCCCGATCAGCTCGAGGACATCGGCATCGACCACGAACCGGGGCTGATCCGGGTCGGCGGTCGGCGCGAGCAGATAGACGTAGTGGATGAGATCCGGCTCGGCGGCGCGGATCATGCGGAGCTGGTCGTAGATCAGCTTGTACTCCGCGGAGTGCTCCGCGGCGGCGACGCTGGCCTCGTCGAGCTGCCCGAGCCGGCCGAGCAGGGCCTGGTAGGTCGGGATGTCGATGGCGTGCGACCCGACGTGGGTCAGATTGCGCAACCTGTCGCGCAACTCGGACTCGAGCTTCCGCTCGACGAAACGGTACAGAAACAGCGCCAGGACGACGAGGACCAGCGAGCTGACCCCGAAGAACGCGATGGTGATCTTCCGACGAAGGCGCACGTCGCTGTCTCGTTCCCCGGAGACGGTACCTCAAGTCGAGCACCAGCCCTGCCGGTTTCCCTTGCGACCCGTGGGGGCACTGGATAGGGTGCGCCCGGGGTTAGTTCCAACAACATCACGAGACTGGGGTTTTAGGATGCCTGAGCACACGATCCCCGAGTCCCTCATCGATCAGATCCGGACGGGCAAAGCTGCCCTGGTCGTCGGTGCGGGCATCGGAGTCCCTTCCTGGAAGCAACTGCTGGAGCGCATGACGAAGGCGCTCGAGACGCGTGGTCGCGAAGGCGACGACGTGGCCACCAAGGACCTCGAGAAGCTGCTCCACAAGGGCAGCCTGGTCCGCGCCGTCGGCTTCCTCGCCCGATCTCTTGGCGAGGAGACCTGCGACAAGATCGTGGAGGAGATGTGGGCCGCGCCCGCAGAGATTCCGGCGCTGCCAAAGGCGCTCGCGACGCTGCCGTTCCGGCACATCTGGACCACGTTCCCCGGTGACATCCTCGAGCACGCTCTCGAGACGCAGTCTCCCGGCGAGTGGCCGAGCGCGCGCGTCATCACGTACCAGGACCTCGGCGAGCTGTCGCCGCGGCGCCGCACGCTGGTCAAGATGCTCGGCAACTTCGACACGTATGTCGTCACGCCGAACTCCGTGCGCCGCGCACTGTCGCGCGCCGTCGACCTCAAGGACTACGCGCGCAAGCTCTACGTCGAGGGCTCGCTCGTGTTCGTCGGATTCCGCTACGGCGATCCCGATCTGTCCGCACTGCTCGATCGCGTGTTCGGCATGTTCGAGCCGCCGCGCGGCACGCACTACTTCCTCGGCGCCGGCGTCGGCCCCGTCACGATCGACGAGCTGATGGCCGATCACCACATCGAGGTCGTGAACCTCGCGGGCCGCGGCGGCGACGAGGTCGCCGAGCGCTCGGTGATCGAGTGGCTCGATTCTCTGCGCGAGACCTGCAAGACCTCCGGCGTCACGCTCTCGCAGGCTCGCCCGGATGCGGACGATGTCGAGGGCTGGGTCGCGCTGCTCGGCGAGAGCGGCGAGGAAGGTTCCGAGGCGCGCGATGCGCTGGATCTGATCGAGCGCAAGTCGCGCGATGCGAGCGAGTGGGAGAACGTCATCGAGGTGCTGCTCGGTCGGATCGAGCACTCGGGCGATGGTCCCGATCGCGCGAAGCTGCTCCGCCAGCTCGCCGAGGTCTACGAGACGGGCGTCGGCGATCTGCGCCGCGCGTTCGAGGCCGTGACCACGGCGTGTCAGATCAACCCCGAGGACGACGAGGCCGTGGCGCTCGCCGAGAAGCTCGCCGCCGCGACCGGTGGCTGGGCGGATCTCGTGCAGGAAGGCTCCGAGATCGCGACCGAGGCGCAGGATCCGAAGGTCGCATCCAAGTGGTGGGGCCGGCTCGGTGGCTGGTATGCCCAGAGGCTCGATCGCGTCGACTACGCGCTGCCGTCGCTGCGGCGCGCGCTCGAGCTCGATCCGAGTAACGGCATCGCCTACAAGGCGCTCGCCGAGGCGTTCCGCAAGCAGCAGAAGTGGGCGGATCTCGCCGAGACGCTGCGCAACCACGCCGAGATCGAGACCGACACGGCCGCGAAGGTCGATCTGCTCCTCGGCCTCGGTGACCTCCTCGAGAGCCAGCTCGCCCAGACGGCGAAGGCGACCGAGGTCTATCAGCAGGCGGCGGATCTCGACGACTCGTCGGACGATGCGCTGGCTGCCCTCGAACGGCTGTACCGCCGCGACGAGCGGTGGGCGAACCTGGCGAAGGTGCTCGAGCGCCGCGCCGAGATCGCCGAGGCGAATGGCGACAAGGGCCGCTCGGCCGCGCTCCGCCGCGAGCTCGGCACGATGCGCGCCGAGAAGCTCGGTGACCTCGAGGGCGCCATCCAGCGCTACGAGGCCGCCGTGGCCGCGAACGGCAGCGACGCCGAGGCGCTGAAGTCGCTCGTCGACCTCTACGACAAGACGGGCCGCACCGACGACTACCTCCGCACGATGGAGCGTCTCGCCGTGGTGGCACCGGAAGGCGAGAAGCTCGCCACGCTCAGGAAGCTCGCCGCCGAGCTCGAGGATCGCGATCCGGATCGCGCCGGCAGCGCCTACGAGAAGCTGCTCGTGGCCGATCCGAACGCGGACGACGCGTATCGCGGTCTCGAGCGCGTGCTCGAGATGCGCGAGGACTGGCACCCGCTCGTGAACCTCTACGCGCGCCACATCTCGGCCGCGAAGACTCCCGCGCAGCGCGTGGAGCTGTATCTCGCCGCGGCGAAGATCTACGAGACCAAGCTCGACGACCAGATCAAGGCGATCGAGTCGAACCTCAACGTGCTCGCGATCGAGGACTCGAACCGTGCGGCGCTCGCCGCACTGCCGCGCCTCTACGTGAAGACCGAGACGTTCGACCGCGCGGTCGACATCTTGACGAAGCACGCTGCGCTCGAGGCGGATCGCGGTGCGCCGCTGTACGCCGAGGCCGGAGCGATCGCGTTCCAGCAGCTCCTCGATCCCGAGGTCGCGCAGCGCCACTACGACAAGGCGCTGTCGATCGACTCCGAGAACTACGCGGCGCTCAAGGGCCTCGCGGCGGTTCACGAGTCGCGCGCGAACGTGGGCCAGTCGGTGGAGCTGTTGCTCCGCGCCGAGGCCGCGTCGGGCAATCGCATCGAGCGCGTCGAGCTGCTGTGGCACGCCGCGCAGCTCGCCGATCAGAAGCTGAACGACCCGAGCCGTGCGCTCGAGCTCTACGAGCGCGTGCTCAAGCTCGAGCCGGATCACGTGCAGGCCGGCCAGCGCGTGGCGGATCAGCTCGTCGCTGCGAAGCGGTGGGACGATGCGCTCAACGTGCTCGAGATGCTCGCGCGTCAGGCGGAGGGGCTCGACAAGAACGAGCGCAGCCGTCGCGAGGCGCAGCTCGGCAAGGCGTACGAGATGCTGCACCGCACGGAGAAGGCGGAGCAGCACTACCGCCGCGCCGTCGAGGCGAGCTCCGATAACCTCGATGCGGCGATCGGCCTGTCGAGCGTGCTGATGCTCGAGGCCAAGGCGCAAGAAGGCACCGAGGCCGCGACCGCGAAGTGGATCGAGATCGACAAGCGGTACCGCGAGATCCTCGCGCGCCACCGCGCGGCGCTCTCGGACGCGCAGGTCGCCGATGTCTGGCACCGGCTCGGTGTCACCTCGCGCGCGCAGGGCGAGGACAAGAAGGCGGAGGCGAACTTCCGTCGCGCGCTCGAGAAAGAACCGCTGCACGAGGCCACGCTCGAGGCGATTGTCGAGCTCGGCGGTCAGCGCGGTGAGTGGAAGATGGTCGCCGAGGCCAAGCGCGCGCAGATCGATGCCGTCGCGACGACCGAGGGCACCGATGCCCGCCAGGCGAAGCTGTTCGAGGAGATCGGCGACGTCTATAGCGAGCGGCTGAAGGACGTCAACGCGGCGGTCGACGCGTACCAGGAGGGCGTCAAGCTCCACCCCGGCTCGCGCGTTCTCCTGCACAAGCTGCTCGAGTCGTACACCGAGCAAAAGAGCTGGAAGAAGGCGGTCGACGCCCTGGACCACCTCTCGGCGCAGGAGACCAGCGAGGATCGCCGCGCGCGGTTCCACTACACCGCCGCCGTGATCGCGCGCGACGAGCTGAAGGATGCCGACCTCGCGGTCGATCGCTTCAACGCCGCGCTCGACGACGCGCCGTTCACGCCCAAGGCGTTCGACGCGATCGACTCGGTGCTCACCGAGAAGAAGGACTGGAAGAACCTGGCGCGTGCGTATCGCCGTCAGTTGAAGCGCCTCGGCGAGGACGCCTCGCCCGACAAGATGCTCGAGCTGTGGACGCGGCTCGGTGACATCTGCCTCGATCACCTCGGTGACACCGAGGCAGCCACCGAGGCGTACCAGGTGGCCTGCGAGCTCGCGCCCGACGATGTCGCGCGTCACGAGCAGCTCGCGGACCTCTACCTCGAGGCCGGTGAGGCCCGTCGCGACGAGGCGATCGTCGAGCTGCAGTACCTGCTCGCGCACGCCCCGGATCGCGTCGAGCTCTACAAGGCGCTCGGCAGCCTGTATCGCGCCGAGCACGAGCTCGACAAGGCGTTCTGCGTCGCGCAGGCGCTCGTGTTCCTCGGCGCCGCGTCGGACGAGGAGAAGGGCCTGTACCAGCGGCTGCGCCCGACGCAGTTCACGCCCGCACCGCGCCGCCTCACCGAAGAGCTGTGGCAGAAGTCGATCATCCATCCGAAGGAGGACCGCCACGTCGGCGCGATCTTCTCGTCGACGCTGGGCGCGCTCGCCGCGGGAACGGCGCAGCCGATCACCGCGTTCGGGCTCACCGCCGAGACCCGCGCGGATCTCGATCGCGATCCACGCACCGTCAGCCGCATCGTCAAGTACGTCTCCGGCGTGCTCGCGATCGATCCGGCGCCGATGGTTTGGTTGCAGGAAGGCGGCGATGGCCTCCGCGTCGCGAACACGGTGGGCCTCGGTGCCGAGCGTCAGCGCCTCGTGCCGAGCCTGCTCATCGGTGCGCCGCAGATCGGCAAGAACGACGAGCGCGAGCTCGCGTTCGAGGTCGGCAAGCGGATGGCGTACCTGCGTCCCGAGCGGTTCGTGACGCTCGCCGTGGGCACGCTGCCAAAGCTCGAGGCCGCGTTCGCGGCGTCGGTGCTCGCGGGCGGCGCGCGCGTGCAGGCGCACGACGGCACACCGTTCATCGATCACACCAGCGAGGAGGCACGAAAGCTCGCGGGCACGCTCAAGGCACAGGTCCCGGGTCCACTCCTCGAGCAGGTCGGCGAGCTGTCGAGCAAGCTCTCGCACCGCCTCGGCAACGGCCTGATCTCGGGCTGGCGTACGGCGACCGACCTCACCGCGAACCGCGTCGGCCTGATCGTCTCGAACGACCTCGAGACGGCGGCCAAGGCGATCGCGACCGAGGGCGCGGCGATGTCGAACCTGTCGGTCAAGGACCGGCTCCGCGACCTGCTCGCATACTCGGTGAGCGAGCAGTACTTCCTGGTCCGCCGCCACCTCGGGCTCCACGTTCGCGGCGAGGCGACGGCGTGAGGCTGGATCGCCTGGCCGCCCTCGGCGGTCTCGTGCTCGTGAGCGCGACCCTGTCGTGCGGCGATGACGGTCCCCCGGTGTGTCCCACCGGGGACTGCACGCTGCCCGGCAGCACGGTCGTGAAGTGGAAGTTCAACCACTTCCCGATGGTCGGCTTCGACAGCGACGCGTGCTCGGAGCTGAACGTGGTCACCGTGCGCGTCGAGGCGAACCTCGCCGACGGCACGCCGGTGGACATGATGGAGAAGTCGTGCGGCGAAGGGCAGCTGACGTTCCTCGGTCTCGGCCAGGGCGCGTACAAGTTCGTCGTCACGCCGCTCGATATCGACGGCAACTCGCTCGTCACGGCACCTGTCACCGCGATGGGCACGGCCGCGGCGCCGGGCACGTCGCTCGATGTTGCGGTCGACGTGAACTACCCCGCGTGGGCGCGCCCCTATACCGGGCAGCTGTTGTTCCGGCTCAAGTGGGGCGGGGTGTCGTGTGCGATGGCCACTCCGACGCCGGTGGCGACGCAGCTCGTGACACTCACGGCCGGCGGAACGGTCCGCACGGAGAGCACGAGCATCGACAACGTCGTGTTCCAGAAGCTCGACGGCACGGATCCGAAGCCGTGCCGCGCGTTCACCGATGCGTTCCCGCAGAATGTGATGGGGATCCCGTTCGGTCCGGCGACCATCCTCGTGGTGGGCAAGGATGCCGGCGACGTCGTGGTGTTCTCGCACACGTTCGACACGTTCATCGGCGCCGGGGTGTTCAACCCGACGCTGACCTACGACGTGCCGGTCGATGCGGCCGTCGACGCCATGTGACATCCTTGCCGGGATGCGCGCCGCGCTCCTGACGCTGGCAGTCTCCGCGGCATGCGGAGGCTCCGGGCGTTCGGCGCAGCGACCGGGTCCGATCCGGCCGGCGCTGCCCGCGCCGATCACGATCGATGGACGCGCGAAGGGTGCCGCGTACCTGACCGCGGTGGGGCAGCAGCTCCAGCCGCCGTGGGGCCAGTTCCTCGAGGACTGCCGGTTGCGGCTCGCCGCGAGCCATCCGCTCAACCTCTCGAAGCTCGAAGCGCGCGCCGAGGTGACCATCGATCGTCACGGCAAGTTGACCGTGATCTCGGTGACCACCTCGGGCCTCGCGGACTTCGATCTCGTCGTCCGCCAGATCCTCGCCGATGCCACGCGGCTCGGACCGCCGCCGCCGGAGCTGCTCTCGGATGACGATCAGCTGCACCTGCGCTGGTTGTTCGCGCGCGATCGCCGCCAGGCGGGCCCGGCGACCGCCGAGATCCTGACCGTCGAGCTCCCGCTCCTCGGTGTGACGGATGCGTGGCTCGCGAAGGGCGAGCTCGGCCGCGCGGCGCGGCGGGTGGCGGCCGCGAAGGCGTCGGATCCCGATCGCGCGCCGGCGACCGAGCACGTGATGGTCGCGGCGCTGCGCGAAGCGCTGGGCTCGACCGGCGCCGCCGCGCGCACGGAGGCCGTCGAGGCCACGGGGCGCGCCGGCGTTCGCGCCCTCGCGTGGCAGATTCGCGCGTTCCTTGCCTCGACGGTGGATACCGAGCTCCGGCTCGCCGCAGTCACGGCGGCCGCGGCGCTCGGGGACGAAACCTCGGTCTCGATCATCGCGCGCCAGCTCCCCGCGGATCTCGCGAACTACCCCAAGCTCGCGCTCGCCGAGACCTCGGCGCTGATCCAGCTCGGGGCGCGCGAGCAGGCGAGCGCAGCGATCCAGCGCGCGCTCGAGGCCGAACCGAAGGTCCCGAACGTCAGCGCCCTCCAGGCCCACGCGCTGCTTCCCGTCCCGGCGCTCGCGCCGAAGATCGCGGCGTGGTTTCGCACCGGCGATGCACGCACGCGCGCGGCCGCGTGTGCTTCCGTGGGCGTCGACACGAATGCGGCGTTCGTCGCGAACGGCCTTCGCGATCGCGACGCCACCGTGCGCGCGACCTGCGTGGACGCGACCGTGCGGCAGGGCAGGGCGCGGACCGTGCCGGCGGTGGTGCGTCGCCTGCGCGAGCTCGCGCTCGATCGCGATCGCGTGGTCCGCGCGCGCGCGGTCGTCGCGCTCGGCGTGCTCGATCGCGGCATCCGCGCGGCCACCGATCCGGCTCCGGAGGTTCGCGCCGCGGCGATCGCGGGCGCGACCGAGACCGAGCTCCGCACGCTCGCCGGCGATCCGGATCCGGACGTCCGCGCGGCGGCCATCGCGGCGCTCGCCGACAAGGCGCCCGAGCTGATCCAGCGCGCCGCCGCCGATGTGGCACCGCAGGTCCGCCGCTCGGCGATCGCGACGCTCGCCGATGACGATGTGCTCGCCAAGCTCGCCACCGACGTGACGCCCGACGTGGCCACCGCCGCCCTCGTGCGGCGCGCACAGCTCCAGGGCCGCGCGGCGATCACCCCGCTGTTGCTCGCGCAGCTCGCGAGCGCACCCACGGCGAGCGCCGAGCGGGTGCGGATCGCACTGTCGTGGCTGCTCGCGCGTCCCTGACGAGCTAGACTCGCGGCATGCGGCTCGCACTCCTCGCTCTCGTCCTCGCAGGCGGCGTCGCCGCGGCGGGCGGCAGCGGCAAGGCGATGCGCATCGAGAAGCCGCAGCCACGCGAGGTCGCGATCCCCGCGGGGACGTTCAAGATGGGCCTCACCGAGGACCAGGCGAGCTCTGCGCTCGACCAGTGCCAGCTCGCCTACTTCCCGAAGGAGATCGTGCCGCGCGGCCAGACCGCGCAGGGGCAGATGACGGACTTCTGCAGCGAGTACCACGCCGATCTCACGAACATGCAGCAGCGAGACGTGTTCCTCGACGGGTACGCGATCGATCGCGACGAGGTCTCGGTGGCCGACTACCGCCGGTGCGTCGAGACCGGCACGTGCGAGCTCGATGCGCTGGTCGCGGGTGACGAGCGATACATCCAGAGCGACTGGCCGATGGTCAACGTGACCTGGGACGAGGCGCAGACGTTCTGCCGCGCCCAGGGCAAGCGATTGCCGACCGAGGCCGAGTGGGAGCGCGCGGCGGTGGGCGACGTGCCCAATGCGGACTGGCCGTGGGGCGAGCTCGAGCAGCCGAAGGACTTCAACCACGGGCAACCGCGCGCCGTGACGATGCGCGTGATCGAGCGTCAGCTCAGCGTGATCCCGATCAAGTTCTTCGGCGATCCCGATGACTCCGACGGATTTCCGCTGATGGCGCCGCCGGGCAGCTATCCGTGGGGCGAGAGCCCGTTCGGAACGCGCGACCAGGCCGGTAACGTCGCCGAGTGGACCGCCGACGCGTACTACAAGGACGACGCGAAGAAGGGCTACCTCGGGCTCCCGGCGGCGAACCCGTTCCGCGATGGCCCGACCGCACAGCCCCGCGTGATCCGCGGTGGCTCGTGGCGTCAGCCCACGTTCGTGGCGAAGTCGAACCTGCGCGATCCGTTCAATCCGTACTACGACGCGACCGCGCGGTTCTCGCACGTCGGCTTTCGCTGCGCGCGTTCCGTACGGTGATCAGATCGCGTCGGGCGCGTCGACCATCGCGTCGACGGCATCGTCGGGCGCGTCGATCGGCGGGCCGTCGAGGATGGTGGCGTCGATGCCACCACCGTTGGTCTTCGCACAGGACTGCGTGGCGCGGTTGCACACGAGGCCCGAGGCGCAGTCGTCGTCGATCTGGCAGCGCTCGCCTTCGCCCTGCCGGCAGCCGACCACCCACGCGCCGATGCCGATGGTGAACGCGCAGCCGAGCGCGAGCTTGCCGATCCGCGACCACATCATAACGGCTCCAGATCTTCGAGCGCGGGGACGTCGAGCCACGCGACCTCGAGCACCTCGACCTCGCGCTTGCCCTTCGCGCTGGGCAGCTGAACAGTGTCGCCAACATCTTTGCCGATCAGGGCGCGTGCGACCGGAGCGCCGACCGAGATCCGACCGCGCTTGATGTCCGCCTCGTGCTCGCCCACGATCAGGTACGTGGTTTTGTCGCCACTATCGGTGTCTGCGATGGTCACGGTTGCCCCGAATCTGACCTTCGTACCCGACAATTTGGTTGGATCAATAACCTCGGCGAGTGCGGTTTTCGCCTCGAGCTCGCGGATCTTGGCCTCGATCAGCCCCTGTTCCTCTTTGGCGGCGCTGTAGTCGGCGTTCTCCGAGAGGTCGCCGTGGCCCCGTGCGACCTCGATCGCCCGCGAGTTCCGGATCCGGTCCACGTCTTTCAAGCGCTTGAGATGCGCCTTCATCGACGCGAATCCCGCGGGGGTCATCGGAAACTTGTCGCTCATGTCGAAGGGTCATTCGTACCCTGCCCCCCGGCGCCCCGCAATCACGGGCTGCAGGTGTTGCAGCCCCCGCACCCGGTGCCCTGCGTGCACCCGGTGGGGCACGAGACGGCCCCGCAGCTCGACCCGGTCGAGCAGGTCGCCGTGCAGGCGCACGAATCGGCGCAGTCGATGTTGCCGCACGCACCGTTGCCGATGCAGTCGACCTTGCACGCGGCTTCGTCGCACGTCACGTCGTCGCACGCGCCGTTGCCGTTGCACGTGATCGTGCAGGCGGGATCCCCTGGTCCGCCGCAATCGACGTCGCCGCACGCATTGGCGCCGAGGCAGGTGATCGTGCACGCCTTCGCGTTGCCGCACTTGACCAGATCGCACGCGTTCGGCGCGTTGCACGCGATGGTGCACGTGTACGAGTCGGGGCAGGTGACGTCGTTGCAGCTCCCCGCGGACAGGCAGTTGACCGTACAGGTCTTGGTCTTCGTATCGCAGCCGCCGTTGCACTGCTTCGGGCACGCATCGGGGATGCAGAACCCCGCATCCACGTCGCACGTGCGCGCCGGATCGAGCCCGGCGCAGTCCTCGTTCGTCGAGCACGTGAGCTCGCCGGATCGGCGATCGATCAGGCACGACGCCGCTCCGACCACCGCGAGCGCGCACGCGATCGCGAGGACCATCGCCTTCACCAGGTCCCTCCGAGCATCACCGCGGGGCCGGTGGGCGTCACCGTCGGAGTGACCACCACCGAGCGCTCCTGGTGGTCCTTGTAAAGCATCCAGCCGCCGAACCCGCCGAGCGCGAGCCCGCCGATCACCATGAGGTCGCCGACGATCGCGACGGTCTGTGCCTTGTCCTCGAGCTCCTGGAGCGCGCGCAACTGGCTGACCGTCTGCGTGGGAGCGTGATCGATCTCGTCCTGCTTCGACGATGCGCTCGCCCACAGCGCGAGGCCGATGATGAAGAACACACCTCCACCGCTCGCGCACGCGATGCCGACGTCGCGTCGGGTGTTGTCGCGCGGCGGCGGGGGCGGAAGCGCGGGGAGCGGCGTGGGAATGACCTCGGGCGCGGTGACCGTGACGCCGAGCAGCGGCGCGAGCTTGGCCTCCGCGCTCTCCGGCGGTTCATCGGCGGGAATCGTCTGCGTGCCTTCGGTCGGTGGATTGCTGGTCACCGACGAGCGGCGGATCACGACGGTGGTCTGACCCGACGGATCATTCGTCACCGTGCCGTAGACCAGCTCGTCCACGCCGAGCGTGGTGCGCACCGAGATCGCGCACTTCGCCGTGGCCGCATCGCAGCCGACGGCCGCCGCGGTCTCGTCGAACGTGGCATCGCCGACGGTGACCACCGCGTCGGTCGCGGCGCTCTTCGCGAGCTTCTGGACGCTGGTGTTGACCTTCGCGCGCGTGGCCGGATCAGCGTTGCCGTCGAGCGGCAGAACGAGGACGCGCTTCGGCCCCGCCACCGCGGCGGCCGCGAGCGCGACCAGGATGGCGGTTGTCCACGAGAGGCGAACGTTCACAGGTTTCCCATTCTCTCTCGAATCTGCGGCGCGTCGGAGGCATTCGGCGAGAGCCCCAGGTACTTCTGGAACGCCATCTTGGCCTGGCCCCACTCGCCGAGCTTCTCGTGTGCGAAGCCGAGGGCGCGCCACGCGGTGGCGAAGCTGCTGTTGACCCCGAGCGCCTTGCGGAAGCTCACCACGGCGGTCTTCGCATCGCCCTTGACGTAGGCCTGCATGCCCGTCTTGAACAGCTCCTGCGCATTGCCCTTCGGCGGTGGCGGCTCGCGGTTCTGCGTCGGCGGGCGGACCTTCGTGATGACCGGCGGTCGTTCGCCGGATCCGGCGGAGCCATCGGAGCCCATGTCGATCGGCGGCGGCTCCGCGCTGCCCGCGGCGACCACCTCGGCGGCGTCGGGCGCGATGATCGGCTCGGCGGCGTCGGGAGCAACGGCCGCGACCACGGCGGCATCCGGCACGGCCACCAGCCGATCGGAGCCCACGGCGATCGCGGCGCTGCCAACCTCCGGTGCATCGCTCGCCTTGCCGCCTCCACCGCCGCGCGCGATCGCGATGATCGCGATCAGCAGCATGACGCCGCCACCGACGAGCATCGCGAGCTTCTTGCGCGAGCTGGCTCCCTCCACGGGCGCCGCGGTGCCGCTCGCCGCAGGTGTGCCGTCGGCGTTGAACGGCGGGTTGTTGCTGATCGACTTTGGCCGCGTGATGCGCAGCTCCTCGCTGATCCGCTGCGGCGGCTGGTCGGCGGCCGGCGGAACCTCGGCCGCGATCTCGTTCGTCGGCCGCCGGAACTTGACCGAGAACTCGCCCTGCAGCGCCGGCGTCCCCGACGCGAGCTGCGAGTCGTTGAACGCGGCCTCGAGGACGTCGGCGCTCGCGCGACCCTTGCTCGAGACCTCCTGCAGCAGCTTCTTGCGCGCGACGATGTGCGTGTCGAACGTCCCCTGCATGTACTTCGCGATGACGTCGTTCTTGCCGCCGTACTTGTGCTGGCGAAGGACCTCCTCGAGATCCGAGGCCATCTCCTTCGCCGTCGGGTAGCGCTTCGCGGGATCTCGCTCGAGGGCCTTCATCACGATCGGATCGAAGTCCGCGATCACCTCGCCGTTCACGGTCGACGGCAGTGCGATCTCGGTCTCGAGCACCTGACGCATCGTCTCGGCGTCGTTGCCGCCCTTGAACAGCCGGCGCAAGGTCAGCGCTTCCCACAGCACGCAGCCGAGCGACCAGATATCGCTGCGGCGATCGCCGGCGCCGCCCTTGAGCTTCTCGGGCGCCATGTAGCTGAACTTGCCCTGGACCTTCGCGCGCGCCGGGCCGGCGCTCGCCGACTGGGTCGCCTTCGCGACACCGAAATCGACCAGCTTCACCTGACCGTTGTAGAGGACGACGATGTTGCCGAGCGACACGTCGTGGTGGACGAGCTCGAGCGGTTCGCCCGCCATCGTGCGGAGCTCGTGCGCGGCGTCGAGGCCCTCGGCGGTATCTGCGATCAGCCGCGCGGTCGACATCGGATCGAGGCGCTTGCCCTCGCGACCGGCGCGGAGCACCGAGAGCAGTGGCTCGCCCTCGAGGTACTCCATCGCGATGAAGTAGCGGCCCTCGGCCTCGCCGAGGTCGTAGATGTCGACGACGTTCGGGTGCTTGACCAGCGCCGCGACCTTCGCCTCTTCGAGCAGCATGTCGACGAAGCCCGCCTGCGCGACGAGGTTCTCGTGGACGAGCTTCACCACCACGAGCTTCTCGAACCCAGCCGGACCGCGCTGAATGGCGAGCTGCACCTCCGCCATCCCGCCTTGCCCGATCTGTGTGATCAGCTCGTACCGCCCGAGCCGCGTGGGCCGAGCGCCGGGTGCCGCACCCAGAGTCACGAAACCATTGTACACAAGCGGCTCGTTGTAACGAGTGTAGGTATGCCGCTCACTGTTCGTGTCGACCCCCATCCACTTCTCGAGGCGGGCGTGTTCGTTGCGCGATTTGTGCAACCTCTGGTGGGCACCGCCACACCGCCCGCGATCACGGCCCTCACCGAACCGAACACGCGGGCACCGTTCTCCCCGTCAGACGATGTGAAGGTCGCGGCCCGCGACCTGCTCCGTCACGGTGGGTTCAAGCCCTCCGGGCGCAGTAAGCCAGCGTCCGAATATCTGGTCGGTGCGGTCACCGACGGGCGATTCCCGCGGATCAACGCCGGTGTCGACGCCTGCAACGTGGTCTCGCTGCACAGCGGGCTTCCGATCTCGCTCGTCGATCTCGATCGCGTCGAGGGCGCCCTGAGCCTCCGGATCGCGCCCGCCGGTACGAGCTACGTGTTCAACCCGTCGGGGCAGACCATCGAGGTCTCGGGTCTGATCTGTCTGTTCGACGCCATCGGTCCGACCGGTACGCCGGTCAAGGACGCCCAGCGAACGAAGACCCATGACGGGACGACGGTGACGATCTCCGTGGTCTGGGGAACCTCCGCGCTCCCGGGGCGCACCCGGGAGGTCACGCGCTGGTACCGCGAGCTGCTCGAGACCATCGACGGCACCACGACCGAAGACGTCGTCCTCGCCTAGAGCTGGCTCAGAACGAGTTGTACTTCTGGAGCGGGGCGACGCGGATGTCGCCGCGCTTTGCGACCGCGATCGCTTCGAGCGCCGCGCGCGCCCCCCGCAGCGTGGTCTGGTACGCGATGTTGTTCATCAGCGCCGCGCGCCGCAACGACTGCGAGTCCTGGATCGCCTGCGTGCCTTCGGTGGTGTTGATGACGAGCTGGATCTCGTGGTTGTCCATCGCATCGACGCAGTGCGGGCGACCCTCGAGCACCTTGTTGATGCCCTTCACGAGCAGCCCGTGGTTGCGGAGGTGCATCGCGGTGCCATGCGTGGCGACGAGCGAGAACCCGAGGTTGACGAGGCGGCGCGCGATCTCGACGACCGCCGGCTTGTCGGCCTCGCGCACCGAGAGGAACGCGGTACCGCTCGTCGGCAGCTTGCCGCCCGCGGCGATCCAGCTCTTCATGAACGCGCGCGCGAAGTCGGAGTCGATGCCCATGACCTCGCCGGTCGAGCGCATCTCGGGACCGAGGATGGTGTCCACGCCCTCGAACTTCACGAACGGGAACACGACCTCCTTGACGGAGACGTGCCGCGGCTCGACCTCACCGTGCGGGAACGCGTTCAGCTCCGCGAGCGTCTTGCCCGCCATCACCTTCGCCGCGATCTTCGCGAGCGGCTTGCCGATCGCCTTGGACACGAACGGCACCGTGCGCGACGCGCGCGGGTTGACCTCGATGATGTAGACGTCGCCGCCGAGGACCGCGAACTGCGTGTTCATCAGGCCGATCACGCCGAGCTCGGTTGCGAGCATGCGGGCCTGGCGCTTGACCTCGTCGACGATGTCCGCGGGGAGCGAGTAGGGCGGCAGGGCGCACGCCGAGTCACCGGAGTGGATGCCGGCCTCCTCGATGTGCTCCATCACGCCACCGACGATCACGGCGCCGGTCTTGTCGGCGATCACGTCGACGTCGAGCTCGACGGCGTCCGCGAGGAACTGGTCGATCAGGAGCGGGAAGCCGACGGTGGCGGACTCGTCCTGGCCCGTGCCCTTGGTCGCGTTGCCGCCGATGCCGAGCACGCGGCTGAAGTAGTCCTCGAGACCCTTCGCGTCGTACACGCGCTCCATCGCGCGGCCGCCGAGCACGTAGCTCGGACGCACCATCACGGGGAAGCCGATCTCGGTGGCGTGGCTGCGCGCTTCCTCGAGAGAGCGGGCGATGCCCCAGCGCGGCGCGCGGAGCCCGAGCTTCGTCATCACCTCGCCGAATCGCTCGCGGTCCTCGGCGCGATCGATCGCGTCGGCGCTGGTGCCGAGGATCGGCACGCCGGCCTTGGCGAGCGCCACGGCGAGCTTGAGCGGCGTCTGCCCGCCGAACTGCACGATCACGCCCCACGGCTTCTCGACGTCGCAGATCGCGAGCACGTCCTCGAGCGTGAGCGGCTCGAAGTACAACCGGTCGGAGGTGTCGTAGTCGGTCGACACCGTCTCCGGGTTGCAGTTGACCATGATCGACTCGATGCCCTCTTCCTTGAGGGCCATCGCCGCGTGCACGCAGCAGTAGTCGAACTCGATGCCCTGGCCGATCCGGTTCGGCCCGCCGCCGAGGATCATCACCTTGCGGTTGCTGGTGGGCTCCGACTCGCACTCGTCCTCGTACGTCGAGTACATGTACGGCGTGTGCGACGCGAACTCCGCGCCGCAGGTGTCGACGCGCTTGTACACGGGGCGAACATTCGCGGCGTGGCGCGCGGCGCGCACCGAGGCCTCGGAGGCTCCGGTCAGCGCTGCGATCCGGCGATCGCTCATGCCGATCCGCTTCAACTGGCGCAGGCGCGCACCATCGAGGGTCTCGAGCGCCACCCCCTCGATCGACGTCTCCTCGAGCGCGATCGAGTGCACGTGATGGAGGAACCACGGGTCGATGCGGGTCAGCTCGTGCGCGCGCTCGAGCGTGAGCCCGAGCTGGAAGCCACGCGCCACCTGGAATAACCGATCCGGCGTGGTCACGCTGATCGCGCGCTCGATCGCGGCGAGGTCATCGCCGTAGGTGGCCATCGGCAGATCGAACCCCGCGCGGCCGGTCTCGAGCGAGCGGATCGCCTTGCCGAGGGCCTCGCGGAACGTGCGGCCGATCGCCATCGCCTCGCCGACGGACTTCATCTGCGGCCCGAGCACCGGACGCGCCGACGGGAACTTCTCGAATGCGAACCGCGGCCACTTCACCACGACGTAGTCGATGGTCGGCTCGAACGACGCCGGGGTGACGCGCGTGATGTCGTTGTCGAGCTCGTCGAGCGTGTAGCCGATCGCGAGCTTCGCCGCGATCTTCGCGATCGGGAACCCGGTCGCCTTCGAGGCGAGCGCGCTCGAGCGCGACACGCGCGGGTTCATCTCGATCACGAGCATCCGGCCGGTCGCCGGATCCACGCTGAACTGCACGTTGCTGCCGCCGGTGGTGACGCCGATCTCGCGCATGATCGCGATCGAGGCGTCCCGCATGCGCTGGTACTCCTTGTCGGTCAACGTCATCGCGGGCGCGACGGTGATCGAGTCACCGGTGTGCACGCCCATCGGATCGAGGTTCTCGATCGAGCACACGATGACAGCGTTGTCCTTCGAGTCGCGGACGACCTCGAGCTCGAACTCCTTCCAGCCGAGCACGCTCTCCTCGATCAGCATCGAGTGCACGGGCGACA
>JBBRED010000021.1:0-44319 GCA_038203335.1 Haliangiales bacterium | reverse complement strand
CTCCATCGCGACCGGATCGACATTCGCGATCAGCGATGCGGGGCTGCGCGTGGATAGCTCGAGACCCGCGTCCTCGGCGATCGGTCGCCACGCCGAAGCGAGCTGGGCGATCAGCACCGCGAGGTCCGTGGGCTCGGGGTTCGTGCGCAGCTTGCCTTCCTGGCCGGCTGCGAGCAGCAGGAGCTCGTCGACCAGCCGGACCAGCTTGCGCGCTGCATCGGTGACCGCACCGAGTCCCGATCGCGCGCGGGCATCGAGCAGGTTGCCGACTCGCAGCTCGATGTCGCCGGCGGCGAGCAGGATGATCGAGAGTGGCGTGCGAATCTCGTGCGAGATGTTGCCGAAGAATCGCTCGCGCGCGCCCTGCGCCTCGCGCAGCTGCTCCACGGTGCCGGCGAGCGCATCGCTGGCCTTGCGCAGCTCGGTCGTGCGCTCGTCGACCTTGCGTTCGAGGTCGGTACGGTAGAGCGCGTTCTGCAGCGCGATCGCGAGCGACGGCATGATGAACGTCAGTAGATCTTCGTGCTCGCCGGGGGCCACGCCGGGGCGCGGCGTCACCGAGAGCTCACCGACCTTCTCGCCCCCGCGGCCTTCGAGCGCGGCGCGAATCGGCGGCGCGTCATCGATCGTCCCGAACTCGGCGTGGCGGTGCTCCGCGCTGATCTTGGCCCAGGCGAACTGTGCCTCTTCGACCAACGCCTTCGCGATGGTGTTGAGCGTGCCCTCGACATCGACGTCTCGCTGGACGAGCACGTTGATGGAGTGCGCCACGCGGAGGCGTGCGGCCTGGCGGTCGAGCTTCGTGCGCGTGTCCTCGAGCTCGTCGTAACGCTCGATCAACGTCTCGTGCGCTTCGCGCAGCTCCTTCGCGGCGTCGCGCCGCACGAACGGACGCGTGATGAAGCGGATGATGCGCTTGAAGAAGGCGGTGCCGCGGGGGACCGCGATGCGATAGCGCCCGCCGCGGTCGATCGGCGTGAGGGTGATCTCGGAGCGCGGATAGCCGAGCAACGCAGGCATCTCCTCGAGGTTGCCCTTCGAGATCAAGAAGAAGTCCCAGCACATCTCGAACCCCTCGGGGAGAACGAGGTCCAGCTCGATATCGTTCTCCGCGAGCTCGCGATGGGAGGGGACGATGCAGTTGAACATCTGATTGCCGACGCCCTGCTTGGGCTTCGAGAACCAGCGATAGAAGTCCATTGGAGACATCGCAAGGCGAGCGATCACGAAGGCGAACCGGAGCCCGGGCGCGCGGAGATAGCGCCGGCCGAGCTCGATGTACTCCTCGTCGGTGAAGTGCGGCCGGAGGTTCCGCATGATCGTCGCGTAGTCGGTCCAGTCGATCCGCGCCTTCCTGTCCTCGAGGGTGGCCGGGGCGATCTCGGTGCCGCGCACGACATCGGCGAGCGTCAGGCCCTTCGCGGCGATCGGGGCCAGCATCAGCCCGAAGACCTTGCAGGACACTTCGTTCATTGTCCCCACACCATCTGCGTCGCGCCGTACGTCATCCCGGTTCCCCCACCGACCAGGATCACTCGATCGCCCGAACCGAGCAACTGCCGCTGCTCCGCGAGCGCCAGCGAGGCTGGGATCGTCGACGCGAACAAGTACCCGAGGTCCGCAAACACCTCCACGCTCCTCGCCCGGGTCAGGCCGGCGTACGTGCACACGACGTCGCGCAGCCACGATGTGCCCTGGTGCATCGATACGAAGTCGATGTCGTCGGCGGTCTTCCCTGTCGCGGCGAGGCAGTGCTCGATGCTGACCTTGCACGAGTCGGCGGTCTGAAGGAACACGGCTTGGGTCTGCGCCGGATCGCCGACGATCAACGACGACGGGCCCTCGTAGAACTTCCCGTTCGGGGTCGTCGAGGCGATCAGCGTCTTGCCGTAGCGGCCATCGGTGAACGTCACCGAGGTCTCGATGCCGTGGTGGTCATCGACCGCGGCGACGATGGCGGCGGTCGCGCCATCGCCGAAATACGGTGCGTTCGAATCTGTCGGCGCGATCAGGCGGGTCGGTGCACACGATTGCACGAGCAGCGCCACGCGCGCGCGTCCGGCGATGATCATGGCCTCGGCGATCTCGAGCTGGGCGAGAAATGCCGCCGCGGCGACGTCGGTGTGCAGCGTGAAGCAGCGCCGCCGGAGCTTCAGCCGGTCATGCAACCCGCACGCGGGGTTTCCGAGCAGGTAGTCGGGCACCGTCGTGCTCGTGAGCACGAGATCGATACTCGCGGGGTCGATGCTCGCACGTGCGATCGCGCTACGCGCTGCGCTCTCTTCCATGTCGAGCAACGTCATGTTGCTCGCCATCACGCGGCGGGTGACCACACCCTGGAACGGATCGCGGGTCTGTTTCGCCTGCGCGGCGACCACGCGCTGCGCGCCTTCGCTGGCGAGCAGCGCCGGAGACGGGGCCGTTGGCGGGGGGCGGTTGGCGGCCCATCCGGCGATCACGTCGGACGACCAGAAGTCGTTGGTGCGGATCTCCTCGGGGAGAAACAACCCCAGGCCGTGAATGCCCACCCTCATGCGCGCGTGCCCTCGACCAGGCTGTACCCGTTCTCCGTCGGGGTGATTCGGATATCGACGAACCCGGCGCCCACAAGCAGCGCGCGCAGCTCGCTCGACGTGCGTTGGCGACCCTGCGTGACGTAGACCATCAGCATCGAGTACGCGACGGCGATCGGTGGGCCGAGCTTGTCATCGTCGAGCAGCATCTCGTGCACGAGGAGGCGCCCGCCGGGGCGCACCGCGGCCAGCGCGCGGCGCACGAGGAACGCGCATCGTTCGTCATCCCAGTCGTGGATGACGTCTGCGAGCAGGAGCGCGTCGAACTCGCCGGGCCACTCATCGACGAACATGTTCGCGGGAACCGTGGCGACGCGCGCGAGATGCTTCGCGGCGTACGCCTCGGCGACGGGGCACACGGCGGGGAGCTCGAGCACGGTGCACGCCGCGTCTGGATCGTGGAGCGCGGCGGCGATCGAATAGCTCCCCGATCCGCCGGCGACATCGAGCAAGCTTCCCGCGATCCCGAACCGCGCGACCACGCGCATGGCGAGCGCGAACGAGTGCGCGTGCATCGCATGCGTGAACCCGACCAGCGCCTCGGGCGGTGGGAGCGACGCCTGCCACATCTCCGTCAGGTTCGTCGCGGCACCGGCGCGAAGCGAGGCGATCAACTTGGTGCAATCGACGGGGATCGTGCGGATTCGGCGCAGCACACCGCCCCAGTAGTAGGGGCTCTCCGGGAGCAAGTACGTACGTGCGGTCTCGGTCACAGCGAACCGCTCGCCGTCGCGCTGCAGCAGCTCGAGCGAGGTCAGCACGCCGCACATCGCCTCGGTCGCCCGCGGTTCGAGGGCCAGCGTCTCGGCGAGCTCGCGCGCGGAGCTGGGGGAGTCCGCCAGCGTGCGGAACACGCCGAGCTCGTCGGCGATCGCGAGCGTCGGCGCGTGGAACAGCGCCATCCACACGGTCCAGATCGGTCCATCGCCGACCGGGGGCGCCGCGAGCGTCACGATGCCACCGCGCGAAAGCGAACTGGCTGCGAGCGTACGCTGCGCGTAAAGTTCGAGCGCGCCGAGACCAGGGGGGACCCTCGCTCGAGGCCGTCCACACGCGTCAGCAGCTCGCGAAACACATGACGACTCTCCATCCGCGCGAGCGGCGCGCCGAGGCAGAAGTGCGTGCCGTGGCCAAACGAGAGGTGTGGATTCGGGCTGCGCCGGATATCGAAGCGGTCTGGATCGGGAAATACGGTCTCGTCGCGGTTCGCCGATGCGAAGTACACCACCACCTTGTCGCCCTCAGCGATGTCTCGCCCGCCCAGCCGATATGCGGTGGTCGCGGTCCTGCGGAACTGCAGCACGGCCGGCTCGTACCGGAGCATCTCCTCGATCGCGGCGGGGAGCAGCGCGAGATCCGCGCGGATCGCGGCGAGCTGATCCGGGTGTTCGAGTAGCAGATCGAGCCCGTGGCACAGCAGCGACCGCGTCGTATCGGCGCCGGCGTTGAACAGCAGCATGAAGAACGCCTCGATCTCGCCTTCGGTGAGCGGTGCGCCCTCGACATTTGCGCTCACCAGATCGGTGATCAGATCTTCCGCGGGATGGTGGCGCCGCATCGCCGCGAGCTTCGCACCGTACGCACGCATCTCCCCCGCGGCGGACATGCCGTCACGTAGCGCGGCGTCGCGATCCTCGATCGTGCTCGCGAACATGCGCCAGGTCAGGACATGAAGATGCACTCGGTCCTCGATCGGGACACCGAGGATCTCGCAGATCACGAACAAGGGCATCTCCCCCGCGACCTCGGTCGCGAAATCGCAACCGCTACGGCCCACCAGACGATCGACGAGCGCGCGAGCGTGGGCTCCGATCCTCTCCTCCAGACGACCGATGCGCTTGGGGCTGAACACGTGATTGACGAGCTTGCGCAGCCGCGTGTGCGCCGGAGGATCACGATTCAGGAGGTTCTCTCTCAGCTTGCGGAGGAAGTCGGCGGGGGGATCAGCGAGCAGCACGCCCCCGCGCTCCGAGGAGAAGACTGTCGGGTTTCTGAGCACCTCGAGGACGTCGTGATAGCGGGTGACCGCCCAGAATCCGGAGCCGCTAGGCTCGCTCTGCCAGGACACCGGATCCTCCGAACGCAGCCGGCGCAGCTCGGCATGGGGCACGAAGGTCTCGGGGCGCTCCAGGGACACGGTGCCGTGCATGTGCCGTCTCGTACCATAGCTAACCATTCGGCCACGTCACGTGCATCCGCGGTATGATCTGGACCCGGGTGCCAACCAACGATCCAGCCAGACCGCTCGTCCTCTACGTGGACGACGAGCGCGCGAACCGCATCGTGTTCGAGCAATCGCTCGGACCCGACTTCCGGATCACCGCGGTCGCCGATGGCCCGGCCGCGCTCGAGATTCTCGACGCGCAGGATGTCGCCGTACTCGTCACCGATATGCGCATGCCGGGCATGACGGGCGAGGAGCTGCTGCGCATCGCGAAGGAGCGCAAGCCGCTGACCATCCGGATGGTCGTCACGGCGTACTCCGATGTCGATCCGATCCTGCGAGCGATCAACGAAGGTCTGGTCGCCCGCTACATCATCAAGCCATGGATCCGCACCGAGCTCGTTCAGGTGCTGCGCTGGGCGATCGAGGCGTGGACGTTCTCGCAGAACTCGATGGCGCTGCACACGCGCCTGATGGAGACCGAACGGCTCGCCACGCTCGGCAGCATCGCCGGCATGATCGTTCACGATCTCAAGCAGCCGCTGATGTCGCTGCTCATCAACGTCGATCATTTGCGCGAGCTGGCGAAGGCCGCACCGACGCTGCAGGACGCGCTGACCCGGATTTCGCTCGATCCCGACGAGCGCGTGCGGCTCTCCGGACTGGTCGACGATCTCGATCCGCTGACCTCGGACCTCAAGATCTCGGCCACGCATCTCAGCTCGCTGATCGATGGACTCCGCGAGCTCAGCCGCCCGCGCGACAAGAGCACGGGCATCCAGGCCGCCGATCCACTGCCGATCGTGCGGCATGCGATGGCGGTGTGTCAGGAGCTCGCGATGAGCGTCCACGCATCGATCGACTACGAAGGTCCGAGCATTCTGCCGCGCGTGCAGATGTCGCCGACCGAGCTGACCCAGGTGCTGATCAACCTGGTGCAGAACGGTGCGCAGGCCGTGGCCGCGCGGGGATCGCCGGCGGGCAAGGTGTCGATCGTCGCGCGGACCGAATCGAACATGCTCGAGCTGTGCGTCCGCGATGATGGCGTGGGGATGCCACCCGAGGTGCTCGGCCGCGTCGGCACGCCGTTCTTCACGACGCGCGCGGAAGGCACCGGCCTCGGGCTCGCGCAGTGCCAGCGCTTGATCGGTAGTGCCGGCGGTCGGTTCCGCATCGAGAGCGAGCCGGGCATCGGGACCACGGTGACGATCGTGCTCCCGGTCGCCGCGTAGACGCTGCAAGTCCGCGAAATCTCAGGTAGGACGTCAGGATGTCCACCGACCTGCCACGTCAGGGCTCTTACTGGCAGCGTGCAGGTTCGAGGATTCATGGCACTTGGTACTGGAGCTCGGATAGACGTGGCCGACCGCGCCGACGCACGTAGCCGCTTGCTCGGCGAGCTCGCTGCCGCCCCCGCGCGGAAGGGCTACGGCATCGCGTACGACCTGCTCGGCAATCGCGCCGAAGCCGAGGAGGCCGTTCAGGAGGCGCTCGCCCGCGCGTGCGAATCGATCGGAGATCTTCGCGAGCCTGCCGCGGCGCCCGCGTGGTTCCTGCGCATCGTCACCACGATGTGCCTGCGCACGCTGCGCCGGCGCCGTCTCAAGAAGAAGCTGTTCGGCTGGTGGCCGGGCAAGGACGAGGGAACGGATGCCGCGCCGACCGGCAAGAGCGGCAGCGCCGATACCGGCATCGATGACATCGCCGGGCGCATGCACGCGCTCGCGACGGCCTCCCCGCCCGAGGCGCTCGCGGGACAGCAGGCTCTCGCCTCGCTGCTTGGCCGCCTCGATGATCTCTCGGCGCAGCAGCGCACCGCGCTCGTGCTGCGCTACGGCCACGACCTTCCGGTCGCCGAGGTCGCCGCGCTGCTCGGTGTCGAGCTGGCGACCGCAAAGACGCATCTCGTACGCGGCCTCGCGCGGCTGCGCGATCTGATGGAGGAGCACCGATGAGCACGACCACGAACCCGATCTGTGAAACCGTCGCGGAGCGCGTCGCGCTCGGAGAGTCGATCGGCGAGCACGAGGAGCATGCGGCGCGCTGCGAGCGCTGCAAGCTCGTCGTCGCGATGCCGGCGAAGCTCGGCGCGACCAAGCACGCCGTGGACCCGGGGCTCGGCTTCGGCGCGCGCATGACGATCGGTGCGCAGCAGCGGATCACCACGCGCCGCCGCCGTCGCGTGGCCGCGGCGATGGGCTCGACCGTCGCTGCGGGCGTCGTCGCGGTCCTGTTCATCACGCGAAATGCGGGCCCTGCGAGTCCACCGACCACCGGCACCGAGGATCCCAGGAAGGACCCAGTCGCGGAGAAGGCCACCGAGGCCGAGCTCAGAGCGCTGGTCAATCTCGCCGACGTCGATCGCTCGGCACACCTCTCGGCGAACTGGCGGCGCATCAAGAAGCCGCTGTCGCCCTACCGCAAGTTGCTGCAAGGAGTCGTCACACCATGAGTAGGATCCGTACGTTGTTCACCATCGTCGTGCCGTCGATGCTCGCCGGAGGGCTGATCTTCAACAGCGCGCTCGGCCAGGCATCGGCCGGCCGCGACGACGAGAGCTTTGGCTTCTGGCCGGCCGCGAGCGATGTGTCGGCGCCGACGCCGCCGACGCCGCGCACTCCGACGACCCCTCCGACCCCGCGCGCACCGACGCCTCCGCCTGCGCCGCCCGCTCCCCCGGTGAAGCGCGGTGGTAGTGGTGGCAGCGGCGTCTCGGTCAACATCACCAACGGCAAGATCCAGATCGATGGCCTGCACGATCTCGTGCTCGGTCAGCTCGATGCGGCGCGCGAGTCGATCAAGAACAACCAGCAGATCCCGAAGGACGTGCGCGACAAGGTCGTCGCGCGGCTCGACAAGGTGCGCGCGACCGTCGACAAGCGGCTCGCGAACCTCAAGCTCACCGACATGGACCAGCTCGAATCCGAGATGGAGAAGATGGGTGAGGAGATCGAGCAGGCGATGGAGGGCCTCGACAAGGACCTCGACAAGCTCGGGAAGGACATGGGCAAGGACTTCGGCAAGAAGTTCGGCAAGAACTTCAGCGTCAACATCGGCAAGGATGACGACGACGATGACGACAACATCGGATCGATCGACACGCCGGATGTGGACTCCGACGACGACGACATGAAGGACGCGATCAAGGATCTGCGCGACATGGCGCTCAAGCCGGATCAAAAGGACAAGATCAACAAGCTGCGCACGGACTCCGATAACAACGTCCGCACCGCGAAGAAGCAGATGGATGATCTGTCGGGGAAGCTGCAGACGGCGCTCGGCAACCCCGCCGTCACCGACGCGGAGATCAGCCGGCTCGTCGATCAGATCAGCGCGCAGGAAGCGACCATCCGCAAGTCACGGATCCAGGCGTGGGCACAGGCGCGGCGCGTGCTCGATGAAGCGCAGCGCAAGCGCGTCGAGGACGCCGCGAAGAAGAAGAAGACGAAGTAGGCGTGCTATAGCTCCGGCGATGTCCCGCGCTGGAGCTGCGATGATCGTGATCGCCTCCGCGTGCTCGGGCTCCGCCGATGGGCCGAAGCCGGAGCCCACCACGGTTCCGGCGAACGCGGGCGACGGTGGGACGGATGCCCTGACCCAGCCGCTCGCCCCGACGCCGACGGCCTCGCCGGTCCCGAAGCGGCCCACGCGGTCGATCGAGATCATCCTGCGCTCCACGCCCGGCGACGCCGAGGCCTGGGTCGATGGCGCGTACCTCGGCATCACGCCGCAGGTGTGGGGCGGGGAGACCGGCGCGCCACACACGTTCGTGTTCAAGAAGGCCGGCTACGCGATGGCGCAGTTCCGGTTCGTGCCGGTGACCACGGGCATCCTGCATCCGCGGCTCGATCCGGTCGCGGAGGACGTCGATGCGGGCGTGGCACCGCCGCGCGAGGTCGCACCGATCGAGCTCGCACCGCCGGCCTCGATCATGGTGGAGGACGCGGCGCCGCTCGCGCCACCGCCGCCGGATGCGTTCACGCCCGATGCGCCGTTGCCGGGCCTCGGCCCGACGAATTGATCAGCTCGCCACGTGAAGATCTTCGTCGGCGATCCCGTTGAGGGAGCGCAGGCACACCGCGAGCTCGACCTCCACCTCGATCATCGAGGGCCGCATGCCGGGCTCCTTCGCCATCGCGCGCATGATCAGCCGCTCGAGCGAGGCGGGGACCTCGGAGCGCAGGGTCGAGGGGCGCGGTGCGAGCGCTTCGCAGTGGCCCATCATCATCTGGGGCAGGGTGCCGTGGAACGGTTGCTCGCCGGTGATGAGCTCGTAGAGGAGGCAGCCGAGCGCGTACACGTCGGACTGCACCGTCGCCGTGCCGCGCCACTGCTCGGGCGCCATGTACGCCGGGGTCCCGGCGATCACGCTGTCTGCGCTGGTATCCGAGATCTTGCGAGCGACGCCGTAGTCGATCACCTTCACGCGCGGCCAGCCGCCGAGCGTGCTCTGGTACAGGATGAACACGTTGTCGGCCTTCACGTCGCAGTGGATGTAGCCGGCGGCGTGGAGTGCATTGAGTGCGCAGGCGATCTGCGTGGTGATCGCGAGGATCGCGTCGATCTGGACCGGGCCGCGCTCGGCGAGGTCGCCGAGGTTCTCGCCATCGAGGAACTCCATCACCAGGTACGGCAGGCCGAGCGCGTTGCGGTCGGCGTGCAGCACCTCGAGGAGGTTCGGGTGGCGCACGCTCATCGAGACGGTGCGCTCCGCGAACATGCGATCGACGATGTCGGCGTGGCCGGCATGGAAGGGGTCGAGCAGCTTGACCGCGACGCGCTCGCCGCTATTGACGTGCTCGCCGAGGTAGACGCCCGCCGTGCCACCGCGGGCGATCGGCGCGAGAACGTTGTACTCACCCGCGCAGTCGATCGCGAGGGGCCGATTGCCGACGAGAGGGGTGGTGGCTGAGCTGCGGCGTCTGGTCACGAGGATGGACTCTGCAGCCTCGATGCCACGCGTAACACCGCGACCTCGTTCGAGACATACATCGCCCACGTCCAGCCCAGCCGGTGGTCCTGACGGAGGCCGCCAAAACATTCCGACTTGAGAGAACGCCAGAGCGGGCGACCTAACGAGTGTCATGGCCCTTCCCGGAATCCTCATCGTCCTCGGCGCGATCGCCGGCGGCTTCCTCATGGCCGGCGGAAAGCTGGGCGTGTTGATCCAGCCGTCGGAGTTCGTCGTCATCCTGGGCGCCGCGCTCGGAACGTTGATCACCTCATCTCCGGGCAAGATGAAGAAGCGCGTGGCCGCGGCCGTGAAGGCGGCGCTCAAGGAGAACATCCCGAGTCAGGCCGACTATCTCGAGCTCCTCAAGTGCGAGTACGAGCTGTTCATGCTGGCCCGCCGCCAGGGCGTCCTCGCTCTCGAGCCGCACCTCAATGAGCCCGCGAAGAGCGACATCTTCAAGAAGTACCCGAGCATCTCGAAGGGCCACCACGCGCGCACGTTCCTCGTCGAGGCACTGCAGCAGATCGTCAACGGCATCTCCCCCGACGATCTCGATCAGTTGCTCGACACCGAGATCGAGACGTTCAAGGACGAAGGTCACCTCGCGACCGGCCTCCTCAAGACCATCGGCGACGCGCTTCCCGGCATCGGCATCGTCGCCGCCGTGCTCGGCATCATCGTGACCATGGGTCACATGGACGCGCCGCCCGCCGTCATCGGTCACCACGTCGCCGCTGCGCTCGTCGGCACGTTCCTCGGCATTCTCCTCTGCTACGGCATCATCCAGCCGCTCGCGAACAACGCCGAGACGCAGGAGACCCACCAGCTCCGCTACCTGCTCGTCATCAAGTCCTCGGTGATCGCCTCCGCGCGCGGAGTGGCGCCGCCGACCGCCGTCGAGTTCGGTCGCAAGATGATCTACAGCGACGAGCGCCCGAGCTTCAACGACGTCGACAAAGCCCTCCAAGCGGTGAAGTGACATGGCGCGCCGCTACAAGAAGGTCGTCGCGGGTCACGGTCACCACGGTGGTGCATGGAAGGTCGCGTACGCGGACTTCGTGACCGCGATGATGGCGTTGTTCATGGTGCTCTGGCTCCTCGCCTCCACGGACGCGCAGAGCCGCAAAGAGATCTCGCAGTACTTCCGCACCGGCATCTTGCCTGACGGCGATCTGTCGATGAACCGCGCGGCGCAGGAGAAGCCGTCGGTGATCCAGGTCTCGGCCGTGCCGCCGTCAGCCGCCGAGAAGACGCTCCAGGACAAGGTCGAGACCGCGAAGCAGGACACCGCGAAGATCGTCGTCGAGAAGCTCGCGAAGATGGCGGGCCTCGATCCGCAGCTCGAGCGCGTGATCAAGAACGTCAAGGTCCAGATCACCTCCGAGGGCATCCTGATCGAGACTGTCGATGAGGGTAGCGGCCTGATGTTCGATTCGTCGTCGTCGAGGCTCAACGAGCCCCTCGAGCGCTTCCTGCGCGGGCTCGCGCCGGTGCTCGTCTCGACCGGTCGCAAGATCGAGATCAACGGTCACACCGATGCCCGCCCGTTCGCGAACAACTCGCGGGTGTCGAACTGGGACCTCTCGTATCAGCGCGCCGAGGCGGCCCGCGTGATCTTCCAGTCGAGCGGCGTGCCCGACTCGCAGATCAGCGGCGTGTTCGCGCGCGGTGCCAGCCAGCTCTACGTCCCCGACCAGCCGATGGCCGCGCAGAACCGCCGCCTCTCGATCCTCATCAAGATCGCCAAGCCTGCCGACGCTGCTGCTGTGCCGATTGTCGCGCCGGCGCTCAACCCCTGAGAACTGCTCGGCCGCCGCGCGGCACACGGCTTGCGGTGACACGGCCCATGCGTCTCCTGGCTGTTCCGATCCTCGCCGCGCTCGTCGCTCCTGTCGCCGCTCAACCCCTGTGGGAGGCAGAGCTCCGCATGGGCTACGGAGTCTCGATGGGCAAGGAGACCGACATGTCCACCGCACATCGCACCACGCCGCTGACGTTCGAAGCGACCGGCGCGATCGCGATCTCCGACGAGCCCGAGGTCTCGACCTACGGCGGCATCCTGGTGGAGACCGTGCAGCACAACTCGTTTGGCTTCGTCGGTGGCATCAAGCTGCGCGTGCCGGAGATGCCGGTGCACCTCGCCGCGGGCGCGATCTGGGTCTATGCGCCCGACACCAAGTGGGGCGTGTCCGCCAGCGGCGGCATGTGCAAGGACAAGGGCGCCGTCGCCCTGTGCGCCGATCTGCAGCTCACGAACTACTTCGCCGGCGACGCGATCGATGACGGTCACACCGTCACCGAGGTCCAGATCGTCCTCGGCGTTGGCTTCGACCTCAGCCACGGGAGCAAGTGATGACGCAGGAGATCTCTGTCTCGCCGAGCGAGACCACACGCATCGCAAACGCGCTCGATAGCCTCCCGACCCTCCCGATCGTGGCGATCCAGATCGGCGAGGTCGTCCACGGCAAGAATGTCTCGGTCCAGCAGGTCGCCGCGCTGCTGCGCTCCGATCCGGCGACCTCGGCGAAGCTTCTGCGACTCGTCAACTCGCCGTACTTCGGCATCCCCGGCGGCGTCTCCGATGTCGAGCGGGCGATCCCGTTTGTCGGGTTCAACACCCTCTACCAGCTCGTCCTCTCGATCGGCGTGCTCGAGGCCCTCGGTTCCAAGGGCGGCGCGTTCGATGCTCGCTCGCTGTGGGTGCACTCCCTCACCGTCGGCACGGCGGCGCGCGAGCTCGCGACCGAGCTGAAGTTCTCCGACCCCGGCGGCTGCTTCACCGCGGGCCTGCTTCACGACATGGGCAAGATCGCGCTCGCGAAGGTCGAGCCGGTGAAGCTCGCCCAGGCGTTCGAGATGATGAAGACCGAGGGCGTCACGATCGCCGAGGCCGAGAAGCGCCTGGGCCTGCCCGCGCACGACAAGATCGGCAGCCGGCTCGCGAAGACCTGGAAGTTCCCCGCGACGCTGACCACGCCGATCGAACAGCACCACTCGATCGGTCGCCCGGAGATCCGCGCGGCCCTCGGCCCCAATCTCCGCACGATCAGCGAGATCGTGGCCTCCGCCGACCACCTGTCGCGCCTGTGCGCGGAGCCGTTCACGACCGACCAGCTCTGCGAGGACGGCGAGACCGAGAACGACCTGTTCGAGCGCAACGGCTTCACGGCCGCCCAGCAGGTCGCGCTGTGCGATCGCACCAAGGCGCAGCTCGAACGATCGAAGGTGTTCCTATCGCTCCTCGACGGCTAGCCGACTGTCAGGTTTCTTAACGATCGCGAAACCCTTCTCGACAGACGCCCCGCCTCGGCGGAGTTACACCAGAAGCATGAACGAGACGCTTCTCGCCGACCGCCGTGACCAAATCTCCGAACGTCTCGCCACCGGCTTCGCCCACGGCCTGTTCGAGGTCGACGAGCTCGAGCGCCGCCTCTCCGTGGTCCAGACGGCGCAGAGCTCGGCGGAGCTCGATGCCCTGACTACCGACCTCGTCCCGGTGACCTCCACCGCGCTGGTGCCTGCAAAGCGCATGCGCGTGGTGTTCGGCTCGATCGAGCGCGTCGGACCGTGGGTCGTTCCGCAGGACCTCACGGCGCGCGTCGCGTTCGGCAGCCTGGTGCTCGACCTGCGCGAGGCCCGGCTGGCGCCCGGTGTGACCACGATCGAGGTCCATGTCACGATGGGCAACATCGAGGTGGTCGTGCCGCCCGGCATGGCCGTCGAGGTCGATGTGTCGTCGTTCATGGGCAACGTCGAGCAACGCACCGACCACGTCTCCGCGGAGACGCCGACCACGGTTCGCATCGTCGGCCACGTCAAGCTCGGCAACCTCGAGCTCATGACCCTGCGCGCGGGCGAGACCCAGCGCGATGCGAAGTGGCGCCGCCGCCAGGAGCGCCGCGCGTATCGGAGGTTCCGCCGGCTTACGCACCACCGCGCGATGTCCAGCCCGTTCGAATGGTGAGCGTCGCGTCGAGACCGCGGCGTCGTGTCATCCTGCCGGGGTGAATGACTACGAAGACCGGCGGCAGGCGCTCGAAGCTGCGTTCTGGGCGCGCCGAACCGAGCTGCTTGCCGCGGCGCGCACGCAGCGCCAGCAGGCGCTCGCGCAGCACGACCTCGCCGACGCGACGGGCATTCGTTCGATCCCGCACCTGCGCGAGCTGATGTCTGCCGGTGTGATACCCGACACGGTCGCCGCGCTGGCGGTGATTCCTCTCGTCGCGGTCGCATGGGCCTCGGGACACGTCCACCCGCGCGAGCGAGATGCAGCGGTGTCGGCTGCGCTCGCGGCCGGCATCTCGGAGTCGAGCGAGGCATTCGCGATGTTCTGTTCGTGGCTCGATGATCGGACAGATCCGAAGCTGCTGGAAGTGTGGGGCGACTACGTGCGCGTTCTCCGGACACGGGTCGGGCCGGCGGCCTTCGACGAGCTGCGGACGAACCTCCTCCACCGCGCTCGCAAGATCGGCGAGGCGGCCGGCGGCCCGGACGATCGCGGCGAGATCACGACCGAGGAAGCCGCGGTCATCGAGCAGATCACGAAGTTCCTGACGTGACATATCTCGCGCGACTGGGTCTCGAGCTGCATCCCGACAAGACGAGGCGAGGGGATGAAGCGGATCCGACAGATGTCGCGAGCAGACGCCACGAGGGCACGGTAACGTAGATCTACAATGGCCGAGGAAGGCGTTGTCGTGGTGTGGAGTCGAGCGTGCGTGACCTACGCGCATCCGATTCCCACCGAGGGCCTCGTGCTCGGTCGCGCACTCGTACCCGAGACCACCGATGATCGGATCAGCCGCGTACACGCGCGGATCGATCGTCAGGGTGACCGCCTGGTGGTGACCGACGCCGGGAGTCGCAACGGCACCTTCGTCAACGGTCACCCTCCCGAGAGCGCGGGGACCGAGGTCATGCCGGGTGCGGTGATCCGGACCGGTCGCACGCTGTGGGCGGTCGTCGCGGACGTGGCGCTCGTCGAGATCGATCGGCGAGTCCGCGCGATCTTCGACGCCGTGCAGGCCGCCGCGCCGGGCTCCGAGATCTCGGTCGGATTTCTCGAGGTGTGTCTGCTGTCCCCTCCGAGAACGCGCACCCTGGTGGAGGCGGTGGTCGACGCGGCGACCCGACGCGCGCAACTCGGTGGCGAGCTGGTGGCCGAGGATCTCGAGGTCGAGGCGAGGGCCGGGGTCTATGCGGTGTTCCCGGGCATCGCCAGCGCGATCGGTGCCGCGCACCGGATCGCAGCCAAGCTCGCGGGTGCGACGACGCGGTCGCTCGTCGGCGGCAACTCGCTTGTCGAAGCGAGCCGCGGCGAGCGCCGGGTCGCGATCACGTGCCCGCCGAGCACGGCGTTTCTCGTCGAGATCCATGACGGTGCAGCGCTGGTCGCGAGCGGCTACACGCTGAAGGACGCGGAGGCGATCGCGGTCGCCTCGGCGTGGCTCGACGGAGCCCCGCCCGCCGATGCGCCGCAGTTCATGCGGCTCGCCGATCGCTGACCGTCGCCACGCGTTACGATGAGCCGTGTTGTTCCGCGCGCTGGTTCTCGTCATCGTCCTGTGCGGCACCGCCGCGGCCCAGATCGTCAACGTGCAGGGCGCGCTGGCGAAGGCGCCCGAGGCGGATGGGGCGGGGGGCGAGGTGTCACTCAAGCTGTCGTGGCGCGAGGGCAACAACCCGCTGTTCGACATCGGCGGATCGGGGGTCGTGCTGGTCCGCCACGGGCGGGTGCTGGGGCTCGCGCTCGCCCGCGGCGAGTACGGCAGGAGTCGCGGGATCACGCTGACGGAGAAGACGTTCGAGCATCTGCGGGCGCGGATCACGCTCGAGGATCGGTGGAAGTGGGAGCTGTTCTTCCAGCACGAGCTCGATCGGTTCCGCCGGCTGTCGTTTCGCGCGGTGGTGGGGACGGGGCCCGCGTTTCAGGTGGTCGATACGAAGACGGTCGGCGTGCTCGTCGGCGCCGCGTACCTGTTCGAGGTCGAGCGTCTCGACGAGCGCGAGGGCACGACCGACTCGGGCCGCGAATCGGTCGCGCACCGCGAGTCGTTCTACGTCACGGGGCACGAGGATATCAACTCCAACGTCTCGATCGTGCAGACGCTGTACGTGCAGCCGCGGATCCGCCGGCCCTCCGACGTGCGGGTGCTCGCCGAGCTCGCGGTGCAGACCAAGCTGTCGAAGCGCATCGCGCTCAAGGACAGCGTGGTCATCGCGTACGATGCCTCGCCGCCGGAGCAGGTCGAGCGCTTCGACTCCGCGGTGGAAGTGGCGCTGCTGATCTCGTTCTAGAACTGGATGCGCAGCTCTTCGGTGGTCCCGGGACCGCAGTCGGTCTGCGCGCCATCATCCTCGGTGCGCGGTAGCACGAACAGGGTCAGCGACAGTTCGCCGTGCGCGGTGGTGTCGTCGATCGCGGCGAGCTCGAGCGTGAAGTAGCCGGTCGGCGTCGCGGTGTTGCCCGCGAGGAACAAGCAGGCGCCGCCGGGTGGGACTTCCTTGACGCCCGTGGCGTTCCACAGCGACGTGGTGCGCGAGGTGTACGCGCCGGGGCTTGGCCGCGGACCCAGATCAAGGCCGATCATGAAGTTCGCGCCGAGAGTTTGCGACGCCACCGTGAACTGCACCAGCATATCGCCCTGGGTGGACCCGACACCCGCTGCGGTGGTCGGGCAGCTCGTCATCGATGACTCGACGAAGTTCCCGGTCAGCTCGACCTGGCAGCCGGCGAGCGCATCCGGCGGCACGTCGGTGTCGGCGCAGGCCGCGACGAGCGAGATGAGGAGCCAGCGCTTCATAGGGATCGCAAGAACTCCACGAGCGCGGCCAGCTCCGCCGGGGACAGCGCTTCGGTGTGGCCCATCGTGCCGCGCGTCATCTCGAGCACCTCGAGCAGGGTCTGGGCGGCGCCATCGTGGAGGTACGGCGGTGAAGACGCGATGCCGGTGAGCGACGGCGTATCGAACCGGCACGCGGCCCGAGGATGTCCATCGCGATCGGTGTGCGCCACATCGGCGAAGTCGTCGGTGACGCACGTGCCCACGTCGTGCAGTCGCACGGTTCCGGCGAGATCGAGGGTTGGATTTCCCGCTCCGGAATCGGTGAACCGCGGACCGGAATGACAGCCCGCGCAGCCGACGGTGGAACTCTCGAACAGCGCTCGGCCACGGGCGACGAGCATCGGATCGGTGGTCGGCGGGATCGGGGTCGGGATCCCGAGGTTGACGTAGGCGGCGAGAGGATCGAGGAGGTTGGCCTGCGCGACCGGATCGAAGCGGCCCCCCTGCTCGACGTTCACGGTCTTCCAGTAGTCCTGCACGCGGGCGCGATCGGCGGTGCGGAACAGGAAGCCGGTGCCGAGCATGCCGCCGGCGTTCGTCGGCGTGTCGCGTGGGCCTTGCTCGAACAGCCAGGTGACCGCGTCACTGCGGCCCTCGACGTGACAGCTCGCGCACGCGACCCAGTGGTTGCGCGAGATCGGATACTCGTCGCTGTTTGCCGAGTAGAACAGGTGCTGGCCGAGGCGCAGGTCGGCCGGCATCGGATCGATCGTGCGCCGCTGGATCACGCCATCGACGGAGAGCGTGAGCCCCGCGCCCGATCGATCGAGCCGCACCACCGCGACGTCACCGGTGTTGCGCTCGTCGATGTACGCGACGCTGTCATCGGCCGCGATCACGATGCCCTCGGGCATGTGGCCCGGTAGAGGGCGGAGCAACGCGGCCTCGACCTCGGACCTCGCATCGATGACGAGCACGTCTTCGCTGTTGGTGTCGACGACGAGGGCGTACGCGCCGTCGGAGGTGAATGCGAGCGCGTGCGGTCCCGAGACGATATCGCCGAGTGAGCCCTCGATGTTCGGGATGTCGGCGACATCGACGGAGAGCGTCCGCCGGTACGTGCCCTCGCGCATGATGGCGAGCGCGGGGAACACCGTGGACTCGAAGTCGAGATCCGGCTGCGGCGTATCGGTGCCGAGCAGGAGGTGCGGGATCCAGACGTCGCTGGTTCCGGGCCGCGGCACGAGATCGTAGAGCGCGCGCGGCTCGCCGTGGGGAAGTCGTGCGTCGTTGGAGCGTAGCGAGAGATCGGGAAGCGTCCACCGCGTGCGGACCTCGAGCGTGGCGGGATCGATCTCGGTGATGGTCGGCGACAGGAGGTGGGAGACGAGCAGCGCGCCGTGGCTCGACCACGCGAGCGCCCATGGCTCGCGCTCGACGGCCACCCGCGCCGTGACCGTCAGGCTCGCGGCATCGACGCGAACGACCGCATCGTCCTGCGCGGAAGCCACGTAGACCGAAGAGCCATCGGCATCCACGAGCACGCCGATCGGCTCGCTGCCGACGGCCACCGAGCGGACCTCCGACGAGGCGACATCGATCGCGAACAGCGCGCCCGCCCGCTGCCCGGTCACGTACACGGTGCCGCCATCCGGCGAGATCGCGAGCGCGCGCGGCATCACGCTCGGGGTGAACGCGCCTGACAGCTCGAGCTTCGGTGTCCCGAGTGCGATCTCCGCGACGAGCGAGCGCGACGCGGGTGCGATCACCGAGACCGAATCGGTATCCGGACCCACGACGAACAACCGATCACCGGACGGTGAGAGCGCGATCGACGACGAATGCGTGGCCACGCTGGTCACCGGCGGTGGCGACGGACGGTCCGCACACGCCGAGACGAGCGCGATCGCGAGGAGCGGTGTCCTCATTGCCGCACCAGGTGAAAGGTGATCGAGTCTGCGAGGCCCGCCGGGAGGTGGGCGTCATCGATCTCGGGAACGCAATCGCGGTCGCGGTCGCTCGTGGCGATCCGCACGTCTCCCGGGAGGAGCGGGGCCTGCAGGCTTCCGATCTCGCCGGTCAGGGTTCGCTCGGCGACCTGGAGCCCGCCGCGCGGGATGCCGTCGATGACGCGCACGCACTCGGCCGGATAGTCGACGATCCGGTTCTGATCGCGATCGTCCCAGCCATCGAGGACGAGCTTGTTCAATCGCGCGATGCGGTCCTCGAGGATCGCGATCCGCTGCTCGCCGCCGGGGCGACGAGCGTTCATCTCGTACATGTCGCGCACCGCGCTCTGCACCAGGGCGAACCGCAGCGGTGTGTACTCGACGCTCTCGGCGGGTGCCGGTGAGGTCGTGTAGATCCGCGCGTCGCGATCGAAGAACACCTCCTCCATGCGATCGAACACGGCCACCGCGCGATCGCGGTAGCGAATGTTCCCGGTCGCGAGATAGGCGGCGAACAGGCCGCGGACCGCCGCGGCGTGCGCGTCGAGGGTGTCGGAGTCGTCGACCGGGGCGCGGGTTTCGATGTTCCAGCCCGACCACGCTCGCCCGGTCGCGTCGGTCAGGTGGTCGTAGAGCAGCTCCGCGTGCGTGCGCAGCATCGCCTCGAGCCGGCTCGAGAACGTGAGCGCGGGATCGCCCGGGTAGCGGATCGCAACTGCATCGAGCGGCGTGTAGCTGATCGCCGTGTCGGGCGTGTTGTTCGAGTAGAGCTCGAGCTGACCGCCGAGCGATCGCAGCACCGTGCGCAGGCCGAGCACCGTGTACGCGAGCGACGTGGTGGACAGGGTGTGTCCTCGAACCGGAGTGCTGCCGGAGAACGTGGCGCGATCGACGAGGAGTCCCGTCGCAGGATCGGTGTGGACGCGATCGAGATCGATGATCGCGACGCGCATGATCGCGAGCGCGCGATCGCGAATATCGTTCCCGACGAACGGATCGCCGTCGAACATGACGCGCGCGGTCTGCGCTCCGCCGACGTTCACGTTCGTCCGATCGGTCAGCGCGTAGAATTCCGCGTAGCCCATGGCGAGGCCGAGCGCGTCGAGAAGATCGCTCGCCGGTGAGGCAAGCGTGTACGCCGGCTTCGGGAAGCCGGACCCGGTGTCGGTCTCGGTGACGTGGATCGTCGGAAACCACCGGAGCGGGGCGTCGTAGGCGTAGCCGATCGCCGCGGCGGTCGAAGGAAAGCCCGACAGTGTGACGCCGTCGGTGGTGGTCAGCCGGGTGAGCCAGTCCTGGGCGCGGTTGTCGGCGCTCGCGATGAACATCTGCGCCTGGAAACCCTCGATGTCGCTCGACCCGAGGTACGTGCCGGGTCGCGCCTCGATGCCGTCCTCGTCGGCGCCGACGATCGTGTTGCCGGCCCGGCCCACCGTTGCGAGGTCGGCGTCGGCCACGGTCGAGACCGGACCCTCGAACGAGTCGTGCATGACCTGCAGGTAGTTGATGACCCACAGGCCGTACTTCCAGGCCGAGAAGCCATCGGCGCCGGGCGTGAGTGTGGGCTCGATCTGCGCCGCGCGATCTCGAAGATGGAGCGAGGACGCATCGCACTCGTAGTCCGCGCTCGTCACGCTGATCCCCGGCATCGCTCCCGGGTTGTCGTCGGACGTGATCACGCACGCGAGGCTGATCTCGCGGGTCGGATCGATCGTGGGGTCGAAGCTCGCGAACACGTGAGCGGTCGGCCACATGCCGGGCCACCCGAGCGGGCTGGTCGCGAAGACGAACCGGCCTACCGTGTTCGCGCCGATGCCGAACTTCTGCACGAGCGCGGTGAGGTGCGCCGTCGCGGCCGCTCCAGTGGCGTTCTCGGGGTTGACGAGCGGGCCGTACGCGAGGGACGTGCCCGCGCCCGACTCGAACATCAGGTTGTTCATCGGCTGCTTCGAGTACTCGTACGACTCGATGCCCGTCGAGAAGCCGGCGAGATCGATCCACGACAGCGCCATCTGCGGATCGAAGTAGAGATCGCCGGGCACGCGGTAGCGGCTGTAGTTCGAGAGCACGCGGCCCATCGCCTCGGCGAGCGGCTCACCGGAGATCTGCATCTCGCCGGCAGCGAGCATGTGCTCGCGCGTGATGACGCGCGTTCGCTCGACGGTGGCGGTGATCGTCACGGTCTTCTGCGCCGCATCCGGCGGAGACGAGTCGTCGGGCGAGCCACATCCGAGCAGCGCCAACGCGAGAACGGCGCGTGACATCGCGCGCAGCATACGCTCGACGCCGACGAGCGCCAGATGCGTCAGCTGTTGCGGCCGTCGCTACAGTGCCACCTGGATCGTGCACCGCAGACTGCCAACGAGTCCGCGCAGTTCCGACGCGAATCGTGTGCAACTCCCGTCACGCGCGGCCCGGTTTCGGCTACTTGTCGCGGGCTCGCCGTTTGCTTGGTGCGGGGACCATGCGCACGCACATCACGCTCATTGCTCTCGCCGCCTTCGCCGGCTGCAGCGCGAATGACGCCGCTCTGACCGACGCCTCCGAGGAGGTGGTCGACGCACCGCCCGCCGACACCGGACCGACCGCACCGTCGCCGATCAAGTACATCGTGGTGATCGTCAAGGAGAACCACTCGTTCGACAACTACTTCATGGGCTTCCCCGGTGCCGAGAGCTCGAAGACCGCGAAGCTCAAGAACGGGACCGTGATCACGCGCGCGAAGGCGCCCGATGGTCCGCTCGCGGGCGACATCAGCCACTCGCACGCATCGGCGGTGATCGACTACGACAACGGCAAGATGGACGGCTTCGACACCATCGTCGCTGCGCAGCCGCGCCGCCCGTTCTTCTACTACGCCGAGTCGCAGATCCCGAACTACTGGGCGTACGCGCGCAACTTCGCGCTGTTCGATCACTTCTTCTCCACGCTCGCCGGCCCGAGCTCGCCCGGTCACTTCGCGATCGTCACCGCGCAGACGCCGCACTACTCGAACTCCGACTGCAGCGATGGCAGCGACGACTGCGGTCGTGGTTGCGTGACGCCGGATCCGGCGCTGTTCGTGCCGGTCTACAACCACAAGACCGGAGCGGTCTCGAGGGCGGCACCGTGCTTCAAGGTGCCGAGCGTGATCGATCAGCTGCCGGAGGGGTACACGTGGCGCACCTACGCCGGTGGCAGCGGTCCGAACAACCTCGGCACGGCGTTCAACCTCGTCGACAGCATCGGGAGCCACGCCGACATTCGCGCCGCTCACTACCGGACGTACACGCAGCTGATGGCGGACCTCACGACCGGTGAGCAGGCGAACTTCACGCACATCGATGTCTCGAGCGCGCCGAACGGCGCCTCGGAGCACCCGCCGAGCGCGCCGTGCGCGGGCGAGAACTTCACGGTCAACATCATCAACAAGATCATGCAGGGTCCGCACTGGAACGAGACCGCGATCATCCTGACCTGGGACGACTTCGGCGGCTTCTACGATCACGTCCCGCCGCCGGTCGAGAAGCTGAGCAACGGCTCGTTCTTCAACACCGGCTTCCGGCTCCCCGCGCTCGTGATCTCGCCCTACGCGAAGACCAAGGTCGTGAAGACCATCACCGAGCAGGCCTCGGTGCCGAAGCTCGTCGAGGAGCTGTGGGGCATGCCGATGATGTCGGCGACCGATCCGAACGCGCGCGACGGCAAGGTCGGCAGCATGCTCGACGCGTTCGACTTCACGCAGGCGCCCAAGGCGCCGCTCGTGCTGACGACGCGTACCTGCCCGTGACCGCTACTGGATGACGGGCGGCCGGGTCCAGTACGGGCTGATGTTGTTCGCCCGGATATCCTGACCGGGGAGCCACATCGGCGCGAAGCTCGGATCGTTGCCGGTGGTGAGCTGGCTCTTCGCGATCGCGCCCATCCAGATCTGCTTGCACTGCTGGACGCCGTTGCCCTTGCAGCCGGCGTTCGTGTTCGCCAGCGTCAGGCGGTGGCCGTAGTCGCGCTCGCTCGCGAACACGATCCAGTAGTAGTCGTTCGAGATGTTCGGCGCCCAGTGCGGCCAGGTGATGCTGTTGTCGACGTTGCCGCCGTTGATCGCGGAGAGGTCCACCGTGTGGGTGCCATCGGGCGTGGTCAGCATCAGGCGGCTGCCGGTGCCGCGCGCGTTCGTGAAGTTGCGCCAACCCGCGCGCGCCGCGTTGAACACGATCAGGTTGTTGTCGGGCGAGAAGCTCGGGAAGAAGAAGTTGTTGTAGACGCCCGATGGCAGCGTGATCGACGGGGGCGTCAGCGTCACGGGCGTTCCGAACACGTGGCTCGCCGCGATGTAGTCGTACGACATGATCGCGAGCTTGCCCGCGGTGACGTCGACGAACTGCCCCGAGGAGCCCTGCGTGAACACCACCTTGTGTCCATCGGGGGACCAGTCCGGCATCATCGCCGACTGGCCGGCGACGTTCGCGACCGCGATGTTCGACGCCACGCCCGCACCCGTATCGGGGTCCACGAGCTCGAGGGTGCCCTGGCGGTTCACCATCGCGAGCGCCTGATCGTCGGTCGGGTACGGATATCCGATCGGTGCGAACGTCGAGTACGAGCCGAGGCGCGCGAGGCTATCGGCGTTGACCGTCTCCACCCACTTCTGCTGGAGCGGATCGAACTTGAGGAAGCCGAGCGCCTGCTGGCCGCAGTTGTTGTTGACGCACCGGCTGTAGCCGATGCGCGTTCCCGATCGCGAGACCGAGTGGCAGGACGTACAGCTGTCCTTGACCACCTCCGGCGCGTCGGTCTCGCCGAACACCTGCGTCATGATGCTGCCCTGCGACGAGGCCCACCAGTAGATCGCCGTCTGGTCGATGGTGTCGGTCGACATCGTGACTCGCGTTGGGGGCGACGTGAACTTCTTCGTCGGATCGGCCTGCACCATGCCCTCGACGACGAACGACAGCGTCTCGCCAGCGGCGGTCTGCGCGACGGCGCGCCAGTCCGCTTCGCCGAGCAGAACCTCGGGGGCCGAGGTGTAGACACTGATCGAGGCAAAGCTCGACGTCATGGTGACGTGGAACAGGTCGTTCGCCGCGGCGGTGTACTGCATCTCGACGGGCGGGATGTTGCGCGGCGAGACGGCGCCATCGATCGGGTACTCGATCGCCGGCGTCTTCGCGGCGTCGGTCGTCACCGTGGCATGGTCGAACAGATCGGCCGCGTTCGGCGGAGCACCCGGCCCGATCACCGATCCGGTCAGGTTCACGATCAGCAGTCCAGACCCGCTCACGTCCTCGCACGCCGCGAGCACCTTGGTCTTGCCGCCCTGCGGGTTCGCCGTCAGGGTCGCGTCGGCGAACGCGCCGAACGCGCCGTCCTCGACCGCGAGCGAGCACCGCGTCGTGATGTCGATGCGCTTGTCGCCGCTGACGCCCCACACCACGTAGTCCTGCGTGACGGTGCTGCCGAGAGGCACCGACAGCATCGCGACCTCGGGATCGATCTCGATGGTGTCGAACGGACCCGTCGTGTCGTCACCACCGCCGCGGGATCCGCAGGCGGCGAGCACGACACAGGACGTAGCTAGCGCAAGGACTGCCCTCATCTGCTCATGATACGACCAAAGTCCGTCCGATGTCGTGACGCTCGCGTAGTGCGCTGGCGCACGGGGTTCAGTGGTCGCTTGCTCGACCGCGGGTCAGCCCGTCGGTGGGCTCGGTCCACCAGCCGGTCAGTGAATGCCGCTGCATGTCGGTGCGCACGGGCTCCACGCAGTGCCAGGTGTCGGCCTCGGGCGCGAACATGCAGACGTCACCGAGGTGTGGGTACCAGCGCTCGCGCACGATGAAGTCGTCGCCCGCCTTGTCGCCGAACGCGATCGCCCCGCCATCGGCCGCGGTCCAGCCGGTGCACAGGCCGAGCGAGATCGTGCCGCGGTAGAGCGGGCCATCGGGATGAACGCCCATGTGGTCACCGCGCGAAAGTCGCCATGCATTGACCACGAGGCCGCGCGGCATCTCGCGGCGCAGTACGTCGCCGACGAGGGCGCGGAGGGTCGAATTCTGAAGAAGATCGAGCCAGCTGGTGACGTCGTCGGCGGCGAGAAGGTAGCGGTCGGCGTCGAGTAGATCCGTGGTCATGCGTGCGAGCGGCAGCGCGAGAGCCGAGCTGAGGATCGTGGTCGCGGCCTCGTCGGTGAGGAGGCCGGGCAGCATCAGGTACCGCGTTCCGCCGGCGCGATCTTCGGCGAGTCGGCGCCAGCGCTCGGGCTCGCGCCAGGCCGGCGCGATCGGAGCGGGCAGCTCGTTGGCGAGGGACCAGCGCGTCACGCGCTCGATACTAGGTCACGGGGCGCGGCAAGGTCACGGAGAAGCAGGCGCCGCGTTCCGGATCCTTGCGGTAGCTGATCCGACCGCCGCACATCTGCATGACGTAGGCGGAGATCGCGAGGCCGAGGCCGGTGCCCTCGTGTGTGGTGCTCGCGAACGGCTCGAACATGGTGTCGGCGATCTCGGGCGAGACGCCGGGGCCGTCGTCGGTGATCGAGAACACGACCTCGGTCTCGCTGACGAGGATCTTGACGTCGACCACGCCGCCTTCGGGCGACGCGTGCGCGGCGTTCCGGAGGAGGTTGATGAGGACCTGCAGGAACAGGGTCTCCGACGCGTTGACCTCGATGGCCGGGAGCACGGGCAGGCGGAGGGTGGCCTTCTGGCGCACGTAGCTGCCGGCGAGGCGAGTCACGCGATCCATCAGCCGCTTGAGCGGCACGGGGCGCAGCGCGACCTCGCCGTCGCGGATGAACTTGCGCATCTGCACGAACAGATCGACGGCCTCGTTGCCGGCGGAGTTCGCCTCGGCGAGCGCTTCGGCAAGCTCGGGTCCACCGGTGCCCGCGAACGTGGTGACGTCGGCGAGCGCGCCCGACAGGCTCTGCATCGTGGACGCGAGATCGTGGAGCAGGGCGGAGGTCAGCGCACCCACGGTGGCCTGCCGCATGAGCTGGTTCATCCGGGTGCCGGCGCCGAGCATCTCGGGCAGCGGCGAGGTGCGAGCCTCGAGGATGCCGCACGCGCGCTGCGCGCGATGGGCCATGTACTGCACGAGCTGCCGCGAGCTCTCGGTGGCTCCTCGCGCTCGGAGGCGAAGCTCGCCCTCGACGTCCAGGGGGAGGTCGACGTACCAGCCGGTCCCGTCCTTCGGGACCGGGCTGCCGGTGAACAGGTGCTCGGTGCCGTTGTCACGGACGACGGTGCCACACGAGGTGACGCCTTCGACGGTGAGTGCGCGGCGCACGATCACCTGGCCGAGCTCGAGGGGAGTGCGCGTGGTGGCGAGCTCGGCGTCGAACGTGGTCAGGCTGAGGGCGTCCTCGACGGAGGCGAACAGCCGGCGCGCGAGCTCGCGCTGCTCGAGACCGCGGCGCACCACGACCTCGATCTCGTCGTGCCACGGCTTGCCGACCTTGTAGGGCGCGTCGGGCGTCATCAGCGCGCGCTGGGCACGCTCGTCGAGGTATCCGGTGAGGAGCACGCGAACGGCATCGCGCTGGTGGCGGCGGGCGAACTCGAGCACTTCGATGCCGTCGTGATCCGGCATCTTCAGATCCGAAATGATCACGTCGTACTGATGCATCACGAGGGCGTCGAACGCCTCGCCGCCCGAGCCGACGGCCTCCACTCGATAGGTGGCGGACAGCTCGTCGACGAGGGCCTCGCGGACGTGGTCGTCATCGTCGACAACCAGGATGCGTGCAGTCTTCATACGGATTCTTTCGTGGGGATATCGTCCAGGCGGTCGGAAAACGTGGAGAGAACGCTCGCGAGCTCCGGAGGGAGGGCAGGGGCGGTGCCGTGGATGTCCATGGCATTCGCGCGGCTCGCCGAGACGATGGCGGCGACGTTGGACTCGATCCGGCGCGCGATCTGATCGACGCGCACGAGGAGCCGCTCGAGCTCGAGCCGGAACTCGGCCGGGAGCTTCGCGACCACACCGTTCATCCGTCGAACGGTGCTGGCGAGCGCGCCCACCGGGTTGTTCAGATGGTGCGCGATGCCCGCGACGAGCTCGCCCATGGCGGCGCGCCACGCGAGCATCGCGATCTCGTGGTTGCGATTCTCGAGCTCGGCCTTGGTCTCGGTGAGCTGCATGTGCGCGCGCTCGAGCTCCGCATGCGCGGTGAACAGCGCGGAGTGCTTCGCCATGACCTCGACCTCGAGCATCCGGCGCTCGGAGGTGTCGCGCACGATGTACGCGCCGAGGGTGCCCTGCTCGGCGGTCTCGACGTGGGCGACCTGCATGGTGCAGTAGACCGGGTAGCCGTCCCCACCGCGCAGTACGAGATCCTCGTAACGGCCGGGCTGGCTGACGTCGCGGTCGGGATCCTCGACGAGGCCCTTGAACACGGTGCCGCACAGGGTATCGGTCGGGAGCGAGAGCATGTCGGCCGCGCGCACATTCGCCGACACGACCTTGCCCGTGGCCAGCTCGACGATGAGCGCCGCATCGGGACTCGTCTCGAACAGGAGCCCGAACACCGCGTGTGCGATCCGATCTGCCACATAAGCGTCATCGGCCGGTTCCGAACGGCGTCAAGCTTGCCGACGACGGGATCCTGGCGATCCGCAACTCCGCGTCGCGGTTCGGATCTCGATCGGCCCGGCCCTTGCTGGATAGCCCCACGTGGCCGTGGATCTCTCAACCGTCGATACGCTCCAGCAAGCGCTGACGTACCACCGCGAGCGCCACACGGTGCTGGCGGGAAACGTCGCCAACCTGGATACCCCCGGCTACCGCCCGGTCGATCTCAACCGCACCACCCCGGGTGATGCGCAGACGCTCGCGGTGACCTCCGAAGGTCACATCGCGACGTCGACCAGCACCTCGGTCGTCACCTCCTTTGACGATGGCGGCGCCATGCAGAGCGCCGATGGCAACGCGGTCTCGCTCGAGCGCGAGCTCGCGAAGATCGATGCCAACCGCACCCGTTACGCCGCTTCGTCCGAGCTGGTGACCCGCCGGCTCGCAATGCTCCGTTACGCCGCAGGAGATGGCACCTGATGTCGACCACCGATTTTTTCACCGCGATGGAAGTGTCTGCGTCGGGGCTCTCGGCCCAGCGCACCCGGATGAACGTCGCGTCGTCCAACCTGGCGAACGCGCAGACCACCAAGGCCGCCGGCGGTGGACCGTACAAGCGCCGCGATGTGGTGCTGTCGTCGGTCGACATGCCGGGCATGCAGGGCTCGGACTTCTCGGCGGCCGTGAAGGGCGTCGCGGTCACCCAGATCTCGCAGGACTCGGCGCCGCCGCGGCTCGAATACGACCCGGGTCATCCTGAAGCGAACGCGCAGGGCTATGTCGCGTATCCGAACGTCAATCCCGTCGAGGAGATGGTCGACATGATCACCGCCTCGCGCGCGTACGAGGCGGGCATCACCGCGATGTCGACCGCCACCAACATGGCCGAGCGTGCGCTGGGGATTGGCCGATGAGCATCGCGCCGACCAACATCGCGCCGCCGGTCATCTCTCCGATCGAGCACACCGAGGCCAAGCACGCCGACCTCGGCGAGGCGTTCCAGAACGTGCTGACCGCCGCGAGCAACGCGGAGAAGACGTCCACGCACGACGCCGAGCGGTTCGCCAAGGGCGATCCGACGATGGGCATCCACGAGGTGATGATCGCCTCGGAGAAAGCCAACATCGAAGTCCGCTACGCCACGACGTTGAAGAACAAGGCGATCGAGGCGTACCGCGAGCTGATGAACACGCAGGTCTGAGTAAGCCATGGCCGACAACACTCCATCCTCTGGTCCGTTCGCGGTGCTCGCGCAGCTCAAGCAGCTGTGGGACAAGCAGAGCAAGGGCCGTCGCTCGATCGCGATCCTCGTCGTCGTCGGCGTGATCGCGGTCGTCGCGGTGACCACGCTGACCAGCCACACGCAGTCGTGGTCGCCACTCGCCGAGGGCGCCTCGCCGGACGATACGCAAGAGCTATATCAGGCGCTGCAGTCGCAGGGGGTGTCGGTGCGGCTGAAGGACGGCAAGGTCGAGGTCGCGAACAATGATCTCGAGTCTGCCCGTGCGATCGCGGCGGCCGCTGGTCTTCCCCGTAGCGGCAAGGGCTTCGAGCTGTTCGACGGCTCGAACCTCGGTCAGTCGAGCTTCGCCGAGCAGGTCAACTATCGTCGCGCGCTCCAGGGCGAGCTGTCGCGCAGCATCACCTCGATGGCGCAGGTCCAGGGCGCGCGCGTTCACATCGCGCTCGGCCGCCGCTCGGTCTTCAAGGATCAGGCGGAGCGCCCCACCGCATCGGTCGCGCTGCACCTCCACCCCGGCCAGACGCTGACCGCGGAGCAGGTTCGCGGCGTGCGCCAGCTCGTCGCGTCGAGCATCGAAGGCCTCGTCGCCGACGCGGTCGTCGTCATCGACAACCACGGCAACCTCCTCGACGGCGCGGCCCCCGGAACCGGCGACCAGAAGGCGGGCATCGAGCACTCGGTGGCCGTGCGCGTTCGCACCATGCTCGAGCGCGTCGTCGGCGAGGGCAAGGTCTCCGTCGTCGCCACCGCCAGCGTCGACGAGCGCAAGGTCAGCGAAACGCAGGAGCTGTACGACAACGCGAACCCGGCGATCCGCAGCGAGTCGCGCACCGTCGATGGCGCGGATCCCTCCGGCGGTATCGGCGGCATCGCCGGTACGCGTGGCAACCTTCCGGGTGCACCGGCCGCTGCGCCCACGCCGGCCGGCACCGCGCCCACGGGTCGTCTCCAGGAGACCAAGAACTACGAGATCAGCCGCACCGTGCGGCAGACCACGAAGCCCGACGTGCAGCTCCAGAAGCTGCAGCTCGCCGTGGTGGTCGACTACAAGACCGGCGCCGATGGCAAGCCGGCGCCGCGCACCGACAAGGAGCTCGCGGAGCTCACCGCGCTCGCCCGTCAGGCCGCCGGTATCGACGAGGCGCGCGGCGACAAGATCGAGGTCGCCTCGATCCCGTTCGCGCCGGAGCTCGAGTCGGCTGCGGCCGATGCCGCTCCGGTGAGCGCGATCGCGGCGCTGCCCATCATGTACATCGCGATCGGCGGCGGCGCGCTGCTGCTGATCATCATCGTCACGCTGCTCGTCGTCATGAAGCGCCGCGCGAACAAGAGGGCCGCGAGCCGGCCGCTGTCGCGCGCGCTGCCCGCGCCGATCTCCGAGCTCGAGCGGGTGCTCGAGGCTCGCCCGTCGAACGAGATGGGCCCGTCCCTCGCTGCTGCCGCCTCGGCCGCCGCCGCCGCGGGTCTCCCCGCTGGCCGCCCCGTCCGCGAGCGCGTGCTCGACCACGTGCGCAACGATGTCGAGCGCGCCGCTGAAGTTCTGACGGCGTGGCTATCGGAAGTTCCTGCCACCAAGGGAGTGAAGTCGTGACCACTGCTGCTGCCACTCCGCTCCGCCTCCAGGGCCCCCAGAAGGCCGCGATCGCGCTGCTTTCCCTCGATGAGGAGGTCGCCTCGGCGGTCCTCGCGCGCATGGCCGAGCAAGATATTCGCCGGCTGGTCGACGCCGTCGATCAGCTCGATGACATCGGTGGCGACACCATCTCCGCCGTGCTCGAGGAGCTCGAGCGTGGGTTGACCAGCCCGCTCGCGATGGTTCGCTCGGGTGGCACCAAGTACGTGCGCAAGCTCGCCGACCGCGCGTTCGGTCAGGAGAAGGCGCAGAAGATGTTCGGCGTTCCTCCCGCCCCGTCGGAGCCGCTCCAGCTGCTCCGTACCGCGCGCGTCAACTCGCTCGCGCAGCTCCTCACCGAGGAGCACCCGCAGATCGCCGCCGTGGTGCTCACGCAGCTCCATCCGAGCTTCGCCGCGAAGCTGTTCGCCGAGATGCCGCCGGAAGTGGCCGCCGATCTCGCGTCGCGCATCGCGGATCTCGAGGAGATTCCCGAGCACGCGGTCGCCGAGGCCTCGGAGAGCCTGGTGCGCGCGCTCGAGGCGGCCGGCGGGCTCGCGAGCTCGGACCAGCGCTCGGAGTTCGATGGCCTCGCGTTCTCGGCATCGATCGTCAACGAGATGGCCTCCGAGGCCGGCGACGAGCTGCTCGGACGGATCGCCGAGTCCGACGAGAAGATCGCCACCCGCATCCGCGAAGCGATGTTCACCTTCGAGGACCTCGAGCGGATCGCAGCTCGCGAGATGGGTCAGCTCCTGCGCTCGGTGCAGAGCGAGATCCTCGTCACCGCGCTGCAGACCGCCGCGCCGTCGCTCCGCGAGCACTTCCTCTCCGCGCTGTCGCAGCGCGCATCCGCCACGCTCCGCGACGACCTCACGGCCGCACAGCCGAAGCGCCTCTCCGAGGTCGAGAACGCGCAGCGCGAGATCATCGAGGCCGCGATGAAGCTCGCCACCGAAGGCAAGCTCACGATGCCCGAGCGAGGCGGCGCGTGAGCGAGATCCGACCGTTCCTCTCGACGCTGGTGTCGGCGACGCCGGTGCGCTCGTTCACCTCCGTGCTGCCGGTCAGCGTGGTTCCGGTCGGAACCTCGCCATGGTCACCGCAGCCCTCGACTCTCGTTCCGGTGGCGGCGCCGCAGCCGCAGATCGATGTGGCCGCGATCAAGGCCGATGCGATCGTCGAGGGCAGAGCCGAGGGCATGCGCCAGACCGAGCAGCTGCGCGCGACCTTGCAGCAGATGATCGACGGCCTCGCCGCTGCGCACGCCGAAGCGAGCGCGATGCGCGCGAACCTGATCGCCGACGCCGCGGCAACGGTCGTCGACGCGTGGCTCGGCGGCACCGGCTCCGTCGACAGGTTCCTGCCGGTCGTGCGCGCCTGGCAGGCGCGCGGCTCCGTCGCTTCGACCGCGCACGTTCACCCGAGCGAGGCCGACGCGCTGCGCACGGCGATCGGTGAGTCAACGCTCTCGGTGGTCGCGGATGCGGCGATGCCTGCCGGTTCGCTCCAGCTGCGCGGTCCCGCGCACGAGCTCACGCATCGCTGGGAGAGCCGGCTCGCCGAGCTCCGCGAAGCGATCGTCCTCGCGATCGAGGTGAAGTCGTGAACTTCACGAACCTGACGTCGCTCGTGCAGAGCTGGACCATCCCGCAGCCGCTCGGCGCGGTGACCGAGGTCGCCGGCACCCTGATCCAGATCTCGATGACCGGCGTGGCCCTCGGGGACGTCGTCGTCGTCGACAGCGTCGCCGGCGAGGTGATGTGCGAGGTCGTCGGCTTCCGCGGTCAGACGCTGCTCGCGATCCCGCTGCAACCCGCGCGCCGGATCGCTCCGGGCGCGACCGTTCGCCTGCGCGGCGCCATGGCCGAGCTCGCCGTCGGTGACGCGCTGATCGGCCGGCTGATCGATCCGTTCGGCAACCCACTCGATGGCATGCCGGCGCCCCGCTGCACGGCGCGTGTTCGCCTCGATAACGGCGCGCTGCCGATCGAGGAGCGCGGCGAGGTCGAGGAGCGCTTCGATACCGGTGTGCGCGTGATCGACGCGCTGCTCACGTGTGGCCGCGGTCAACGCATCGGCATCTTCGCCGGCGCCGGTTGCGGCAAGAGCGTGCTCGTCGAGCAGATCGCCAGCCAGGCGGATGCCGACGTGATCGTGGTCGGGCTCGTCGGCGAGCGCGGCCGCGAGGTCCGCGAGCTCATGGGCAGCTCGCGCCGCGACCGGATGGTGATGGTCGCCGCCACCGCCGATCGCTCGCCGCTCGAGCGCATCCGCGGTGCGCTCGCGGCCACCGCGATCGCCGAGTACTTCCGCGACCGCGGCAAGAACGTGCTGCTGGTCCTCGATTCCCTGACCCGCTTCGCGATGGCGCTCCGCGAGCTCGGCCTCGCCCTCGGCGAGCCGCCGGCGACGAAGGGCTATCCGCCGAGCGTGTTCGCCACGCTGCCGCGCTTGCTCGAGCGCTGTGCGCCGCGCGCCGGTGGCGGAGCGATCACCGGGTTCTACACCGTCCTCGTCGAGGGCGATGACCTCGCCGATCCGGTCGCCGACTCCGCGAAGTCGCTGCTCGATGCGCACATCGTGCTGTCGCGCGACCTCGCCGGGCGCGGACACTTTCCCGCCGTCGACGTCCTTCAGAGCGCGTCGCGTGTCGCGCGCAGGGTTGCGTCGGCCACCGTGGTGGAGCTCGCGTCGAAGACCCGCGATCAGCTCGCGCGTCGTCGCCAGGCGGCCGAGCTGCAGGCGCTCGGCGCGTACACCGCGGGGGCGAACCCCGTGCTGGATACGGCGCTCGCGATCGGCGACCGCGTCGATACCTGGTCGCGACAGCCGCCGCATGAACCCTCGGACTACGAAACCACCGTCCGCAGCCTCGCCGCCGCGGTTGGTGAGGAGCTCATCTCGTGACGATCCGTCCCCGTGCCGTCCGCGCTCTCCGCGCTGCCCGCGTTCGCCTTCGCGATGTCGCAGCGGCACAGCACGCCGTGGCCACCGCCGCGCGCGAGAATTCGCACCTCGCGCTCGTGCGCGAGCAGGGCGCTCTCGAGGACTACCTCGACGAAGCGAGCGACATCCTCGCCGCCGCGAGCAACGTCCACGATCTGTCCTCGGTCGGCGATATCACCGGCGTCTACAAGCTCGAGATCGCCGATGCGACGTCGCGGTACGACGAGGCCGCCGCCGCGGCGGAGACCTCCGCGGATCGGCTCCGCGACAAGGCACGCCTGCTGCGCCGCGCCGAGAAGCTGGTCGAGCGCGTCACTCAGGAACGCGCGAAGAGCGAGGCGAAGGTGGAGCAGCGCATGAACGACGATCTGACCACGAGGAAGAAATGACCGCGCTCGCACGACTCGACGCCTTCCCAACCGAAGACCGGGAGCCCCGCGGTCGGATCGCGAAGGACGCGGGCTCGTTCCACGAGGAGATCTCGCACGCGAAACGCGAGCCGGCGAAGAAGGCGGAAGCGCCGAAGGCGAAGAAGCCGCCCGCCGAGGATCTCGAGGGCGTCACGCCCGAGATCGAGGCGGTCAAGATCGTCGCCGTGAAGCGCGAGGTCGCTGACATCGCGCAGGCCATCGAGTTCTCGTCGGGCCCGAAGGTCGCTCCGCAGGGTTCGGGCGCCATGATCCAGCAATCGGCCGCCGCGGCGACCCAGCAAGTGGCGCAGGCAGCGGCCGCCCCTCCCGTGCTGCCGCCGATGACGCCGCTCGAGCAGGCCGTTCATGATCTGATCGACCAGCTCCGCGATACCCGCGAGGACAAGGAGCCTGGCTCCGAGCCGCTCACCCTCGATGCCGCGCCGGTCGCTCCGGCCGTATTCGCGCCGATCGAGCATCGCGATGTCTCGGCGCCGGCGCCGCTCGCCCCGGTGCGCGAGCTGGACATCGAGCAGCAGCAGCCGCTCAACCCGAGCCACGTCCACCTCGTCATCGATGAAGCCGAGCGGATCGTGGTGACGGTGGCGGTGCGTGGCGACAACGTGACCGCTCATATCCGCGGTGGCGATGACACCACCGCGGCCGCGTTCGCGCGTAACGCCGCGACACTCGACACCGCGATGCGCGCACGCGGCTTGCAGCTCACCGATTTCCAAGCATCCCGCGATGGGTTTTCTGACACCGAGCGGGACCAGCCGCAGCGCGAGCGCGAGCCCAAGCAGCCGAAGTTCACTCTCGAGGAGACGCCATGACGATCGACGCCATCACCGGAACCAACAGCACGCCGACGACGAATTCGTCGGGCGCGCTCAAGGGCAGCAAGGACGAGTTCCTCAAGCTGTTCATGGCCCAGCTCCAGCACCAGGATCCATTCGCACCGACCAGTGGCGCCGACATGGTGGCGCAGCTCGCACAGCTGTCCACCGTGGAGCAGGCGAAGGAGACCAACACGCAGCTCGCCGATCTCGCCGCATCGCAGGCGTCGGCGGCGAGCGCCGGCCTGTCCTCGCTGATCGGTCGCGACTGCAACGCCAGCGTCGGTGTGTTCGCGGTCGATCCGAAGCAGGGCGGGTTGCCGCCGCCGATCGACCTCGCGTCGACCAGCCCGACCAAGGGTGCGGCGCTCGTCATCACCGGGGCTGATGGCAAGACCATCCGCAAGATCCCGATCGCCGATGGCACCACGAAGGGCAGCGTCGTGTGGGACGGCCTGGATGACAACGGCAAGCCTGTCCCCGCGGGCAGCTACGCGATGAGCGTCGACCAGGGCGCAGGCTCCTCGACGCTGACCGCGCAGTGGCACGCCCGCATCGATTCGGTCGAGCTCACCACGGATGGACCGCGGTTGCGCATGGGCGATCTGCTCATCGTCCCCGGCGACATTCGCACCATCGGTAACACCAACAGTTCCACGCCCAACGGAGTCCAGTAGTCATGTCGATCACGAACAGCCTCTACATCGGTATCAGCGGACTCATGGCCCACGGCGATGCGATCAGCGTCGTCGGCGATAACATCGCGAACGCCTCCACGGTGGGCTACAAGCGCAACCGCGCCTCGTTCTCGGACCTGCTGGGTGGCGAGCTCGGCGCGCAGCGGCTCGGCGGTGGCGTGCGCCTCGGCGGCACGCAGACCATGTACGACCAGGGTGCGATCACGCAGACCGGCAACAACATGGACCTCGCGATCTCCGGCGGCGGCATGTTCGTCGTCAAGGGCAACCACGGCGGTCACGCGGGCCAGTACTACACCCGCGACGGCCGGTTCCAGATGGACAACAAGGGCTACATGGTCGACCAGCACGGCATGCGCCTGCAGGGCTACACCATCGCGCCCGACGGCACGCGCCAGACCAGCGTCGGCGACCTCCAGCTCGCCGGGAAGTCGAGCCCCGCGGTCGGAACGTCGAAGTCCGCGATCAACGTGCACCTCGATTCGAACTCGACGCCCCCGACGACGGCGTTCGATCCGGCCGACCCGACCAGCTACAACTACGCGACGTCGGAGACCGTGTACGACTCGCTCGGCAACACGCACCACGTCGACATGTACTACCGGAACAACGGCGCGGGCGGCTGGGAGTATCACGCGATGGTCGACGGCGGAGAGCTGACCGGCGGCACCGCTGGCACCAAGACCGAGATCGCGACCGGCACGATGACGTTCGATACCAGCGGCGCGCTGACGGCTCAGACGCCGGGCGCATCCAGCGCGAACTTCGTCAACGCCCAGGCGGGCCAGGCCATCGCGTTCACCTTCGATGGCAGCACCTCCGACGCCGGCGTCAGCACGACGAACTCCACCGACATCGATGGCCGCGCCTCGGGCCAGCTCCTCGACGTCTCGATCGGCGACGACGGCACGATCACCGGCGTCTACGACAACGGCGAGAAGATCGCGATCGCGCAGGTCGCGCTCGCCAACTTCGCGAGCGAGGAAGGCCTCGAGCGCGTGGGCGACGGCATGTACTCGGCGACCAACACGTCGGGGCAGGCGCTCGTCGACGTCGCCGGCGGTGGCGGACGTGGTTCGCTGGTCTCCGGCGCCCTCGAGGCGTCGAACGTGGACCTCGGCACCGAGCTGGTGACGCTGATCGCGTACCAGCGCGCGTTTCAGGCGAACGCGAAGACCGTGACCACGGCCGACGAGATGATGTCGGACGTCAACAACCTCAAGCGCTAGCTCAGTAGCGCATGGTGATCGCGAGCGCGAGCTCGCCGGTCGCGTAGTGAAACTTGCACGCGCCGAACGACGGCGCGGAGAGCCGGGGCTTCGCATCGTTCGAGAAGCCGTAGCCCTCCTCGGGGAGCCCGAACGCGCTCTTCTGGAACACGTTGTCGTTGTTCTCGTCGTGGTGGACCACGATCGCGTAGTCGCGCCCGCGCGTGACTCCACGAAACACGCAGCTGCCATTGGTGCCGGTCGGGCGTGCCACGGCGCGCGCGACCACGTGCTTCGGCGACTCGGGAAACTCCGCATCGTCGTCGTAGAGCGAGCACCTCACCATGCCCTCGCTGCTGCGCAGCGCGGAGACGGTGACCGTGATCTCGTCGACGGCGGCACCGGATCCGCTACCGACGGTTTCCACGTAGGGCTGCGGCGCCCCCGAGGGGGTGCTGTGACAGGCAGCGAGCATGACGGCGGCATAACGAATCCTCATGCGGCGACTGACTCGTGGCAGCGCGTCGACCGTTCGCCGCGACCGTGCCGCGAGGAGCTCCACCGTGATCGTCGACATGCGAGAAGTGCCGAGCGCGCCACGGCCGTCGGTTTCGCCGAACGTGACCTGTGCCGTGATGTAGGACGGCAGTTCCCCGACGGTGGTCGCGCCAAGGCTGGCGATCCTGACGGCGAGGGCCCGAGCGAAAGCAAGGGCTTGGAGCGGCACCTCGGTTGCAAAACTCGGCGGCGTGAGCGACGCGCTACTCGACCCCGAAGAGATGGAGGCCATCCAGGCCGCCATCCGCGAGACGTCGCCGGTGCGTCGTGGACCGGGCACCGTGGACCACGAGCCGACCCGACTCGCGCTGATCGCGGATGACCGGATCGCCGATGCGGCGCGCCCCGTCCTGATCGGACTCGCGAACCGCGCGGTGCGCGTCGCGCAGAAGACCTTGAAGAGCCACCTGCCGGGCACCTGGCAGCTGGATGTGGTGACCGCGGAGATCGTCGATGGCACGTCCGCGAAAGACGAGCTGCGCGGCGGTTGGATCGCGGGCCTTCGCTCCGGCGAGGGCGAGATGCTCGTCGCCGTTCACGGCGCGGTGATCGACGTGGCCGCGGCGCGCCGCTGCGGTGCCGCGACGATGACGTCGGATCCGAACAAGGCGCCGTCGCTGGTGTCGCTGCGGCTGTTCCAGCCGACCGGAAAGTCGCTGCTCGACGCGTGGAGCACCTCCTGGAAAGAGGTGTTCTCGTCGGAGATGACGGCGTCCAGCGACCTCGGCATCGTGGCGCGGATCATCGAGGCACGCTCGGTCGTGCGCGTGGCGCTGACGTTCTCCGGCGCGATCAGCGGCCGCGTCAGCGTCTACGTGCGGCCCGAAGTTCTCGTGCAGCGCCCGATGGCGCTCGCATCATTCAAGGCGGATGCGCTCCGCATCGCCTCGGCGCTCGGCAACGTGCCGGTCGAGGTGGTCGTCGAGCTCGGGACGCTGCGCCTGCGGCTCCGCGAGATGCGCAAGCTGCATCCCGGGCAGACGTTCACGCTGCAGGGCTTCTTCGACTCGCGCGTCCCCGTTTATTGCGAGGGCGTCTTGAAGGCATGGGCACGGCCGATCGTGTGCCGCGGAGTTCTCGCAGTGCAGATCGAATCCGTCGTCCACGGACAAGGAATCAAGTCATGAGTGAAGCGCAGACCGAACCGTTTGACCCCGCCGCCCTCGAGGCGCTTCTTCACGACGTGCCGCTCGAGGTCACCGTGGAGCTCGGTCGTATCCGCATGAACCTCTCCGAGCTCGCGGCCCACCTCGGACCCGGCTCGATCATCACGCTCGATACGCCGACCGGTGCGCCGCTCGACGTGCGCGTGAACAACCGGCTGGTCGCGCGCGCCGAGGCGATCGCCGTCGGCGAGAAGTGCGGCATCCGCATCGTCGAGCTCATCGGCGGGAAGGACTCCTGAGATGCGCCTCGATGGAACCTCCGCGCGCCCCACCCTCGTGGGGCTTGCACTCCTCACCCTGATCGCTGTTCCGGCCACGGCATTTGCGGAGGGCGCCCCCAGCTTCGAGGTCCTCGACCGCGGCACCGCCGTCGAGGTCATCGCGCACAACGTCACCGCGGCGAAGACGGCGATCACGCCGGTCCGCTCGCGCCTCGAGATTCCGCTCGTCGGTCACCCCCGCGCCGACAAGGTGCTGCCGACCGACACGACCGTGAAGGTCGTCGAGTTCGATGGCAACGAGCAGCGCGTCCTCTCGGTCAAGCTCGGCTTCGAGCGTCCCGAGGTGAAGGCGCTCGCGAAGTACGCGCAGGCCATCCAGGTCGGCAGCGACGTCCACATCATGTTCCCGCGGATCGTGCCGGCCGACGGCGCCGCGATCGTGCTCCCCGAGCCGACCCTGCCCGCCGCGATCGTCGCGAAGCTCGCCGCCACCCCGCCGATCGCCACGATCACCGCGCCCGCGCCGGTGGCTCCCGAGGCGAAGGTCGAGGCGAAGATCGAGCCGAAGGTCGAGACCGTCGCGCCGAAGACCGAGATCCTAGAGCCGAAGCCGGCGACGGAGACCAAGCCGGTCGCCGCGACCACCGCTCCCACGACGAAGCCGCCCGCGACCGCCGCGCCCGCGAAGGAAGACGCGTGGCAGAAGCTTTCGATGTACGGGGCGATCGGCCTCGCCGCGATCGGTTGTGGCGTGTGGCTGCTCCGCCGCCGCAAGGCGCAGCAGGGCGTGATGTCCACGATCGACGTCATCGCGCAGAAGTCCCTCGGCGGGAAAGCGAAGGTCGTGTGGTTCACCGCTGGTGGCCGCGAGATGGTCGTCGCGGTCACCCCGCAGGCGGTTCGCATGCTCGGTCAGTGGAAGAAGGCCGCGGGTACGAACGATGTCTCGTTCGCGCCGCTGCCCGCCGCGCATACCCACACTGAAGGCGGCCGCGAGATCCGCACCGAGAAGAGCGCGTCGAGCCCCGCGGTCGGCGGCATCCTCAAGCTCCGCGAGCGCCGCTCGCAGCGCAACATCACGGCGCCACCGCTGGTCAGCGACGACGTCGCGACCGATGACGTCGACGCCGACGAGCTGTGGGCCAAGGAGATCCTCGCTGCGACCGGTGCGCGTCGATGATGGATCAGGTCGCTCAGCTCGCGCACGGCGCGACGCCGACCGCCGGCGCTGGCCCGGGCGGCGCCGTGGGGATGATCGTCGTCCTTACCCTTGTCACGCTCCTCCCCGCGATCATCCTGTCCTGCACCTGCTTCGTCCGCTTCATCGTCGTCTTCGGCTTCGTGCGCACGGGCCTCGGTACGCCGTCGGCGCCGCCGAACCAGGTCCTCGTCGGTCTCTCGTTGTTCATGGCGATCTTCATCTCGGCGCCGGTGGCGATCGACATGTACGACGCCGCGGGCAAGGACTACCTCGCCGGCAAGCTCGACGAGGCCCATGCCCTCGAGGCCGCGGCGCCGCCCCTGCGCGCGTTCCTGCTCAAGCGCACGTCGGAAGCTGACCTCGAGCTGTTCTACGAGGTCACCGACCACGCTCGCCCGGCCTCGCCCGACGAGGTTCCGCTCCGCATCCTGATCCCCGCGTTCATCGTCTCCGAGCTCCGTACCGCGTTCCAGATCGGCCTGACCATCCTGCTGCCGTTCCTGGTCATCGACCTCGTCGCCGCGACCATCCTGACCTCGCTCGGCATGGTCATGGTGCCGCCGCAGACCGTGGCCTTGCCCATCAAGCTGCTCGTCTTCGTCCTGATCGATGGCTGGCACCTGATCGTCCAGTCGCTCCTCCACGGAGCCGCGTAGATGACCTCCGACTCGATCCTCGACCTCTGGCGCAACGCCCTCTCGGTCGTCGTCGCGGTCAGTGCCCCGTTCCTGATCGCCGGCCTCGTCGTCGGTCTCGTCGTCGCCGTGATCCAGACCGCGACGCAGCTCCAGGAGAGCGTGCTGACCTTTGTCCCGAAGCTCGCCGCCGCCCTCATGGTGCTCGCCCTCGGAGGCCACTGGGTCCTCGACAAGCTCGGCAAGTTCACCACCGAGGCGTTCACCGCCCACTCGCAGCCGCAGCAGCACACCGTCGAGCTCGCGCCTCCTCCGAACCCATGACCCTCGACGACGCCACCATCGGCGCGTTCCTCGCCACCCTGGTCCGCGCCACCGCGCTGACCGCCACCGCCCCCGTGATCGGCGATACCGGCGTGCCGATGCGCGCGAAGGTGATCTTCGTCCTCGTGATCACCGGCGCCATCGCCTCGAACCGCGCCGGCGTCCCGTTGGAGTCGCTCCCCCTCGTCGCCGCGATCGAGCTGTGCGTCGGTCTCGTCACCGGCATGACCGCGCGCTTCATCATGGCGCGCGCGGCTGTGGCCGGTCAGCTGATGGGTTTGTTGCTCGGCTTCGGCTTTGCGTCGCAGTACGACGTGCACGCCGGTGAGTCCGCGATCACGGTGCGCACGCTGCTCACCACGATCTCCGCGCTCGCGTTCCTCTCCGTCGGTGGCCTCGAGTCGATCGTCCGCGGCATGGCAGCGCCCGCGCACATCCTCGATCTCGCCGCGTTCGGTCCCGAGCTGCTCCGCGAGGGCGCGGCGGCCATGGGGCACGGTCTGTCGCTCGCTGCGCCCGTGATGCTCGCTGCTCTCGTCGGCAACATCGGGCTCGCGGTGATGAACCGCGCAGCGCCGGCGATCAACGTGTTCTCGATCTCGCTCTCCGTCGTGCTGATCATCGGCGGCGTCGTCCTGCTCGGCGCGAGCGGCGGCGTGATCGGCGGGATCGTGAGCCACGCGCAAGACGCGGCGAACGTGTTCGCGCGATAGGGCCAGCGCAGCTCGCCTCTGTGTCATTCGCGGACGAGGAGCTGCAGATCGCCGCGGTTTCCGGCGCCGCCAAAGCCTTCGCGCGTCAATACGAATCGACCTGACAGGTCGGCATGCAGAGCTCGCCGTCGTCGTCGCACTCGACGGCGGGCGCGAGCACGGTATCTCCGCAACCCCACAGGGGTTCGGTCTGGCAGGCCACGTCACAGCCGTCGTGATCACGCGAGTTGCCGTCGTCGCATTCCTCGGTGCCTTCGATCTGACCGTTCCCGCACACCGGCTCGGCCTCGGTGTCATTCGTGGCGTCAACCTCGGCGACAGCCGCACGCGAGAACGCGGCAAGTACCAGCAGGGGAGCGAAGCGACGAAGCACGGTCAGAGATCCAGCAACTGCCGCGCCAGGTCGGGCCGCGGGCGACCGCGCGCGGTGTGCGCCTGCAGTATGCTTCGCAGATCGCGACCGACGACCACATCGGCCTACTGCAGACAATGGCGCCGGAGACGCTGGCGACCCTGCACGATAGCCCGCGCTCGACGATCATCCCGAAGACCGTGCACACGACCGCGGGCGGTCGCGCGCTGGAGATCCTCGCGCAGCTCTCCGACGGATCGTCGACGGGCCGGCTGGAGACGGGCGAGGTGATCGGCGAGGGCGGGATGGGGGTGATCCGCGCCGCGACGCAGGTCGCGCTCGGTCGCGGCGTAGCGGTCAAGACCCTGAAGCCCGGCCGTCGCGATCAGGTCGCCGTGATCGATCTCCTCCGCGAGGCGTGGGTCACCGGCTCGCTCGAGCATCCGAACGTGGTGCCGGTGCACTACCTCGAGGTCGATGCCGACGGCGTTCCGGTGATCGTGATGAAGCGGATCGCCGGGGTCGAGTGGAGCAAGCTCCTCGACAACGCGACCGAGGTCGAGACGCGGTTCGGCGCGACGGACGTGCTCGCGTGGAACCTCGGCATCTTGCTCGCCGTGCTCAACGCGCTTCGCTACGCGCACAGCCGCGGCATCGTGCATCGCGACGTCAAGCCGAGCAACGTGATGATCGGCGATTTCGGCGAGGTGTACCTGCTCGACTGGGGCATCGCGGTCAGTCTGCGCGATGACGGCAGCGGTCGGCTCCCGCTCGCGGTCAACGCGACGCAGCTCGCCGGTACTCCGCACTACATGGCGCCCGAGATGCTCGGCCAGGCCGACGGGCGACCGATCGACGAGCGCACCGACGTGTATCTCGCCGGCGCGGTGCTGTTCGAGTTGATCGCCGGGCACCCACCGCATCAGGGCAAGACCGCCGCCGCGATCATCGCGAGCGTGATCGCCTCGTCGCCGGTGCTGCCCGCGAGCGCGCCGCCCGAGCTCGCGAAGATCTGCTTGCGCGCGATGCACGAGCAGCCGCCGGAGCGGTTCGAGTCGGTCGCCGCGCTGCGGCTCGCGATCCAGAGCTACCTCGAGCATCGCGGCTCGGCGGATCTCGCGGCACGAGCGAATACGCGGCTCGGCGAGCTGCGCGACGTGCTCGCACAGACCGGCGATCGTCACGAGGAGATCTATCGCCTGTTCGGTGCGGCGCGGTTCGGCTTCCACGAGGCGCTCGCCGTGTGGCCCGACAACGTCGATGCGCGCGCGGGGCTGAGCTCCGCGATCACCGCCGTCGCCGAATACGAGCTCGCGGATGGAAACCCGAAGGGCGCGGTCACGCTACTCGGGGAGCTGACGCCGCCACCGGCCGAGCTCCTCGGTCGCGCTCGCACCGCCGTCGAGGTCGCGGCGAAGAAGCAGGCGGAGCTCGAGAAGCTCCATGCCGAAAACGATCGTACGCTCGGCCGGCGCACGCGCACGTTCTTCTCCGTGATCCTCGGTGTGACGTTCGCGATCCTCCCGCTCGCGAACGAGCTGTGGTTCTCGGCGCGCGCCAGCGAATCCCACCGCGGTGCCACGTTGATCGCGCTCGTCTCGCTGCTCGTCCTCGGCGGGTTCTCGTTCTGGGCGCGCAACACGCTGCGTGCGACGGCGTTCAACCGGCGGGTCACGGTCACCGGCCTGTTCGTGTTCGCCGGCCAGATCGTGATCTCGCAAGGCGCGCAGGCGCTCGGTCTCGAGGTGCGCGAGTCGCAGGTCATGATGATCTTCTACTGGGGCACCATCACGACGATGCTGACCATCACCGTCGATGTCTGGCTATGGCCATCGGCGCTGCTCTACTTCGTGTGGTTCCTCGTCGCTGCGAACTACCCGACGCTTCGGTTCTACGCGATGGCGGCTGCGAACTTCTCGTTCGCCGTGAACGCGTTCATCCGCTGGACGCCCGATACGTTCCGCCCGTCGGAGACCGAGCGCGCCGGCAAACAAGAGCGCGATCGCCGCTATCAGGAAGCGCGGCGCGGTCGTACTCCTCGGTTGTGACCATCGCGTGTCCGCACAGCTGCCTACATCGCAGCGTCGGCAGCTCTGACGTGATCGGGATTCGCTGACGCTCTGAAGCCCAGCGATCCTCGCGGGTTGCGCTGGCGAGGGCGTTGCAATTCCCCTCGGCGGAGTGTCGGATCCGTCGAAGACCCACAAGGCCTCACCCAAGCGGGTGAAGGAGTTCCGGAAGCGCGGCGATATCGCGCTGTCCCGGGACATGGTGTCGGCGGCGACCCTGGCCGGTGGCGTGATCGCGCTGGTCGCGTGCTCGGGGATGGCGGCGAAGGCGATCATCGAGCTGACCCGCAACGCGGCGCTCGCGGCCGACGGCCGTGACACGTCGTGGCTGCCGACGCAGAGCTTGAAGGCGTTCGTGTCGGCCGCGGGCCCGGTCATGATCGGCGCATTCGTCGCGACGCTGATCGCGATGCTCGGCCAGGTCGGCTGGCCGCCGGCGCTCAAGGGCATCTCGTTCGACCTGTCGCGGCTCAATCCGCTGTCGAACATGATGAACACGTGGGGCCTCGGCGCGATGGTGCGCCGAACTGGCTCCGCGATCGCGAAGCTCGTCCTCGTCGGCGCCATCGTGTGGTTCGGTCTCGGATCGTCGATGACCAGCCACGGCATCGACGCCGGCGGCCTCGGCGCGATGGCGTGGAAGGTCGTCAGTCGCGCGCTGTGGTTCGTCCTCGGCGCGCTCGCTGCCCTCGGTGCCATCGACTACATCCTCGCCCGCCGCCGGATCTCCGAGCAGATGAAGATGTCTGCCGACGAGCTGAAGCGCGAGCACAAGGAGAGCGAGGGCGATCCGATGCTGAAGGGCAAGCGCAAGCAGCGGGCCAAGGAGCTCGCGAAGCGCCGGATGGCCGCGAACGTGGCGAAGGCCGACGTCGTCATCGTCAACCCGACGCACTACGCCGTGGCGCTCCGCTACGACGAGGCCGGCGACCGCGCGCCGATCGTCGTCGCGGAGGGCCTCGACGAGCAAGCCGAGAAGATTCGCGAGATCGCCCGCAAGCACGGCGTGCCGATCCTGGCGCGCCCGCCGCTCGCACGCGCGCTCCACAAGGTCGTCAAGGAAGGCGCGCCCATTCCATCGAACCTCTACAAGGCCGTCGCCGAGGTCCTCGCCTACGTGTACCGGATCCGTAGGGGCGTGCGATGAGC
>JBBRED010000020.1:0-44575 GCA_038203335.1 Haliangiales bacterium | reverse complement strand
CCGGATCCATGGACCGCAACGCGTTCCACAAGCTTCTGGCGTTCGGCATTGAACGCGGTGTCTCGGACATTCACTTCGAGGTCGGGTACCCGCCGCACTATCGCCTGCATGGCGAGCTGCTCGGCGCGATCAAGGTGCCGCCCCTGTCGGCCCAGGACACCGAGGCGATCGCCCGGATGATCCTCGAGGACCGCAACATCAACGTGGACTTCACGCGGCGGTTCACCGAGATCGACGTCAGCTACTCGCTCGCGCAGCGCGGCCGGTTCCGCGCGTCGATCTTCCGGCAGCGCGGAGCGGTCGGCATCGTGATGCGCTTGATCCCGATCCAGGTGCTGTCGATCGAGCAGCTCAACCTGCCGCCGGTGCTCTCCGAGATCGCCGATGCGCGGCGCGGCCTGGTGCTGATCACCGGCGCCACGGGCAACGGCAAGACCACGTCGATGGCGGCGATGCTCCGCTACATCAACGAGACCCGGCACGCGCACATCGTCACGATCGAAGATCCGATCGAGTTCATCCACGAGCCGCAGAAGTGCATGATCATCCAGCGCGAGGTCGGCGCGGACACCGAGAGCTTCCGCGATGCGATGACCGCGGCGATGCGGCAGGACCCCGACGTCATCATGGTCGGCGAGATCCGCGACCGCGAGACCGCCTCGATCTGCCTCAAGGCGGCCGAGACCGGCCACCTCGTGCTGAGTGCGCTGCACACGCCCGACGCCGTCGGCACGATCCAGCGCATCGTCGGCCTGTTCGAGACCGATGCGCAGGACGTGGTCCGCGATCGCCTCGGAGATTGCCTCCAGGCGATCGTCTCGCTGCGTCTGCTCGCGAGCAAGGATGGCCGCCGGCGGCTGCCCGCCGTGGAGATCCTCCGCGTCACGCGCACCATCCGCGAGTGCGTGCGCGCAGGTCGCCTCGCCGATATCCCGGAGCTGATCCGGAAGGGTCGCGACCTCTACTCGATGCAGCTGTTCGACCAGCACCTCATCGATCTTGTCAACAGCGGCCTGATCTCGATGGAGACGGCCATCTACGCGAGCTCGAACCCCGAAGAGTTCGAGCGCGCGCTGCGCGTCGAGTAACGACGCCGCAGGTCGTTCAGCGACGGCGCGGACGGTTCGCCGGGCCCGCGGGCTGCACGGGCGTCGACGGCTGCGCGGGCGCCGGGCGATTCGCGCGCGTGTCGTTCTGCGGCGTCAGCGTCTCCGCGGGCGGACGCGTGTCGCGCTGCGGGCGACCCGTGGGCTGCGCGGGCTGCGCGTTCCCCGGATTGCCCGGCGTGAAGCGCGGACCATCGGGCTGCGCCTGCGGCGCGTTGCCCGGCGGGCGCGGGGGCTGATAGCGCGGACCATCGGGCTGCGCCTGCGGCGGCGGAGTCCAGCCGTTCGCCGGGCCACCACCACCAGGATTCGGATTACCGGAATTGCCGGGCGGCGGATTCCAGCCGGCACCGCCGTTGGCCGGCCCGCTCGGGCGACCACCGTCCCAACCACCACCGCCACCGACGGCCCCGTTGCCGCCTGCGGGCGGACGCCAGCCGCCGGCCGGGCCCGCACCATTGCCGCCGTTCGGCGGGCGATAGCCACCGCGCGGCGGAACGACGACCGACGGACGACCATCGCGGTGATCGCGAATGCTCCAGCCCGACGGGACCCGATCAGGACGCGACCAGTAGCCCGGCTTGTAGATGTACGAGCTGCCCGAGTAGTCGTAGTAGGGCTGCACGTAGAGGTAGCCCTCTTGCTGCTGCTCCCAGCGACCGCCAACCCACACCCACTCGTACTGGTTCCAGTGCCAGTAGCCATCGATCCACACGCTGCCGTAGCCGGGCGAGACGCTCATCTGCTCGTAGAGCGGCTCCGGCGGCATGCTCGAGACGGTGTAGTTCTGCGGCTCGCCGACGGCGACCGATCCGCTGGCGCCCCCGTTCCCGTATCCGTACCCGTAACCGCTGTTCACAGGCGTGGTCTCGCGGACAACACAGGCCTGGGCCGCCAGGACGAGTCCAAGGCCGCCGATCCATTGAGCAACGGTTCGCATACGCATAGACATGCCTCCTAAGGCTTCAGATATTCGACCTGTGAAGCCACCCGAGCATTCACAGTGTAGTTGACGGTCTCTAGTGCCACAAGTACACAGAAGTCCGATGAAAACGGTCTTCTCGGGGATCCAGCCGTCGGGGGAGCTCCATCTGGGCAACTACCTCGGGGCCATCCGTAACTGGGTGAGGCTGCAAGACCAGTACCGCTGCATCTTCTGCGTCGTCGACTATCACGCGATCACCCAGACCTACGACACGAAGGAGATGAGCCGTCGCGTCACCGACATGGTGATCGACCTGCTCGCACTCGGCATCGATCCCGAACGATCGCTGCTGTTTCTCCAGTCATCCGTACCCGAGCACACCGAGCTTGCGTGGGTGTTCGCGAACGTGATCGGCATGGGCGCGCTCGAGCGGATGACGCAGTTCAAGGACAAGAGCGAGCACCAGCCCGAGAACATCAACGTCGGTCTGTTCACATACCCGGTGTTGCAAGCCGCAGACATCCTCCTCTACAAGGCCGAGGCGGTGCCGGTCGGCCAGGACCAGCTCCAGCACATCGAGCTTGCACGCGACATCGCCCGCGCATTCAATCACCGCTTCGGGAAGGTGTTTCCCGAGTGCGAGGCGCTGCTGACGAACCTCCCGAAGCTGGTCGGCCTCGATGGCAAGCAGAAGATGAGTAAGTCGCTCGGCAACCACATCCCGCTCGGCGTATTCGGCAACGACAAGCAGCTGCGCAAGCTGCTCGCGCGCGCGACCACCGACGAGAAGCGCCTGACCCGCGAGGACGCCGGCGACCCCGCTGACTGCCCGACGATCGGCACGATGCACAAGCAGTTCTCCTCCGACGAGGACAACGCGTGGGTGCGCGAGGGGTGCACCACCGCGGGGATCGGCTGCGTCGACTGCAAGGGCAAGCTCGCCGACAACATGAACGCGCACTTCGCCGCATATGTGGAGCGGCGCGCGGCGCTCGTCGCGAATCCGGGTCGGGTCGACGAGGTGCTCGCGATGGGCGCGCAGAAGGCGCGGGCGTTCGCGCAGCGCACGCTCGGCGAGGTGCACAAGAAGCTCGGGCTGTGGCGCCCGACGAAGGCGGCCTCGTAGTGGGTCTCGCCCTGACCAGCCGGCGCTCCACGGTCGCCGCGGTGGCGAGCGCGCTCGCGGCGATGGCGCTCGCGGCCGCGGTCGCGGGACGCAGCTGTCGCGTGACGCCGCCCGGGCCCGACGTCGCGGTGCGAGAGATGCTGCAAGCGGCGAAGACCGGCGATCGCGAGACCGTGTTTCTGCTGCTGTCACCCGCGACGCGCACCCGGCTCGACGCGGAGGCGAAGCGCGCCACGGATCTCGTCGGCGCGGCCACGCGCTACACGGCGAAGGATCTCGTCAGCATCGGGTCGAGCGAGGGCGTGGCCCCGCCGACCGACATCACGGTGATCGAGGAGCGCGGCGATCGAGCGATCGTCGAGGTCGTGTCCCCGGCCGGCCGCTCGCGGATCGAGCTGGTCAAGGCCGACGGGCGCTGGACCATCGAGCTCCCGTCGTACGGATCCATGTAACGCCGCGGCCCGGCCGCCACTCCGTTGGATATGGGAAGCCTCGCGCACGCCGACACGACGGATGCTGATCTCGTGGCGACCGTCCTCGCGGGCAATCGGGATGCGTTCGAGCCGCTCGTGCGCCGTTACAACCAGCGCATGTACCGTGCGGCACGGGCCGTCACGCGCTCGGACATCGACGCCGAGGACGTGCTCCAGCAGGCGTGGCTGAACGTCTACAAGAACCTCTCCCAGTTCCGCGGTGACGCCTCGTTCGCGACGTGGGTGACGCGGATCGCGGTGCACGAGGCGATCGCGGTCAATCGCAAGCGGCCGGTGATCGCCGAGGTCGTCGATTCGCCGAGCGACGTCACGCCGGTCACCGAGATCGATCGCGCGCAGCTCGGCGCGCTGCTCGAGCAGTGCCTCGCGCAGATCCCTCAGGGAAACCGCGAGGTCATGGTGCTGCGCGACGTGCTCGAGCTCGATACCGCCGAGACCGCCGACCTGCTCGGGCTGTCCCCCGAGGCCGTGCGCGTGCGGCTGCATCGGGCGCGAGCGGCGATCGCCACCGCGCTCACCGACCTCACGCAGGAGGTCTACCGGTTCGATGGCGCGCGCTGCGATCGGATCACCGCGCGCGTGATGAGTAACGTTCTGGGCGCGGACTCTCTCCCTCGGTCATGAAGCTTCACCTCGTCTGTCTTGTCCTCGCCGCCGCCGCGTGCGGTGGAAAGAACCCCTCGACTCCCAAGCCGGCGATGCCGGCGACCACCGCCTCGGCGCAGATCGAGCAGGGCAAGTCCCTGTACGTCGCGAAGTGCGCGAGCTGCCACGGAGATGCCGGCCAGGGCACCGACAAGGGCCCGCCCGTCGTCGGCAAGGAGGCGTTCCCGCTCAAGCCGCGTGAGGGTGCGAAGCGCGACGTGGACTTCCACACCGCCGCCGACGTGTTCGCATGGGCGACGAAGCACATGCCCGCCGATGCGCCGGGAACGCTGACCACCGACGAGTACCTCGCGATCTTCGCGTTCGATCTGACCGCGAACGGTGTGACGCTCGAGCAGCCGCTCGACGGCGCGAAGGCGCAGTCGATCGTGCTTCACCCGTAGCTAGCCTCGCCGCTTCGCCAGCTCCTTGGCCGCCTTCGCGCCGTGCTCGTGGCGGCCGAAGCGCTCGGCGAGGATCGTGAGCAGCTCCATCTCCTCGGCGTCGCGCCCGGCGCGGCCGTGGAACACCGCGAGGCGCCACAGGGCCTTCGGGACCTGCGCGCTGCCCGGATGCTCCGCGCGCAGACCTTCGAGAGCCTCGACGAACACCAGCTCGTCGCGCATCGCCTCGCCGGCATCGGCGGCGGCGACGAACGCGCCGTCCGTGAACGGCATCGCGGGGAACCGTGCGCTGGCCACCGAGCGGTAGAGCTGGAGCGCGCGCGCGTTGTCCTTGCCGCGCACGAGATCGATCATCACGCGCGAGGCAAGCGTGCGTACGGTCCCGACCTCGCCCTTCTTGATCGCGGCGAGGCACTGGCTGTAGCGGTCGTCCTTCACGGCCGGCGCGGCGCGATCGTCGCCTCGATCCACCACCACGCCATCGTCGTCTTCGCGGGGCTGGGCCGAGCGCGGCCACACCATGATCGCGACGAGCGCGATCGCCACCCCGAACCCGAAGCCGCCGAAGTGCGCGGCGTAGGCGACGGGCGTCGAGCCGTTCGCGCCCTTGTCGAGCGTGGCGAGCAGCGCCTGGTCCGCGAGCCACAGTGGGAGGGCGACGTAGGCGGGGATCAGGAACGTCCCGCTCCGCATCATCAGGAAGTACCAGATCGTGATCCGCGTCTTCGCGAAGTAGACGAGGAACGCGCCCATCGCCGCCGACACCGCGCCCGATGCGCCGACGAGGATCGTGGGTGGCCCGGTGTAGGTCAGGTCGAAGCACAGCGTCGCCGCGATGGCGCCGAGCAGATAGAACACCACGAACTTCGCGCGGCCCCAGCGATCCTCGAGGGCCGAGCCCACGAGCCACAGGAACAGCATGTTGCCGATGAGGTGCAGCCAGCCGCCGTGGACGAACGCGGAGGTGAGGATGCGATAGCTCATCGCCTCGCCGGTGCGGTACCCGAACCGCCACATCGGGATCCGATCGAGCATCGCCTTCGCCTGCTCGATCACGGCCGCGGCCTCCTCCTCGGTCTGCGCGGTCTCCACCTCGGCCAGCGCCTGGCCGATCTCGCGCTGACTCGGGGTGGCGGCGGTGGTGTAGATCTGCACGATGGTGCACAGCGCCATCAGGGTGATCGTGGCCCACGGATAGCGCGAGACCTGCTGGTCGTGGCCGATCGGGATGATCACGACCCGATGGTACGGCTAGGATTCGTTCAATGGCCACTCCTCCTGCGACCCGTACCGATGCGATCACCGAGACGCTGCACGGCGTCACCGTCTCGGACCCGTATCGCTGGCTCGAGGACGAGCACGCTCCCGAGGTCCAGGCATGGATGAGCGCGCAGGACGAGTACACGCGTGCGGCGCTCGCGAAGCTGCCGGGGCGCGACGAGCTCGCCGCGCGCTTCCGCGAGCTGTTCTACTACGATGCGGTCAGCGCGCCGGCGCACTGCCAGGGTCGCTACTTCTACACGCGCAAGCACGCGGACAAGGAGAAGACGATCGTCTACTGGAAGCAGGGCGAGGACGGGGCGGAGAACGTGCTGTTCGACCCGAACGCGTGGAGCGAGGACGGCAGCATCGGTCTCGGTGGCTGGTGGCCCACCCACGATGGCGCGTACGTCGCGTACTCGGTGAAGCTCAACAACTCCGACGAGACCACGACGAAGATCCGCGACATCGTGGCCGGCACCGACCTCGCAGATACGCTCGACGGCACGAAGTACTCGGGAGCCTCGTGGACCCCCGACGGCACCGGCTTCTACTACACGTGGGTCCCGCCGATCGGCGGTGACGTGACGATCGCGGATCGACCGGGCTTCGCCGAGCTGCGCTACCACGCGCTCGGCAGCGACCCCGCCAGCGATCCCGTCATCCACGAGCGCACCGGCAGCCCGCAGACGTTCCTCTCCGGCGGCGTCTCGTTCGATGGCCACTGGCTCATCGCCAACATCTCGCACGGCTGGAGCTCGACCGACGTCTATCTCAAGGATGCGCGCGTGACCGGCTCGCCGTGGCGCGCGGTGGTGAAGGGCGTGGACGCCACGTTCGCGGCCGACGTGTGGCGCGACCAGCTCTACATCACGACCAACGACGGAGCGCCGCGCTACCGCGTGTTCAAGGTCGATCCGGCGAACCTCGAGCGCAGCGCGTGGCGCGAGATCATCCCCGAGAGCGAGGCCACGCTCGAGAGCGCGTCGGTGGTCGGCGAGCACCTGATCGCGACCTATCTGCGCAACGCGGCGACGCAGATCGAGGTCCGCGATCTCGAGGGAGCGTTCCTCCGCTCCATCGCGCTGCCTCCGCTCGGCACCTCGGGTGGCATCAGCGGCAACCCCGACGAGGACACCGGCTACTTCGCGTACACGTCGTTCACCGAGCCGCAGGTCATCTACAAGACCTCGATCTCGACCGGCGACGTCTCCGAGTGGACGCGCGTGACGCTGCCGATCGATACCTCGCAGCTCGTCACGACCCAGGTGTTCTACCCGTCGAAGGACGGCACCAAGATCTCGATGTTCCTCATCCACGGCAAGGACACCGTGCACGATGGAACGAACCCGACGATCCTCTACGGCTACGGCGGCTTCAACGTGAACATGACGCCGGCGTTCGCGTCGTCGCGCGCCGTGTGGATCCAGCGCGGTGGCGTGTACGCGATCCCGAACCTGCGCGGCGGCGGCGAGTACGGCGAGGACTGGCACCGCGCGGGCATGCTGTTGACCAAGCAGAACGTGTTCGATGACTACATCGCCGCTGCCGAGTTTCTGATCGCCGAGCGCTGGACCTCCCCGCGCCATCTCGCGATCTCCGGAGGCTCGAACGGCGGCCTCCTCGTCGGTGCCGCTGCCACCCAGCGCCCGGATCTGTTCCGCGCGGTGATCTGCGCCGTCCCGCTGCTCGACATGCTGCGCTACCACCTCTCGGGCTCGGGCAAGACCTGGATCCCGGAGTACGGCTCGGCCGAGGACGCCGAGCAGTTCAAGGTGCTGCACGGCTACTCGCCCTACCGCCTCGCCGTCGATGCCGGCCCGCGCGGTTACCCGGCCGTGCTGTTCGACTCGGCCGATCACGACGATCGCGTGGATCCACTGCACGCGCGCAAGCTCGCCGCGATCCTGCAGGCGAACCAGATGGGCGAGGCGCCGATCCTGCTGCGGATCGAGCGCAACGCCGGTCACGGCGGCGCGGACATGGTGAAGTCGCAGGTCGAGCGCGTCGCGGATACGCTCGCGTTCCTGACGGCAACGCTCACCTAGCGTCGCGGCCCTCGATCAATTCCTTCTCCGCGCCGAGCGCCGCGACGAGGTGATCGATGACCGCACGAATGCGTGCGGTGCCGCGCAGATCCTCGTGCGTCAGCACCCACAGCTCGGTCGCGATCTCCGCGATCGGGCCTCGCACCCGCTCGAGGCCGGGGTGGCGATCGGCGAGGTAGCACGGCAGGGCGCACACGCCATGGCCCGCGACCGCGGCGTACGCGAGCGAGGTCAGCGTGTCGGCGCGCAGCACCGGCGCGACCGAGACCTCGCGGGCAAACCAGCGCGCGATCGTGGTGCTCGCGAGGCTGTCGTCGGGGGTGAGCCACGCGTGCTTGTCGAGCGCGCGGCGCGCGGGCGAGTGGGCGAGGTAGGCAGGCGACGCGTACAGCGCGATCGCCACGGTCGCCACGCGCCGGCCTACGAGGTTCGGCGGCGGCTTCACGGTCGGGCGCACGGCGATGTCGGCGTCGCGCTTCGAGAGGTTCGCCATCGTGCTCGTCGTGGTCAACTCGAGGGCGATCGCAGGCTGCGTGCGCGTGAACGAGGCGAACGCGGCGGGCAGGATCGAGGCGGCGAGTGTGTCGGCGGAGGTCACGCGCACGGTGCCGGTCAGGCGGAGATCACGACCGGCGACGGTGCGCTCGACCTGATGCACGGTGTCCTGCATCGAGCGGGCGGCGGCGGCGATCTCCTCGCCGGCAGCGGTGAGCACGTAACCGGCCGGTGACCGGGCGAACAGCGCGACGCCGATCAGCGCCTCGAACGCGGTGACCCGGCGCAGCACGGTGGTGTGGTTGACCCCGAGCAGGCGCGCACCCCCGGCCAGCGAGCCCGCCTCGGCGACGGCGAGCACGTGCTGGAGGTCGGTCCATTGGAGGTTGTGCATTTATGCAGGAGCATACTGCGAAATGGCGGACTGACGCAGCAGACGTGCACAGCCCATGATGAGGCGCATGACGACCAACCACGATCGCTACGCATCCTATGGCCCCCTGGTTCTCCGCATCGCGCTCGGCGTGGTGTTCCTCGCGCATGCCTACGCGAAGGCGACGATCTTCACGTTCGCCGGAACCGAGCAGTTCTTCCTCGCCCAGGGCTTCCCGGGCTGGACCGTGTACCCGGTATTCGCCGCGGAGCTGCTCGGTGGCCTCGCGCTGATCGCGGGGTTCCGCGTGCGCTGGGTCGCGGCGCTGCTGGTGCCGACGATGCTCGGCGCGCTGAAGACTCACCTCGGCAACGGATGGAGCTTCACGGCGCCCGGCGGCGGCTGGGAGTACCCGGCGTTCCTGATCGCCGCGCTCGGCGTGCAGTGGGCGATCGGACCCGGCGCGTTCGCGATCGATTCGCTCCCCGCGCGCAAGACGCGCGCGCTCTCCGCCGTGATGTCCTGAATTGCCCCAGTGTGGCGCGAATGCGACAGGTGACACCGAGCACGCGCGGGAAGGAATCTCTCGCGCGCGTCTGTTATCACCTGCACATGCGCTTCGCTTCGCTGACCGCGGTCGTCGTTCCTCTCCTCGCCGCGTGCCCCGGCGGCAACACCGGGACCAAGCGGGACTATCCCGAGCCGAAGGCGGCGGAGATCGTCGCGCGGATCGAGAAGGATCACACCACGCGCACCGCGTTCACCGCCGAGTCCACGATGGACTACTGGCTCGGCAAGGACCGCGTGAAGGGCACCGTGCTCGTGATGGGCACGATCGGCAAGAAGGTCCGGTTCAACGCGCTGTCGCCCGCCGGCGGAGACGTGCTCGCCGACATGGCGTGCGACGGAACGAACTTCGCGTACGTGGACAAGCAGAACAACTGCCAGCTCACCGGCCCGTGCGATCGCCAGTCGATCGCGGCGCTGCTCCACCTCGAGGTCGAGCCCGAGGACTTCATCTACTTCGCCGTCGGCAGCGTCCCGGTCACCGGGACTGCGGCGAGCGTGACGTTCGACAGCAAGACCGGGCACGAGAAGGCCACGCTGACCGGGCCGAAGGGTACGCAGACCATCGAGCTCGACATGCGCGGCGGTCACTTCGACGTGATCGCGAGCGACCTCAAGGATCCGGCCGGCAAGACGGTGTGGTCGATCGAGAATGCGGACTTCGGCAACGTCGCCGATCCGAGCGGCGCCGAGCACCGGCTCCCCGGCAAGACGCGGTTCAAGGCGCCGACGCAGGCCGCCGATCTGCTCGTCGACTGGGGCGAGCGCACGGTGAACCCGGATCTGACGAACCCAGCGAAGTTCCAGGTCGCGATCCCACCCGGGCTCGGGACCTGCGGTCCGAAGTCATAGCTGCGCGAGCGCGAGGTAGGTCCCCGCGCCGGCGAAGAATCCGAGCAGCGCGGGCAGCGAGAGCGTCTTCACGTACCAGCCGAACGTGATGCGCTGCATGCCCATCACGGCCACGCCCGCGGCAGAGCCGATGATCAGGATGCTGCCGCCGGTCCCCGCGCAGTAGGCGAGGAACAGCCAGAAGTGGTGATCGTGGGGGAACTGCGCGAGCGAGTACATGCCCTGTGCCGCCGCGACCAGCGGCACGTTGTCGACCACGGCCGAGGTCACTCCGATCGACATCGTGATCACGTCGACGTTGCCGATCGTCTCGTCCATCTGATGCGCGAGTGACGCGAGCAACCCGGAGCTTTGAAGCGCGCCGATCGCCAGCAGGATCCCGAGGAAGAACAGGATGCTCTGGGTGTCCACGCGCTGCAGCGCTCCCGCGACCGACAGCACGTCGCGCGCCTCGTCGTTCTTGCGCTTGTGGATCACCTCGGTGACCGTCCACAGCACGCCGAGGCCGAGCAGGATGCCCATGAACGGCGGCAGGTGGGTGATCGTCTTGAACACGGGGACGAACAACAGGACTCCGCCGCCGACGATCAGGACGATCCGGCGCTCGAACGTCGTCGTCGGCCGGCAATCCGTGGGGGTCTCGGGAGCGGGGCGAACGCACGTGCCCTTCATCCGCAGGCCGAGCCACAGTACCGGGACGGCCACCGAGACGAGCGCGGGGACGATCAGGTGGCGGACCACCGCGCCGGTCGAGATCTGACCGCCGATCCAGAGCATCGTGGTGGTGACATCGCCGATCGGCGACCATACGCCGCCAGCATTGGCCGCGACGATCACCACACCGCCGTAGATCATCCGGTCCTCGTCGTCGAGGACGAGCTTGCGGACGAGCGACATCATCACGATCGAGGTCGTCAGGTTGTCGAGCACGGCGGAGAGGAAGAACGAGACGATCGAGACGATGAGGAGCAGGCGCCGCCTCGACCGGGTGTGGATCCGCGACGTCAGGAGCTCGAAGCCATCGTGCGCGTCGATCAACTCGACGATCGTCATCGCACCGAGCAGGAAGAACAGGATTCCCGACAGGTCGCCCATCTGGTGGACGAGCGACTCGCCGATGACGTGGTGGTCACCGGTGACGATGTACGCGGTCCAGCACGCGACCCCCGTCAACAGCGCCGATGCCGCCTTGTTGATCCCCAGCCCGTGCTCGAACACGATGGCGACGTAGCCGAGGGCAAACAGAACAACGAGCAACATGGTACGGGCCCTATCCGGGGAGATGTGCTGGCGGCCCGACCAGCACGGAGCCTGCAGCGAAGCTCGCTGCACCCATTCGACGCTGGTCGACCTATAACACGCTCAGCCGGCGAGGATGCCGACCATGGGAATCCCCCAGCCGATTCCGACCGCGACCGAGACGATTCCGGTGACGAGCGCGAGGCTCCGGCGCGTCCTCGGCCCGCGTGCGATCGCGCCGAGCGATGCGCCCGCAACGCCGGAGGCGATCGCCATGCCGGCGATCGAGCCGGCGCCGAACAGCGTGATGTACGCGATCCGCAGCGCGTTGCCCGGCAACTCGGCGAACACGAGCGCGGTCAGCGCGCCGCTGCCGGCGAGCCCGTGCACGAGGCCGATCGCGAGCGGCCGCCACGCGAACGTGGTGCGCCCGAGGTGGAGGTGCGCGGTGCTGGCGGCGTGCTCGTGCTCGTGCTCGCGGTGACGGTGCGCGGTGATCGGGCCGTCGATCGCGCGCGCGGCGCGGACGATCGAGCGCACGCCAAGGACGATCAGCATCAGCGCGACCGCGCACTCGAAGCCCGCGGCGACCGCGGTGGGAAGCACCACGCCGAGCACCAGCAGCACGATGCCGACGATCAGCAGTGACAGCGTGTGGCCGAGCCCCCAGATCGCACCGAGCAGGGCGCCGCGACGGGCGTCGTTCGCCTCGACCACGAGGTTCGAGATCGCGGTGAGGTGATCGGGCTCGAAGGCGTGGCGGATCCCGACCAGGAGGCCGAGCACGATGCCGCCGAGAGAGGCCATCACGGGAAACGGCACGCTAGCACGGCCGATACGGTCTACAGCGTGGTCGGAGGGCCGACCGCGTAGAACGTCTGCGGCGAGCTCTGGTTGCGATACTCGGTCTGGATCCAGCCGGGCCCGCGGACCTGCGAGGACACGCGGAGCTCGTCGAGCTGCCCGGCGAAGAACGTGGGCGCTGGATCTCCCGGGTTGCCGCCCCACAGCCACGCGGCCGGCTGCGCCTGCTGCGTCCACAGCGTGGGCACGTTGAGCACGGTCGGCGTGATGAACGCGCCGTTGACGTACAGCCTCGCCTCCCGGTTCGCGAACGACCAGGTCACGCACGCGTAGGCCCACGCGTTGTTCGTGAACGGATTCGGAACGAGGTTGTAGTCGTTCACGTTGCCGACCCACGGATAGAAGTAGTGATCGCCATCGCCCTGTACCGACCACGAGTAGCCGTTCGAGGCGCCGCCAAACGCGTTGCTCGAGCTCATCACGAGCTGCACCTTGCCGTTGCTCGGGTCGACGAACTTCACCCACATCGCGAGCGTGCCGGCGGCGGCGGTGCCGTCGAGGCTCACGCTATCCGGCATGCTGATCCGGTCGTCGGTGCCGTCGAACGTGGCGGCGCGGCCGACCATGCCCGCCGTGTTCAGCGTGACGCCGCCGAGGTCGGTGCCGTGGTTCGCGTTCGGGGTCGAGTCCTTGATCGAGTTGCTGCCGCCGACCGCTTCGTCGAGGTGCCACACGCCGCGGTAGGACGCTCCCCAGGTCATCGCCGGATCGGACTGATCGAGCGCGCTCGGGTTTCGGTAGTAGAGGTAGATCACCGTCGGCGAGGTGGACGACAGCGAGGGGACGTTGACCCACGCGATGAGCTCGCCGGTCGCCGCCACGTAGCGCTGCCGCTGATACGCCAGCCGCGTCACGCCATCGTCGGCGACGAACATGATGTCGCCGCCGTTCGCGTTCGCATCGGCCGCGAGATCCGGATCGCTCGCGAGCGAGATCAGGACCGGAAACCGGATGTGCGGGCCGCCCGTGACCTTCGCACTGTCGATCGTGATCGTCTTGCGTCGTGACCACTCGGTCGTGGCGATGAAGCTGTCCTGCGGTGCGTCGACCGCGTCGCGCAGGGCAGTGACGTCGTCGAGCGCGGCGTCGATCGGACCGGCACCGACCTGGAAGCCGCAACCGGCGGCGGCCAGGACGAGCGTGCTCAGCAACCGCATCCGACCATCGTACCGCTAGACGGAGGCGACGAGCGCGCCGAGTTTCCTGCGCTGCGCCTGATCGAGGCGGGCGTTCAACGCACCGAGGAACGCCGCCTCGCCGCGCGAGTGCGCCGTGTACGCCGTCTCGAACCGTGCGAACAGCGGCGCGAGAGCGGTCGGCGAACCGGCTACGTGCACGAGGCGCGCGACGAGCCCGCACAGGCTGTCGTGCGCGAACAACAGCGCGTCGATCTCCGCCGCAAGCTCGGGAATCGCCTCGGCGATGAACGGGAACAGTGCTTCTTCCTCGCGCGCGAAGTGGGTGAACAGGAGGTCTTGCAGCTCGCCCAGCGCGACCACGACCTCCTCGGGCACCGTGGTCGCGGCGCCGGCGAACCGGAGCCCGCTCGCCACGTTCAGGACCAGGCGGTTGATCTCGCCGTGATCGTGCGTCAGGTCCAGTACGGGGTCATCCACGCTCGCATCGTAGTGCTAACCACGCGTGCTGGTGGGTGAATTCTCCACCGATGGGGGCGGTTCCTGGTTGTCAGGGCTGCCACCGGCGCAGCCGTAGCGATGACAGCAGCACGCTGACGCTCGACATCGACATCGCCGCGCTCGCGAGCACCGGCGACAGATAGCCGAGCGCGGCGAGCGGGATGCACACGGCGTTGTAGGCGAACGCGGCGACGAGGTTGCCGCGGATCACACGGAGCGTGGCGCGGGCGAGCGCGAGCGCGGTGGGCGCGGCCGCGATGCCACCGCGAAGCAACGTGACGTCGGCGGCGGCGGCCGCGATCTCGGTGCCCGAGCCGAGCGCGATGCCGAGGTCGGCGGCGGCGAGCGCGGGCGCATCGTTGATGCCGTCGCCGACCATCGCGACCCGATGACCGCCGGTGCGCGCGGCGCGGACCAGCGCCGCCTTCTCGGTGGGGCGTGCGCCGGCATGGATGCGCGCGATGCCGACGGCGCGGCCGAGCTCGTTCGCGACCTCGGCGCGATCGCCGGTGATCATCACCGGCGTGATGCCGAGCTGCTTCAGCGCCGCGATCGCGGGCGCGGCCGCGGGCGAGGCGGGATCCGCGACCGCGATCAGGCCGCCGTACACCCCGTCGATCGCGACGTGGCAGATCGATGCCCCCGCCGGGACGTCGCCGTCGTCGCCGACCTCGATGCCCGCGAGCGAGAGGAAGTCGCGCGAGCCGACGATGATCCGCTTGCCGTCGACGAGCGCGGTGACGCCTCCGCCCGGGTCCGCGACGACCTCGGTCGCCGGTAGCAGCGACGCGTCCGACAATGGGGTCCGACCCCATTGTCCGGCGTGCGCACTCGCGACGATCGCGCGCGCGAGCGGGTGCTCGCTGCTCTGCTCGGCGGCGCCCGCGAGCGCGAGCAGCTCGCCCGCCGTCACGGTGCGGCCGATCGTGCGCACCACGGTCGGCGTGCCCGCGGTCAGGGTGCCGGTCTTGTCGAGGCACACCACGTCGATCGCGCTGCCGATCTCGAGCGCGGCGGCGCCACGGAACAGGATCCCGAGCTCCGCGCCGCGCGCCGTGCCCACCGCGACCGCCGCCGGGGTCGCGAGGCCGAGCGCGCACGGGCACGCGACCACGAGCACCGCGATCGCGCGCTCGAGCGAGAGGTCCCCGCCGAGGCCGAGGAGCATCCACGCGCCGAACGTCACCGCCGCGAGCGCGAGCACGATCGGCACGAAGACCGCGCTCACGCGATCGGCGAGCCGCGCGATCGGCGCCTTGCTGCCCTGCGCATCCTCGACCGCGCGCGCGATCCGCGCGAGCGCCGTGTCCGCACCGGCGCGCGCGATCCGCACGGTGAGCGCGCCGTGGTGGTTCAGCGTACCGGCGTAGAGTGGTGAGCCCTCGGTCTTGTCGACGGGCATCGGCTCGCCGGTCAGCATCGCCTCCTCGACGGCGGACCGGCCCTCGATCACCGTGCCGTCGGCGGCGACGCGCTCGCCCGGCCGCACCACGATCACGTCCCCGGCGGCGAGCTCCGCCGGATCGACGTCGGCCTCGGCGCCGTCGCGGATCCGGTGCGCGCTCACCGGCGCGAGCGACAGCAGGCCGCGCACGGCATCGGTCAGTCGCGACCGAGCGCGTGCCTCGAGCAGCTTGCCGAACATCACGAACGCCACGATCGCGGCGCCGGCTTCGAAGTACAGCGCGGGCATGTGCGGATGCGGCGCCGCGAGCCAGCGCGCGGCGGCGATCGTCGAGGACAGCCAGGCGGCGCCCGCGCCGAGCGCGATCAATGTGTTCATGTCGGGCGCGCCGTGGCGTACCGCGATCGCACCGCCGCGGAAGTAGCGCATGCCGGGGCCGAGCACCACGAGCGTGCCGAGCACGAGCTGCGCGACCACGCTGGCGGTCCCCTCGATGACGCCGTGCGCCATCGCGATCGCGAGCAACGGCACCGTGAGCACGATCGCGATCGTCGCGTCGCGCCGTAGCGCGCGCGTGTCGTCGCGCTCCGCGGCCTCGATCGATTTCAGGCGCACGCCACCGGAGCCCGGCGCATCGAGCTCGTCGGCCGGCACCTCGTAGCCCGCGCGCCGGATCGAAGCCACGAGCAGCGCGCGATCGGGATCACCGTCGATGCGCGCGCGCGAGGTCACGAGATTCACATCGGCGCTATTGACACCGGGGACCGCACCGATCGCCTTCTCCACGCGACGCACGCACGCGGCGCACGTCATCCCCAGCACGGGAAGATCGAGGATGTGGGTCTGGTTCGACATGCTACGGTGCTCGCGTGATCACGACTCTGGACATCAATGGGATGACCTGCAACGGCTGCGTGAAGCATGTCGACCAGGCACTTCGGGGAGTCCCGGGGGTGACCGCGGTCGAGGTCAACCTGCCCGAGAACCGGGCCAAGGTGGTCCACGACCCCGAGCGCTCCCCGGTCCCGGCCTTGATCGGCGCTGTCGAGGAGGCGGGATATGGGTGTCACGCTTCGGCCGGCCCGCGCCTACAGGAGTCATGAAGCTCTTCCGCGCCGTCTCCCTCGCCTTTGCGATGCTCGTCCCGGTCGCCGCGTTCGCCAGCCCGACCGTCCGCCAGGCCTGTCCGATGGGCTGCTGCGATCACTGCCCGCGCACGGGCCCGTGCCCGATGATGGCCGGCGCTCACTGACGTGGCCCTCGACCGCCAACAGCTCGACCGCTGGATGGCGTCCGCCGCCGATGGAGACCGGGCGGCGATCGATCCGTTGTTTCACGCGCTATGGCCGATCGTGGTCGGCTACGCGACGCGGTTTCTCGGCGACGCCGCGCTCGCCGAGGACGCCGCGCAGGACACGCTGGTGAAGCTGTTCGCGCAGATCGCTCGCTTCGATCGCGAGCGCGACGCACTGACCTGGGCGCTCACGCTCGCGACCTGGCAATGCCGCACGCAGCGCCGATCTCGACAGCGTCGCGGCGAGACGGCGATCGAGGACCGCGCCGAGCCGATCGCAGATGGCGCCTCGATCGCCGAGGAGCGCGAGCTCGTGCGCGCGGCGGTGGCCACGCTCGCCACGCTCGCACCGCGCGACATCGAGATCCTCGTTGCCTCGATCACCGACGACGAGGCGCTCCGCTGCGCGCTCGCACCCGCCACGTTCCGCAAGCGCCTCGAGCGCGCTCTCGCTCGTCTTCGTACGTCCTGGAGGTCCCGTCATGGCACGCTCTGATCTCGCCCTTCGCCGCGTGCGTCGCGCGTACGAGCTCGCCCACGTGCTGTCGGGCTTCCGCGGCATCGCGATCGCCGGGGCGCTGATCGTCCTCGCCGTCGGCCTGCACCGCGTCACCGATGCGTCGTGGGCGATCGCGGCGCTCCTCGTGGCCTCGCTCGGTGCACTCGGCTGGCGCGGTGGTGCACTGCGCCGCGGCGCGTTCGCCGGCGTACTCGCGGGACTACCGCCGCTGATCGCGCCGAGCGTGGTGTTCTCGCTCTCCCACGGCGGCCACTGCCCGTCGTGCGATATGGGCGCGACGTGGCCATGCATGCTGACCTGCCTCGGCACCAGCGCCGTGCTCGGCATGCTCGTGGGCTATCGCGCCATCACCGACGAGTCACCGCGGAGCTTCGCGATCGCGGCGATCGCCACGGCGGCGCTCACCGGTCTGCTCGGCTGCGGCACCACGGGGCTCGGTGGCGCGGTCGGTGTGGTGTTCGGGCTCGTCGCGGGCGGTGTCACCGGCTGGGTCGTGGCCGGGCGCACGGCGCATGTCTGAAACCGCGCCGGGTTGGTTGGCACACGTGCCGGCATGAGGGATACCAACCACGTGAAGTCGCTCGCGATCGCGCTCCTGATCGGCTGCAGCTCTCCGGCGAAGCCGACCCCCGTGACGCCCGATGATCACGCGCAGAAAGCCACCGATCCCACGTGTCCGCTGCTCGTGCCGGGCACCGCGGTCACCGCCGAAGACACCGCCGATGGCCCATCGCTCGTGTTCGTCACCACCGGCGATGCCGCCCTGGTGCGCACGCGTGGTCAGGCGCTGGCGGCGATGCACAACGAGCGCAAGGGCGCCGCGGAGAACCTCGGGATGATGTTCACGCCGGGCTCCACGGCGAGCGTATCGGAGGTCGCGGGTGGCGTGCGCGTGACGTTCAAAGGCGGCCAGCTCGACGAGCTGCAGATGCATGTGAAACACCTGGCCGGTTCGACCACGTGCGAAATGCATTGATCTTGATCGTGCTCGCGAGCTGCGCGAGCACGCCCGCGATCGCACCGTCGCACCCGGCGAGCGCGCAGGCCGAGGTCGGTCGGCTCGCGGGCGTGGCGCCGAGCCTGCGCGTGGGCGTGATCGCGTATCCCGATGTCCCGGCGCTGCGCACCGCGCCGCCGCCCGATCACTCGCATCACCATCACACGCCGTGACTCGCTTCCTCCTTCTCGCGGTAGCGCTCGCGGCCTGCACGCCGACTCTGTCCGAGGTGCGCGGCCCCGTCGACGCGGAGATCGCGCGCCGGCTCGGTCCGCAGCCGAGGGCGGATGTCGGCGCATTGCTCGCGGCGCCGCTCGATCAGAAGGCGGCGGTCTCGATCGCGCTCGCGAACAGCGCGCGCTTGCAGGCGGCGCTTGACGAGCTCGGCGTCGCCGGCGGTGAGGTCGGTGCGGCGCTCGGCCTCGGACCGATGGAGATCGATGGTGCCCTGCGGTTCGGCAACGAGACCCAGCTCGAGCTCGATGTCGTGCAGAACGTGCTCGGCCTGATCACCGGCGGCAAGCGACGCGGCGCCGCGCGCGCCGGCCTGGCCGCGGCCCAGGCGATGGCGTCCGCGCATGCGCTGCGGCTCGTCGCACGCGTCGAGATCGCGTTCGCCGACGTGCTCGCCGCGCAGCAGGCGGTGGAGCTCCGGCGCGCGGCGTTCGATGCCGCCGATGCCGCCGCCACGGTGCGCGAGCGCATGCACGCCGCCGGCAACGCCAGCGATCTGGCGCAGGCGCGCGATCGCGATGCGCGCGAGCAAGCACGCCTCGACGTGGGCCGCGCCGAGGCCGAGGTCGAAGCGAAGCGCGAGCGGCTGAATGCGCTGCTCGGACTCTCCGGCAAGCAGACCGCGTGGACCGCGGCCGGCGCCCTCGCGGATCTGCCGGCGTCGCCCCCTTCGCTCGATGCCCTCGAGACCACCGCTGTCACCGCGAGCCTCGAGCTCGCCGCCGGCCGCGCGCGCGTGGGCGGAGCGATCGATCGCCGCGGGGACGAGCGGATCCGGACCGTGCTGCCCGAGCTCGGCGTTGGCGTCTCCGTCCACGACGACGGCGATCACGGCACCACCGTGGGCCCGATGATCCGGATCGGCATCCCGCTGTTCGACTGGCGTGGCGGGGAGCGGATGCGCGCGAACGCCGAGGTGCGGCGCGCCGAGCACGAGCTCGCGGCAAGTGCGATCGAGCTGCGCGCCTCTGCGCGCTCGGCGCGCGTGATGGCCCTCGCGTCCTACCAGGAAGCGACGCACATCCGCGCGGTGGTGCTGCCGCTGCGCCAGCAGATCCTCGACGAGACACTCAAGCACTACAACGCGATGGACGCCGATCCGTTCGCGCTCGTGATGGCCCGGCGCGAGCTGGTCGACGGGCACGGTCAGTATCTCGATGCGCTGCGCCGCTACTGGCGTGCGATGGCCGAGGTCACCGCGCTCGGCCGCGGCGTCACTCTCGAGGACGAGGAGCACTAGATGACGATCTCTCGCCGCACCGTCCTCGGCTCGAGCCTGCTGATCCTCGCGAAGCCGCAGGGCGTGCTCACTGCCGCCGCCAGGGGGACCACTCCGGTGTCCGACCACGTCACGGTGCCGAACGGCTCGCTCCTGCCCTCGAAGGTCGTCGGTGGCGTGCGCGTGTTCCACCTGCGCGCCGAGCCGATCGATCACGAGCTCGCGCCGGGTCTCGCGATCAAGGCGTGGGGCTACAACGGCTCCACGCCGGGGCCCGTGCTCGAGGCGACCGAGGGCGAGCGGGTGCGCATCTACGTGACGAACGCGCTGCCCGAGCGCACGAGCGTGCACTGGCACGGCATCTTCGTCCCGCACGGCATGGACGGCGTCGCCGGGCTCACGCAGGCACCGATCGAACCGGGCAAGACGTTCCGCTACGAGTTCACGTTCGATCGCGCGGGCACGTTCATGTACCACCCGCACGCCGACGAGATGACGCAGATCGCGCTCGGCATGATGGGCATGATCGTGGTGCATCCGAAGCGGCGCGCCGAGCGCGTGCGGGACTTCGCGATGTTCACGCACGAGTGGAAGGTGCCGATCGGCACCGCGCGGCCCGATCCGCTCGCGATGAACGACTTCAACGTGCTCACGTTCAACGGCAAGGCGTTCCCGGGCACCGCACCACTGCTCGCCGAGACCGGCGATCGCATCCGCATCCGCCTCGCGAACCTCGGGCCGATGGACCACCACCCCATCCACCTCCATGGTCACGCCTTCGAGGTCACCGCCACCGACGGTGGCCCGGTCCCGGCCGCCGCCCGCGTGCCCGAGACCACGGTGCTCGTGCCCGTCGGCACCACGCGCACGATCGAATTCACCGCGCGCGCCGCCGGCGACTGGGCGATGCACTGCCACATGACCCATCACGCGATGAACCAGATGGGCCACGACGCCGCGAACCTGATCGGCGTCGACACGAAGGGCCTCGATGACAAGCTCGGCCGCGTGGTCCCGGGCTACATGACGATGGGCGCGGACGGCATGAGCGAGATGTCGCACATGCGCATGGACCAGCCGAAGAACTCGATCTCGATGCTCGGCGCGAAGGGGCCACACGGCGTGATCGAGATGGGCGGCATGTTCACGATCCTCAAGATCCGCGACCACCTCGCCGACGCGACCACGGATCCCGGCTGGTACGCCGCGCCGAAGACCGAGACGGCGGTCGAGGCCACCGCCGCCGAGCTCGCGCGCGACGGCATCAAGCCGTGATCGGAAACGGCGTCGGGCTCGGCCCGGCCTGCCAGTTATCGTGGCGACCGTCCCAGTACCTCGTGGTGACCTGGGCCGGATCGATATCGTCGAGTGCCTGCAGGTTGACCGAGGCGTAGTCGCCGCCGATCTCGGCGAGATGGCCCTTCGAGTACAGATAGACGCCGCAGTGCTTGCAGAAGAAGCGCGTGCCGGCCGGCGTTCGCCCGAAGCTCGATAGCTCGCTCTGGCCCTTCGTCACCGTGACCAGCTCTGGCTTCGTGATCGCCCCGAGCGGGTTGAGCTTCGTGCAGACCGTGCAGTTACAGCGCGAGCCCTTCGAGGCATCGATCGTGGCCTCGAACGTCACGGCGCCGCAGTGGCAGGAACCCGGATGCTTCTTCGCGAGTGTGTTCGTCATGACCCGAACATGCCTGCCCGAAGTGACAGCCTTCTGTCAGGTTTGATTCGAACCCGGCAACAGGCTCGGCCCGACGATGATCGGCATCGGCTGCTCGCCGCGCGCGATCTGCTGCCACGTGGTCGCCCACACCGACCAGTAGAGCGGCTCGCGCCCGAACAGGGCGTGGCGGCCGCCGAGGTCGAACATCTGCCCGCTATACGGAGCGCCGCGCATGATCGGGATCGACCGCTGCGCGTGGAGGTCGTAGATCGCCTCGGTCTCGAAGCCATCGCCGGGCCAGACGATGAGGCCCTCGTCGGCGATGTCGTACGGCGGAGCGGGTGCATCGTCGGGCTTGAGCGCGTGCTCGAGCTGCTCGCGCAACAGCTCCACGCCCGACAGCTTGTAGAACCCGGCGAGCGCGATCTCGAAGATCCGGCGCTGCGCGTCATCGAGCTGCGTGATCCACCCCGGCTCCGCGAGTCCGCCGACGATCCAACCGGATTGCAGCTCGAACCGGATGGTCGCCGGCGCCGAGCCCACGCTCGGGCACACGATGGTCATCTGCACGCGGTTCGATCCGATGTGGATGCGCGACAGCGCGACATCAGTAGCGCGGAATGCCTCGACCTCGATGAGCATCGACACCAGCTGGCGATCGACGAACCTCGCGATCGCCACCTCCACGTGGTGCAAACCTTCGTGCTGCTTCGCGATGCCCTTGTCGTCGCCGCGCCACGCCGCGCGCCGGAGCCGCGTGAACAGCTTCGGGATCGTGCCGGAGTGAAAGCCGGGCCGCAGGAAGCCGACCATCGACTCGCCGTGATGCCCGATGCCGAGCGCCTCGAGCGTGGCCGGGCGGCTCGCGCGATACAGCTTCCAGTTCTCCTTGAGCTCCCACACGAGGAAGCCCGCGAGGCCGGGGAGCACGAGCACGGTGAACGTGGCGAACCCGGCCGCGAGCCCGGGGCCGAGTAGACCCTTCATCGCGCTGGTCACGCCGGAGAGGATCGATGGGATGACGGGGATCATGATCTTCGCGGCCACGGTGACCACGGGGAAGTGCTTGATCGGGTTCGTCGTCGGCTCGATGAACAGATCGACGTACAGACGCAGCACGTACGCGATCAGGAACCACACCGTGCCGAGCGCGCCCTTGACGACGAGCTTCAGCATCGACTGGCCCTGCCGGAATCGGAGCAGCTCGTCGACGCGGTAGATCGCGCGGTCCACGAGGTCGGCGAGCTTCGCGAAGAACTCGAGGATGATCTTCACGAGGCCGGGGAGGATCCGCGTGGTGAACTGCTTCCCCGAGAGCACGAGCCAGTCGGCGACGCGCTCCTCGATGATCCGTCCGTACTTCGAGTTGAAGCTGAACGCCGACGACAGGAACACGACACCGGCGACCAGCCAGCGCGCCCAGTCCTCGAGGGAGAACGTGAACAGCAGGGCGATCGCCGCGGGGATCGCCGGCCGGATCAGCCAGCGGTTGACCCGGCTGTCGATGAACGCGCGCATGACCGGATGGCGCCAGATCCCGATCGGGATCCTCCACAGCACGAGCCGCAGCAAGCGGCCGAGCATGCGCGCCACGAGCCATACGAGCCGGCGGAACGGCCGGACGTGCAGCACGAGGAACAGGAACGCCGCGCCGCCGTAGAGCGTGTAGGGCGACGAGATCTGCGGGTGCACGCCCCAGATCTTGTGAACCAGCGGGCCGATCATGTGCTGCAGCCCCTCGACCAACGCGAGCGAGCCGAGCAGCGGCAGGAACGCGTACAGCGTGAGGAACCGGCCGAGCGGCGTGCCGAACAGCAGCGACGACAGCTTCTGCAAGAACCGAAGATAGATCTCACCGCTCCGATACACGCCGTCGATCGAGCCCTCGAGGATCCGATCGGCCTGCAGGATCTGATCACCCGACTTCAACTCGAGGAGCGTGAGGTCGGGCATCTTGAGATCGTTCTTCGAGATCGCATCGCGAAGATCGGCGAGCGTCAGCCGGCCGACCGCGACGGCGCGATCGAGCAGCTCGTCGACGAGCTTCTTCTGCGCCACGCGCTCGGGTAGCGAGTGCGGCTGCAGACCGACCGCATCGAGCGTGGCCTCGACCTTCGGCCGCAGCTGCTCGCGCACGTTGTGGTCGCCGCGCTTCGTGATCGCGTGCAGCACCACGGCGAGCCGGTCGCGCTCTCCGGCGGAGGACAGCTCGCACGCGGCGACCTTCTCGTTCGCCTGGTGCAGCTTCTTCGCCATCCGCACCTCGCGCGTCGCCGGCAGCGACCGTACGACCTTGCGCTTGCCGAGCGAGAGCACCCAGCTCATCACGTCGACGACCTTCATCTCGTGCTCGGCGACGATGCAGGCCGCCTGGAGGTCATAGAGGAGCCGCGCACCGATGTTGAACTGCAGCGACCGCTGGGTGCCCGCGAAGTGGACCACGGGCAGCAGCGCATCGACCCAGCCATCGGTGGCCGGCTTCCCGAGCGACGTCGCGAGCCTCTCGACGAGCGCCTCGAGATCGGTGCGCGCGCCCGGCAGGTCACCCGCGCGCGCCGCATAGATCGCCGCGCGCGCGAGGTTGCCTTTCCTGCGCGCCCGCGCCGCATCCTTGCGTGCGGAACGATCCGCGAACTCGAGCTTGCCAGAGGCCGCGTAGGGATCGGGCTCCTCGACGGTGTCGATGGTCGGAGCGCGGGGGGCGCGCGCGGGCCGCGAGGCCCGGAACAGCGCATCGGCATCGACATCGCGGCCGATCGTGGCGTTGACCGCGGCGAGATCCGCGAGCGCGGGGAACGTGTGCTCGAGGGCCCGGGGCTGGAACCGCGAGAGCTCGAGGTAGAGCGCGACGAACTCGAGATAGATCACGGTCTCGTCGGTGGGCGGGACCAGGAGGTCCTCCTGCCGTAGCACCGAGCGGATCTCGTCGAACTCGGTCTGGCCGATGGCATCGATGCGCTCGCGGATCCCGGCGGTGGTCAGCGCGCCGCGCCCGACCAGCTCGTCGAGCGCGAGGTGGACCCGCGCGTGGAAGATCGCGCGCCACGCCGCGGTCAGCTCCGTCGGCTTCGCGGCGAGCAGCTTCGCCCGGTCTCCGGTGATCAGGATGACCCGGTCGGGCAGGTCGGCCCGGACGAGCGCGGCAGGCAGGGCGGCCTTCGGGATCACGAAGCAGTGGTCGTGCGGAACGCGCAATCCGACGCCGCGGAGCTTGTGATGGCTCTTGATCATCCGCCGGAGGACGCCGTCCTCGACCAGGATCACTCCCAGGCGGGCAAGCTCTTCGTCTACTGCGTCCATCGGGGACACTGCACCGTACTCGTGAGGTACGCTCTCGTCCACATGGCCGAGCCGGTGCTCGAGATCCGGGACCTGGTCACGGAGTTCCGGACGGATGCAGGGACCGTGCGCGCGGTGGACGGGGTGTCGTTCGCGATCCCGGCCCGGACCACGCTGGGCGTGGTCGGCGAGTCGGGTAGCGGCAAGAGCGTGACGGCGCTCTCGGTCATGCGGCTGATCGCCACGCCCCCCGGCAAGATCGCCTCCGGGTCGATCAAGTACGCGGGCAAGGATCTCATGACGCTGACGCCGGCGGAGATGCGCAAGATCCGCGGCAACCGGATCGCGATGATCTTCCAGGAGCCGATGACGTCGCTGAACCCGGTATTCACCGTCGGCGATCAGGTCGGTGAGGCCGTGCGGCTTCATCAGAAGAAGTCGAAGTCCGAGGCGCGGACCATCGCGATCGACATGCTGAAGCTCGTCGGAATCCCATCGCCCGAGGAGCGCATCGACGACTATCCGCACCAGCTCTCGGGCGGTATGCGGCAGCGCGTGATGATCGCGATGGCGCTCGCCTGCAAGCCGGATCTCCTGATCGCCGACGAGCCCACCACGGCGCTCGACGTCACGATCCAGGCGCAGATCCTCGACCTCCTCCGCTCGCTGCAGCGCGACCTCGGGATGTCGATCTTGCTCATCACGCACGACCTCGGCGTGGTCGCCGAGACGTGCGACGAGGTCGTGGTCATGTACGCGGGCCGGATCGTCGAGCGCGCGAGCACCGAGGTGCTGTTCGCGGCGCCCCGTCACCACTACACCGCCGGTCTGCTGCGCTCGATGCCGGGCTACGGCGACGAGAACCAGGAGCGCACGCGGCTCGTCGAGATCAAGGGCATGGTCCCGAGCCTCCTGGAGCTGCCGGTGGGCTGCAAGTTCGTCGATCGCTGCGGGGCCGCGCAGGAGCTGTGCCGCACCGACGAGCCATTGCTCGTCCAGCTCGGTGCTTCGCACGTGCGCTGCCACTTTCCGCTGGCCCCCGCCCCATGAGCCTCCTCGAGCTGACAAATCTGACGAAGCACTTTGGCAAGGTGCGCGCCGTCGAGGACATCACGCTCGCGGTCGAGGCCGGCGAGACGCTCGGCCTCGTCGGTGAGTCCGGCTGCGGCAAGTCCACGCTCGGCCGCACCGTGCTTCGGCTGTACGAGCCGACCTCCGGAAAGATCGTGTTCGACGGCAAGGATCTGACCGCGCTCACCCAGCGCGCGTTGCGGCCGCTGCGCCGCCACATGCAGATGATCTTCCAGGATCCATACGCGTCGCTCAACCCGCGGATGAGCGTGGGCGCGGCGATCGCCGAGCCGCTCGAGATTCACGAGCTCGGCGCCACCAGGGAGGATCGCGCGGCGCGGGTCGCGGAGCTGCTCGCGAAGGTCGGCCTCCGGGGGGATGCCGCAAAACGCTACCCCCACGAGTTCTCCGGCGGCCAGCGCCAGCGCATCGGCATCGCCCGGGCGCTCGCATGTAAGCCAACGTTCATCGTGTGCGATGAACCGATCTCCGCGCTCGATGTCTCGATCCAGGCGCAGATCGTGAATCTGCTCGAGGACCTCCAGACGGCCGAGTCCCTGACCTACCTGTTCATCTCCCACGACCTCAAGATCGTGCAGCACATCTGCGATCGGGTAGCGGTGATGTATCTGGGCAGGATCGTCGAGCTTGCCGACGCGAAGACGCTGTATCGCACCCCGAAGCACCCCTACACCCAGGCCCTGCTGTCGGCCGTCCCGCGCATCGATCCGAAGGCGCGGAAGGACCGGATCATCCTCCAGGGCGACGTGCCGAGCCCGCTGGCGCCCCCGCCGGGCTGCCCGTTCCACCCGCGGTGTCCCGTCAAGGACAAGCCGAAGGCATGCTTCACCGAACTCCCGGTACTTCGCGTGCTCGGCAACGGCGCCCAGGCCGCGTGTCACGTCGCAGAGTGAAGTAGAATTATTCTCGGATGAGCTCACGCTCGGGAGAGCTTGCGATGCGGCCGCTTCCGGCGGTTCTGCTCGACCTCCACGAGGATCTCGCGACGGGGACGTTGATCCTGAAGCGCGGCCGCGTCTCGAAGACGGTCGAGCTGGTCAACGGCAACCCGGTGTCCACGGCGTCCACACCGCGCGACGAGACGCTCGGCCACTTCCTGGTCTCGAGCGGCGTGATCAGCGAAGAGCAACATCGCTCCGCGGTCGCGCGCGTGGGCGAGCTCGGCGGCAAGCTCGGTGAAGCGCTGGTCGCGATGCGGATCCTCACGGTCGAGCATCTGATCGAGCAGCTCGGCAAGCAGGCGCGCCACAAGCTCGTGCAGGCGCTGCGCTGGCCGCAGGGCGCGTGGCGGTTCGATGAATCGATGGATCCGGTCGAGGGCATGCAGCTCCGCATGGTCGAGGTCGTGCTCGGTGGTCTCAAGGAGACCGCCGTCGAGGATCTCGGTCGGCTCGCGCGCCTCGATGGCCTCAGCTTCGAGCTCACGGAGCGCGGCAAGCGGATCCGCCACGAGCTCAAGCGCGTGTTCGGCGAGCGCGCGATCCACCTGCTCGCGACCGGCGCGCCGATCGCGGACATCGAGCGCTCGTTCCCCGATCGTGCGCAGGGCCGGCTCGCGATCGATTCGATGATGCTGTGCGATGCGGTCACCGCCACGGCCGTCACCGGCGTGGGCCTGGGCAGCGGGCCGGTGACGCCGATGGTCGCGCCGCCGCGCACGAAGACGCGGCCCGGCTCCGAGCTGTTCGACATGCTGTTCGAGGACATGGACGGCGATCCCGACGGCGCGGCGCCGCTCGAGTTCGACCCGGAGGACTCCGGCGTCGTGTCGCTCGAGGATGTGCGCCAGGCCGGCTCGGAGAACGAGCACGCCACCGTGCTCAAGCAGACGCTGACCGCCGAGCACGCGCGGATCAAGGGCGCGGACCACTACGCGGTGCTGATGGTCGGTCGCAAGGCCGACAACGACGAGATCGAGACCGCGTACCGGCTGCGCTCGAGCATGCTCGATCGCGGCGGCGTGATGATGACCGACCCGCGCGAGCGCGCGAAGCTCGGGGAGCTGCGCCAGATGTACGAAGCCGCGCGCTCGGTGCTGCAGGACGATCGCCAGCGCCAGGCCTACGACCGCGAGCTCGCGGGCGGCGAGCTGGTCCAGGTTCCACCGGCGATCGACACCGAGCTGTCGTTCCGCGTCGCCGAGGAGCTGATGTCGCGCAAGCAGTGGGCGCAGGCGATCGGCCACCTCAAGACGGTGATCACGCGCTCGCCGAACGAGGCCGATTATCACGCCGCGCTCGGCTGGTCCGAGTGGATGGCGGGCAGTGAGTCCACGCCCGCGGGCGACGCGGCGCGCCACCACCTCAACCAGGCGCTCGCGATCAACCCCGACCACGCGGCGGCGCACGACTTCAAGGGGCGGATCGAGGCGAAGCTCAAGCAGGACGACGCGGAGGCGCTGTTCCACCTCGAGCGCGCCGTCGATCTCGATCCCGCGCGCGTCGAGGCGGTGGCCGCGATCGAGGCGCTGTTGATCGGCCGCGGCGAGCTGCGCCGGTGGGAGCGGGTCCTCAAGAAGATCCTGTTCCGGTTGCGCGGCAAGGCCACGGTCGCCGAGGCCAAGGCGTGGGCGCGGCTCGCCCGCCTGTACCTCGATCACCTCGATGATCCGCAGGGTGGGGCGGCGGCCGCCGCGACGGCGCGCAAGATCGCGCCGCGCGATTCGGATGTCGCCGCGTTGATCACGCGCACCGATCAGGTCACGGCGAGGCACCACTCCGAGCCGATCCGCGCGGGCTGGCGCGAAGCGCTCTCGGATCCGCACTCCGGCGCGGCGCTGGTCGCCAGCACCCACGCGAGCGGTCACGCCGATGCCGCGTTCCTCGCCGCATCCACGATGGTCGCGCTCGGCACGGCCGATCAATCGATGGCCGGCCTCTACGAGAAGCATCGAGTGCGCGGGGCGAACTTCCCGACGAAGGCGCTCGGGCGCGACCACTGGGCACTGCTCCGCCACAAGGACGACAACGTGGAGCTCGGCGCGCTGATGGAGCTCGTGGCGCCCGCGGTTCATCAGATCGCACCGATGACGCTGGCGGAGAGTGATCTCGACGCGGGCAACAAGCTCGAGGACGCCGACGTGCCGGTCGCGTTCGCGCGGCTGCGCGCGAAGATCGCCGAGATGCTCGGCGTCGCCATCGCGCCGGTCTATGCGCGCCCCGAGCTCGGCACGCAGATCCACGTGATCGCGGCGGCGACGCCGGTGATCGCCGCCGGTGACGAGGCGCTGACCGCACCGGAGCGACCGGAGCTGGTGTTCCGCCTCGTGCGCGCGATGACGTTCCTCTGGCCCGGCCGCGCCGTGGGCGCCTCGCGCCCGGGTCGCGTGCTGCGCGCCGTGGTGATGGCGATCTTCCGCGAGGCATCGGGCTCGAACGTCGGCCTCGAGGACCCATTGGCCGCGTCGGCGGCGGAGAGCTTGCTCGTGCTCGGCGATGCGGCGCGGATCCAGGCGCGGGCCGCCGCGTTGCGCCTGCTGTCGCGCGGCGGTGGCCTCAACCTCTCGCTGTGGGCGCGGTCGCTGTCACGCACCGCGGATCGCACGGGCATGCTCCTGTCTGGAGACGTGCCGGCGGCGTTCGCGGGCGCGACCGAAGCGGGCGAGCTCGATCGCGATCTGCAGGAGTTCGCGTACAGCGCGGCTCACGTCAATCTCCGATCCCAGCTCGGGCTCTCGCGCGTGTAACGCCGGAGTGTTCGAGGTTCGCTGACGGGCTATAGTCCGACCGTGGACAAGCCCGACCATCTGCGGACCGTCGAGCCAACGGCTGCGGCGTGGCTCGCGGCGAAGCCGGCCGCCTGTGTGGCGGCAGCGCTGGGAGTGCTCTCGTTCATCATCGTCTGCGTCTCGCAAGGCCAGCTGTGGTCCACGCCCGATCCGAAGATCAGCGTGCCGTGCTTCGCGGTCACCGCGATCGCGGCGCTGGCCTCGATCGCGCGCAAGGAGCGCGGCGCCTACCCGCTGTGGATGATCGGGCTCGGCCTCGCGGCCGCCTCGCTCGTCCTCGGCTGGTTTCTCATGCTCGCCATCGTGGTCGCCGTGACCGCGGTCGTGATGTTGATCCTCCACGCGGTGATGTAAAAGAGGCCACGATGACCGACCACGAGCTGATCTACGACTGGAACTCTGTCGAGAAGGTCGCCCCGATCTCGCCGAAGCGGAAGATCCAGTTCCTCGACGAGACGCTGCGCGATGGCATCCAGTCGCCGAGCGTGGTCGACCCGTCGATCGACGACAAGCTGCGGCTGGTGGAGCTCGCGAACGATCTCGGCATCGACACCATGGACATCGGGCTCCCCGGCGCCGGCAAGCGCGCCGTCGAGGACGTCACCACCATCGCCGAGCACATCAAGTCGCAGCGCCTCAAGGTCAAGGCGTCGTGCGCGGCGCGTACGCACCAGAACGACATCCAGGCGATCATCGATATCTCGCAGAAGGTGGGCCTCGAGATCGAGGTGCTGTGCTTCATCGGCAGCTCGCCGATCCGCCAGTACGCGGAGAACTGGGACCTGCCGAAGATGCTGCAGCTCTCGGCCGACGCGATCGATCTCGCGCGCAAGTACAACCTTCCCGTCGCCTACGTCACCGAGGACACCACGCGTTCGCGGCCCGAGATCCTGACGAAGATGTTCACCACCGCCGTCGAGCACGGCGCGCAGCGGTTGATCCTGTGCGACACCGTCGGCCACGCCACACCCGATGGCATCAAGAACCTCCTCACGTTCACGCGCAACATGATGAACGGCCTCGGGCGCGAGGACGTGGGCCTCGACTGGCACGGTCACAACGACCGCGGCCTCGGCGTGGTCAACTCGATCTTCGCGATCGAGTACGGCGCCGATCGGATCCACGGCACGGCGCTCGGCATCGGCGAGCGCGTGGGCAACGCAGCGCTCGATCAGATCATGCTCAACCTCAAGCTCCTCGGCGAGCTGCCCGATCACGACCTGACGAAGCTCGTGCTGTGGTGCAAGACCGCGTCGGCGGCGACGCGCGTGCCGATCCATCCGCAGTACCCGCTGGTCGGCGCCGACGCGTTCCGCACCGCCACCGGGGTGCACGCGGCCGCGATCATCAAGGCCGAGAAGAAGGGCGACGCGTGGCTCGCCGATCGGATCTACTCGGGCGTGCCCGCCGGCATGTTCGGCAAGGAGCAGGAGATCGAGATCGGTCACTACTCCGGCGAGTCGAACGTCGTCTACTGGCTGAAGAAGCGCGGCTACGAGGCCACCCCGGAGCTCGTGGCGGCAGTGCTCGGCGAGGCGAAGCGCGGTAACCGCGTGCTCTCCGACGACGAAGTCGTGTCGGTGATCAAGCGCGCTACGGCTTAGGCTTCGCCTTGATGATGACCTGGTTGTCCTTCACGACGACCGAGAACTCGACCCCCTTCGCCTTGTACTGCTCCATGATCTTGGGAGCCTGCGAGTTGATCGTCTTCAGTAGCTTGCCGTAGGCGCCGGGGCCCGCGTCCTCGCCGACCGCCTGCTTCGCCTTCACGTACTTCGCGTACAGCGCGTTGACGTCGGCGTCGTTCATGCCCGGAGGCGGGCGCATCGGCGGCGCCGGCTCGGCACGCGGCGGGCGCGGAAACGGACCCTGCATCGATTGCACGGGGATCTGAGTTCGCTGCTGGGATGCGCCGGGGGCGATCGGATTCGGCCGCGTCACCTGGGAGGGCGCGGCGGGGATCGGGCGCGGCTGCGGGACGACCGGGACCGGACCCGTGGTGCGGCTCGGCGGCGGAGGCGGCGCCTGAACGCCGGGCTGCGTGCCCGCGCGGCTGGGCGCGACGAACCGAACACCGGCCTGCGGATGGGGCGGCGGCGGTGGCGGTGGCTGGCCGTACTGCGGCGTCGGGATCGGCTGGCTCTGTCGCTGGGGCGGGAACGGCTGCGCGGGAATCGGCTGGCTCTGTCGCTGCGGCGGCGCGGGCGGCTGACTCGCGGCGCGCGGCGGCTGCTGCGCGGGGATGGGCTGGCTCTGTCGCTGCGGCGGCTGCTGCGCGGGAATCGGCTGGCTCTGTCGCTGCGGCGGCGCGGGCGGGTGACTCGCGGCGCGCGGCGGCTGCTGCGCGGGGATGGGCTGGCTCTGTCGCTGCGGCGGCTGCTCTTGTTCCGTCGCGGCACGCGGCTGGCGCGCCTGTCCGGAATTGGGGTCCGACCCCATTGCCGGACGCGCCGCGGGGGCACCGCCCGGGCGCGGCTGCGCGTGCATCGGCTTTGGCGGCGCGGTGAACCCGGTCGGCTCGTCGTCGTCCTCGAGCGACGGGAACGCCTTTGCGTCGGGGTTCGTGTCGTCGGAGACCGAGGCGAAGAACGCGTCGATATCGATGTCCGCGTCGGCCTCGGAGACCACGTGCTGGTTCTTGCGGATCGCGTTCCGCACCATCTGCGACTCGCCGATGACCGGAATCTCGCCGCTCGAGTTGACGTCGCTCTTCTCGCCATCGACATCGCTCTCGGTCGAGTCGCGACGATGGCGAGCAGCGACGGCGAGGGCCTGCTCGCGGTCGCGCTTGACCTGGTCGCGCATGCGCTTCGGCATCGCGGCAAGGATCTCGTCGGGGATGTCCTCGCCGGTCTCGGCGGCCTTGCGGCTGATCTTCGCGAGCTGCCGGATGTACGTGCCCTGCTCGATCTGCCGCAGGGTGCGCCGCCAGTACGAATTGTACGAGCCGAACTTCTGCTGCAGCGTGGCGTACCGGTAGCGCAGACCCGTGTTGCGGATCTGCACCTGCATCAGCTCGCGGATCCGGCGCTCGACGTCATTGTGCAGGTGAGCCGGCGCCTGCTTCTGGAGTCCCAGAAAGAACTGTTCGTAGAGCGACTTGAGGCGCTCCATGGTCTTGTCGATGAAATCGAGGACCTCCTCGACATCGACCGTATCGGCGACCTTCGTAGCCACGTACTCCGAGGATAGCAGTTTCTGCTATAGCGTCGGCGGCGGTTCGTGTCGGTCCTGTATTTCCTCCTGCTCGTCGGTGTTCTCGTGCTGATCCACGAGATGGGGCACTTCGTCGCCGCGAAGCTGCTCGACGTGCGGGTCCTCCGGTTCTCCATCGGCTATGGCCGCGCCCTCGTGCGGGTCACGCTCGGCGAGACCGAATACCAGATCAGCGCGTTCCCCCTCGGTGGGTACGTCCGCATCCTCGGCGTCGAGAGCGCTCCCGACGAGAGCGGCAAGCGCGCCGATGTGGGTCGCAGCTTCGCGAGCCGCCCGCTGTGGCAGCGCCTCGTCATCGTCCTCGCCGGCCCGGCAGCAAATTTCTTACTTCCGGTCGTCATCTACTTCGCCATGTTCGCCGGCCACACCAAGCTCCCGGCGGCCGTGATCGGCGACGTCCTCGATGGTGGGGCCGCGGCACGCGCCGGTCTCGAGCCCGGCGACCGCGTGCTCGAGATCGACGGCAGCGCCGTCCGCTACTGGGAGGAGATCGAGAGCGCCGTGCGGTCCTCGCCCGGCAAGGAGCTCCACCTCCGGATCTCGCGCAGCGGCAAGGTGTTCGAGCGCTACCTGACCCCGATCGAGGACACCGTGCGCAAGCGCGACGGCAAGGTCGAGAACCAGGGCCGCGTGGGCATCACGCACGCACCGTTCGTGCCGCTCGTCGGCGTGATCGACGGCACCTCGCCCGCGGCGCGCGCGGGGTTGCGCACGGGCGATCTGATCATCAGCGTCGACGGCCAGGCCGTGCGCAACTGGCGCGACGTCCAGCGCCAGCTCGGCCGGCTCGCGCGCCGCACCTCGATCGTCTACTTCCGCGGCACCGAGCTCCCGGGCGTGCCGCAGATCGAGTTGCTCGGCGCCGGGTTCGCCGATCTCGTGCCCGAGACGCAGGTCGACGACAAGCTCAACCGCCTGACGGTGACCGGCCTCGAGCATGCCGAGATGTTCATCGCCCACGTCGATGCGGGCTCGCCCGCCGATAGCGCCGGCCTCCGTCCGGGCGACCTGGTGGTCTCGCTCGACGACAAGCCGGTCGCGCACTGGATGGATCTCGATCAGCGCCTGCAGGCGGAGCCCGAGAAGACGTTCAAGCTGACCTGGCGCCGCGCGGGTGTTGGCAACGCTCCGGCGACCACGCTGACCGCCGAGGTCACCCAGGTGTGGCGCAAGCAGCTTGACGAGTACGAGCACACCGTGTCGCGCCTCGTGTTCGGCGCGCGCAACGATGTCGATCGCGGAAGCGGCGCGATGGTCGCGATCGAGGGCCGCGTCGGCTACGCGATCGGCAAGGCGTTCCAGCGCACCGGCGAGACGATCTCCACGATGGCGCACGGCTTCATGCAGATGACGTTCGGCGGCCCGTTCACGATGTACAAGGCCGCCTCCGTCTCCGGTAACCAGGGCTGGGACAGCTTCCTGTTGATGCTCGCGCTGGTCAGCGTGAACCTGGGCCTCATCAATCTCCTCCCGATCCCGATGCTCGACGGCGGTCACCTCCTCGTGTTCTTCCTCGAGGGCGCACGGAGAAAGCCATTGACCCCGAAGCAACGCGAGAAGATCCAGCTCGCCGGTCTGATCCTGATCGGCCTCATCATGGTCCTCGCGATCTACAACGACTTCTTCTCGTGAAGGTCCTCGGCCTCGATACCGCGACCCTGACGTCGGGCATCGCCGTGGTCGACGACGGCCACGTGCTCGCCGAGGGTCGACACGACGCGAGCGGCCGCAGCGCGGACCTGCTCGTCGCGATCGACGAGGTGTGCAAGCGCGCCGGCATCGCGCCGATGCAGCTCGATGCGATCGCCGTCGGTGCGGGCCCCGGATCGTTCACCGGCCTCCGCATCGGGATGGCGACGGCGAAGGGCATCGCGTTCGCCGCGGGCAAGCCGCTGTGGGCCGTGTCGTCGCTCGCGGCGCTCGCGTACGGCCACCCGGGGTTCGTCGTCGCCGTGCTCGATGCCCGCAAGGCCGAGGTCTACGCCGGCTGCTATCGGGACGGCATCCTCCTCGGTGTCGAGCGGGTGTTGCCGCCGAACGCGGTGGCACCGTGGGTCCACGAGCTCGCGGGTGATCAGCCCATCACCTACGTCGGTGACATGCTCGCGTCCGAGGTGACGACTCCGTCGGGTGTCGCGGTCGCGCAGCTCGCGCTCGCGGGCGCGCGTGTCGATGTGGTCACAGAAGCGGCTCCGAGCTACATCCGCAAGGCCAAGGCGGAGGTCATGTACCCCGATGGGGTGCCGGGCGCGATGCGCCGCCGCGATCCGTGAACCGGTGCTAGGCTAGAGCTGCCTGCAGGACTGCAGGCGGAGGCTGCGTGAGCACACAGACCGAGGTCTCGAAGGAAACTCTCCTCGCAGAGCTGACCGCGGAGCACCGACGACTCGACGAACAGGTGCACGTGCTGGAGCGCCGCCGCTCCCTGACCCCGGCCGAACAGGCGGAGATCAGCCGGCTGAAGAAGCAGAAGTTGCTGACCAAGGATCGGATCGCCAGGCTGTCCTAGTGCAGCTGACCGAAGAGCAGATCGAGAAGATGCGGGCCATCGGCCTGCGCCTCGACAGAACCGGAACGTTCTGGCAGGAAGGCGCGAGCGTCACCCACGCCCGTCTGCGCCAGGCGCTTCTTCGCTGGCTCGATGTTCGCGCCGAGGACGGCCGCGACGTCATCAAGCTCGACGACAAGCGCTACGCGTACGTCGACATCGAGGACGCTCATCTGCGCGCGCGGTCGGCGCGCTGGGACGGCGACCGCGTCACCATCCTGTGGGACGACGATCAGGAAGAGGAGCTGGCGTACGACTCGCTCCGCCAGGCCGACGACCACGCGCTGTATGCCCGCGCGCGCGGCAAGCTGCGCGGGCGGATCGCCGGGCCCGCGTACCACGCGATCGCCGAGCGCATCGTCGAAGTGCCCGGCGGGTTCGCGCTCGACGCGGCCGGTCAGCGCTGGTCGATCTCCGGCGCGGCCTGATCTCACCACGTTGTCACCGTCCCGCCACGTGCGGTGATCACCTGTGATCTCGACGGGAGGTCACCATGTGGAGATTCCTTCGCAAGCGACGGGCACTTCGGGTGTACCGGACGATCCTGTTCAAGCACCTGCGCGACACCTACGGGCGCAAGCTCTACTACTCGGCCGAGGAGGTGCGGGGCAGCGTCGCGGCGCTGCGCGTGAACGAGGAGTTCCTGTGTTACGCGCTCGGCATGTTCTGCGACCAGACCTCGTTCGATGCGTTCCACGCGGCGGCGGGCGAGCACTGCGACTACGGCGAGATGCGGACCGAGGTGTTCGCGCACGTCGCGCACGTGCCGGTGATCGAGGGCGCGCAGTTCGATGCGGGCTGCACGCACCACGGGCATGACGCGCATCACGACGCCGGCGGTCACGACGGGGGAGGGTTCGATAGCGGCGGCTTCGACGGCGGCGGCCACCACCACTGAGTCACGGCCAGGGGGCCGCGGTGGGCGCGAGCTCGAGCGCGGTGCGCGCATCGTCGGGAAGAACCGATGCGCTGGTCGCGAACCCGGCGCGGGTCTTCGCGGCCCACGCGACCTCGTGATTCTTCGTCTTCGCCCACACCATCGCGCCATCGGGGATCGGGGCAACGTGGAACGCGCGGATCTCGTCGGTCCGGAACGTGGTCGCGAGGGCGGCGCGCGCGCCCTCGAGATCCGGCGCGTCGAACACGGCGTGCATCGCGGTCCGCGCGGCGTCGGGCTCCCATTTGATGCGCGCCCGCAGGCGCGACTGCGTCAAGAACGTGACCGAGTCGATCTTTCGCATGCTGATCCAGGTCGCCGCACCGAGGACGAGCGCGGCTGCGGTCAGTACCCAGATCGTTCGGCGATGATTCGCGCGCTGGTAGGTCAGCAGCGTGGTGACGATCGGCATCACGAACATGAACGTGATGAGCAGCTGCAGGATCGCGGTGGCGATCATCGCGCTGAAGAAGAACTTCGCCGGCAGTGGCTGCCAGTTGTGGAAGTAGTCGTAGGTCGAGGTCGCGATCGTGACGATCAGCGCGAGCGCTCCGATCCGCTTGTAGACGAAGAACTCGCGGCGCGCGGCCTTGTTGAACAACCAGTACGGAAACAGCAGCGGATACGCGACGTAGTAGAGCAGGGGCTTTGGCGGGTGCGCGCGGTAGTACTCGCCGAGCCGCCCGAACTTCGCGAGGCCCGCTCCGACGAACCGGATCGTGCTGACCGAGCGGATCCACTGTGAGGACCCGGTGAGAGCGATCGCGGTCGCGATGCCGGTGGAGATCACGATGCCGAGCATCGGGACGAGCTTCGCGAGCGCGACCATCACGGCTGGTGCGAGCAGCACGTAGGCGAACCGAAGCACGTCATCGACGCGACGCCACACGCGGCAAGCATACGCTAGAGTCGGCCCATGCCGTTCTCGGCGGAGTTTCGTTGTATCGCCGGATGCGCCGGCGCGTTCCCTCTCGATCAGGTCATCTACCGCTGCCCGAAATGCGGCGACCTGCTCGAGGTCGTCCACGATCAGGCCGCGCTGCGCGAGCGCTCGGCCGCCGAGTGGAAACAACTGTTCGCCGAGCGCTGGGGCAACGCGAACGCCGACGAGCCGTGGGGCAGCGGCGTGTGGGGCAAGCACGAGTGGGTCGCGCCGCAGCTCGCGCAGGCGAACATCGTGTCGATGCGCGAGGGCGCGACGCACCTGACTCCGATCCCGCGGTTCGCCGCGGACCTCGGCCTCGGCGACGTCCGGGTCAAGCAGTGCGGCACGTCGCACTCGGGCTCGTTCAAGGACCTCGGCATGACGGTGCTGGTCTCGATGGTCAAGCAGATGGTCGCGAATGGGCAGCAGCTGCGCGCGGTCGCGTGTGCCTCGACCGGCGATACGTCCGCCGCGCTCGCCGCGTACGCCTCGGCGGCGAACCTCCGGTCGGTGGTGATCCTGCCGCGCGGCAAGATCTCGACCGCGCAGCTCGTGCAGCCGCTCGCCGCGGGGTCGCTCGTGCTCGCGATCGATACTGACTTCGATGGCTGCATGCGCATCGTGCAGGAGCTCGCGGAGAAGGAGGGCGTCTACCTCGCGAACTCGATGAACTCGCTGCGCCTCGAGGGTCAGAAGACGGTGGCGATCGAGCTCGCACAGCAGCTCGGCTGGACGGTGCCCGACTGGGTGATCATCCCGGGCGGCAACCTCGGCAACGTCAGCGCGCTCGGCGCCGGCTTCGAGATGCTGCTCTCGCTCGGCCTCATCACGAAGCGTCCGCGGATCTGCGTGGCGCAGGCGGCGCACGCGAGCCCGCTGCACGCGAGCTATCAGGCCAAGTGGGCCGACCTCGTGCCGGTGAAGGCGAAGACCACGCTCGCCTCCGCGATCCAGATCGGCTCGCCGGTCAGCTTCGCCAAGGCGGTGCGCGCGCTGCGGGCGTGCGACGGCGTCGTCATCGGCGCGACCGAGGCCGAGCTCGCCGATGCCTCCGCGCACGCCGACCGCGACGGCCTGTTCACCTGCCCCCACACCGGCGTGGCGCTCGCCGCGCTGACCAAGCTGGCGAAGCGCGGGGAGGTCACGCGGGACCACCGGGTGGTCGTGATCTCCACCGCCAGCGGCCTCAAGTTCGCCGACTTCAAGGTCGGCTACCACGAGGCCACGCTGGCCGACGTGCCATCTCCGCGGTATCGCAACGTTCCCGTCGAGCTGCCCGAGAGCTACGACCTGGTCCGGGACGCCCTTCATCGCGGCCTCGACGCCCCCGCCACCGGCGTGCAACACTGAACGAGATGAAGCTCGCGGAGTTGGTTGGTACGCGCACCGCTCTTCTGCTCGCCACCGTGGCCACCGGCGCCGTGCTGGTCGCCGCCTGGCCGACCGCCGCCGCCGAGCCGCCCGCGCCGCGCGAGCCCGTTCGTGCGATGCACGGCTGCGGGACTCGCGCGGCCCGCCCGACGCCGCCGCCGGTCGAGGATCCGTACGTGGTCACGCTGCGCTCGGCGCGCGATGGCCTGTCGGCGTGCGTCGCCGATCATCCGGACCTCCAGGTGCGCGTCGCGATCGACGTCGACCTCGACGGCAGCGTCACGGACGTCGAGGTCCGCGCGATCAGCGATGACCTGGCGAAGATCGACCTCGGGATCGTGAAGTGCGTGCAGCGTCAGGTGTCGTCCCTCACGTTCCCGGCCGCCTCGAATACCAAGCGAATCTCGACGTTTCTGCGGCAGTAAGATTCCGCGGAACCTTTTCGGTCGCCGCGGGTGATACGCGGTAACCGATGCCTGCAGCCGCCGCTGCCCGACCGTCCCCGCCGCTCGACGAGCTGACGCTCCGACGCGCGCAGCGCGGCGACGAGCGCGCGTGGCGGGACCTGATCGAGCGCCACCAGCGCCCCGTGCACGCGCTGATCTGGCGGCTCCTCGGAGGGCGCGCGAAGCACCGGGCGGAGGACCTGACGCAGGAGACGTTCGTGCGCGTCCTGCGCGCGCTGCCCGGGTTCGATCCGGCGGGACCCGCCTCGCTGTCGACCTGGGTGCTGACGATCGCGACGCGGCTCACGCTCAACGAGCTGCGGCGGCCCGAGCACGCGGCGCTCGCGGCCGAGCCCGTCGGCGACGATCGCTCCGACGCCGCGTCGGAACGGCAGCGGCTCGGTGCGGCGATCGCGCGCGGCGTCGGCATGCTCCCCGAGGCGCAGCGCGCGGTGTTCGTGCTGCGCGAGTACCACGACCTCGACTACCAGGACATCGCGACCGTGCTCGAGCTCGATCTCGGCACGGTGAAGTCGCGCCTCGCCCGCGCTCGATCGGCGCTGCGCGCGCACCTCGGAGACCCTCATGCGTGACGACGACGACCTGTCCGACTACGACCTCAGCGCGTGGGAGGTTCCACCGCCGAGCAAGGGCCTCGCCGACGCGGTGATCGCGCGCGCCACGCAGCCGGGCGCCGTCGCCGCGACGGAGAATCCTGGCGAGCGACCGGTGCGGCGCTGGTGGATCGGCGTGGTGGGGGTGAGCGTCGCCGCGGCGCTCGCGTTCGCCGTGTGGGGCATCCAGCGCGCGCCGAAGAACGGTGCTGGTGACGTGATCGCGACGAACGCGCAGCTCGTCGAGCTCGGAGATTCGAGCGTGCAGCTCGATCCGGGCACCGAGCTGCACTGGAAGCGCGACGAGCATCGCGTGACGATCGCGCAGCCGCGCGGGGCCGCGAGCTTCACGATCCACGGCGACGACACGTTCGCGATCGATGCCGGCGCCATGGTGGCGTCGGTCGAGGCGTCGGGCGCGAGCCTGCGCGTGGAGGTGACGATGAATGTCTCGGATGCACGTGTGATCGGAGCGAGTGCGCTGACCGCGGCCGTCGTCGCGATGGTGACGGTCGTCGTCTACGAGGGTCGCGTCAAGGTGGCGAGCGGTGGCCAGCTCGTGGTGGTCGAGCCCGGGAGCCGGCTCGAGGTGAAGAACCCGGCGCTCGAACCCCTGCCGGTGGCGGTCGGGGGCTCGCCCGATGTCATCGCGGCGAAGGAGGCCGAGATCGCCGCGCTGAAGCGCCGGATCGACGAGCTCCAGCACGACCGTACGGCGCCGCCTCCGGGGCCGCCGGACCCGCCGTCGTGCGACGAGGTCTCGTGCGTGCTGAACAACTACGCTGGCTCGTGCTGCCAGCGGTTCAAGAAGACGCCGCGCACGCAGCCACCCGCGATTGCGGCGTGCGATGCGGCCGCGTCGGTGAAGACGGGCGATGACCAGTTCGGCAAGGGGTTGTTCGCGGCGGCGCTCACGTCGTACGAAGCCGCCCAGCTGTGCAAAGCCGATATGGCGACGCTCCGCAAGGTTGGCATGGCTGCGTGCCGGTCCAACAACGGCACGAAGGCGCGCGCGGTCATCGGGAGACTGCCGCCCGATGCGAGCCTCGCGGTGGCGAAGGTCTGCATCCAGGAGGGCATCGATGCCAAGAGCGTGGCGTGTGACGCGGAGGCGCTGCGCGCCAAGGGCCAGGATCATCTGCAGACCGGCCAGGATGCGCTGGCGCTGGAGAACTTCGAGGACGCGCTCGCATGCAAGCCCGATCAGTCTCTCGAGCGGCTCGCCTTGATGGCGGCGTGCCGGGCGAAGCGCGCGGAGAGTGCGCAGCGTCACTACGCGCGGCTGCCGCCCGATACCACCACGGGTATCGTCCAGATCTGCGTCCGCAATGGAATCGCTCTGCCGGCGGAGGCGAGCCCCACCGGCACCCTGCGGATCATGTCGTCGCCCTCGGCGACGGTGTTCATCGACGGGGTCAAGGCCGGCAAGACGCCGGTGATCACCACGGTCGTCCCCGGCAAGCACAAGGTCACGTTCCAGATCGGGGACGACAAGTTCACGTTCGCCGCCAGCGTCGAGGCGGGGAAGACACAGACGATCGTTAAAGACCTCGAATAGATGTTATTCACGCGGGATGCGCTCGGTCCTTCCGATCCTCCTCGTGGTTTGCGCGTGCGGCGACGACGGCCCCAAGCCGCCCGACAGCGGCGTCTCGACCGAGCTCTGCAACTACGTTCCGGTGATGGGCACCGCGCGCGCGGGCGGGACGGTGACCGCGGGACCGCTGATGGCGGGCGCGGCGGAGAACCTGCTCGACGTTCCCGTCGGCACCGCGCTCGGCGGCTACACGGGACGCGCGGGCTTCATCAGCTCGGCGGGCTCGGTCGATGCCCGCAAGGTGAAGACATCGGGCACGTTCAATCCGTCGATCGGCGTCGAGTCCGCGCCGCGCGTGAAGGTGCTCGCGCTGACCGCCGGCGGCGAGACGGTCGTGATCATCAAGCTCGACGCGATCTTCGCATACGAGGGCATGCTGTTCGATCTCGAGCAGCGGCTCGGTGGGGACTTCGCCGGCAAGGTCATCATCGCCAACTCGCACTCGCACTCGGCGTGGGCGCAGTTCACCGGCCACGGTCCGCTCAAGCTCGGCTCCGGCCAGCTGCGCGACGTGGTCTACCAGCGATTCCTCGACGGCTGCGAGACCACCGCTCGTCAGGCGCTCGCGGCGCGCGCACCCGCGAAGCTCGGCGTGTTCTCGACCACCGCGTTCGATCCCACGAATCAGATCAGCCGCGATCGCCGCGGCGAGAACGACATGCTGCCCGGCGGCAACCGGAAGGACGATCACATGTTCCTCCTGCGCGTCGACTCGACCGGAGGCGCGCCGATCGCGATCGTTCCGATCTTCGGGCAGCACCCCACGCTCAACGGCGAGGACAACCCGTTCGCATCGAGCGATGCGGTCGGCGCGCTCGAGCGCACGCTGAGCGAGCAGTTCGATTCGCCGGTGGTGGTCATGCACCTGCAGAGCGCGGGCGCGGATGTCTCCGCCGTCGGCCACGGTGGGCTCGATTGCAACGTGCATCCCGGCAAGGCGAGCGACCCGTGCTTCAGCTGGACCGGCGAGGAAGGCCACGGTCGTGCGGCCGTCACCGAGCTGATGGCGGCGTGGACCTCGGCCGGTGCCGCGATGAAGGACACGATCGAGCTCGAGATGCTCACGCGCTCCGTCGAGACCGGGCCGTTCCCGGAGACCTACTCGATCCGCGACGGCGCGCTGAGCTACGCGCCGTTCGACATCAACCGCCTCCCCGACGGCGTGGTCTCGGAGGGCGGGGCCCTCGCATCGCCGATGGACGAGTGGAACGCGCCCGTCGGCGCCGCGCTGTGCGAGACCGGCGATCCGATGTTCCCGGCGGCCGCGATCCCCGGCACCGAGGGCGTCCTGCCGTACGGCTCGTGCCTGCGCCTCGACATCGCGGGCAGCATTCTCGGCCCGATCTTCAACATCAACTTCGGCGTCGACGAGACCCACCCGGTCTGCGAGACCACGCGTACCACGGTGAGCGCGCTGCGCATCGGCGAGTACGTGATCGGCACGATGCCGGGCGAGCTCAGCGTGCTGCTCGCGGATCGCGTGCGGCAGCTCTCGCCGATCCCCGACAAGACGATCGTCCTTGGCTACGCGCAGGGGCACATCGGCTACATGCTTCGCCCCGAGGACTGGGTGCTCGGCGACTACGAGCCGAGCGTCACGTTCGGTGGCCCGCTCGAGGCCGAGCTCGTCGCCGAGAAGCTCGCCGCGCTGCTGCCGCTCGCGATGACGCCGATCCGCGAGGACGGCACCACCGATGGCACCACACGCGTGGCGACCGCGACGATCACCGACGATCTCGACAAGGACGAGCCGGCGCAGATGCGCGGCACGGTTCCGGCCACGGTGCCGTCGCTGGTTTACGCGCGCACCGGCACGCCGACGCAGGCGCAACCGGCCGCGACCATCTCGCGCATCTCGGGCGTCGCGACGTTCACGTGGATCGGCGATGACCCGCTGACCAAGACGCCGCGGGTCACGCTGCAGAAGGAGACCAACCCCGGTACGTTCGCGAACGTCACGCGGCGCAGCGGTCGGCCCGTGCAGGACATGGAGGTCGTGCTCGCGTACTCGCCGTCGCCGCTGCAGCGCTCGGGACCGCAGACGCACTTCTGGGTCGCGGAGTGGCAGGCGGTGCCGTGGCTCGGGGAGACCGGCCTCGACTCGCTGAACGACCGCGGCGGCCTCCCGCTCGGCAACTACCGCTTCCACGTCGAGGGCGCCGGCTGGATGCTCGACTCGACTCCGTTCGCGGTGGTCGCCGGCGGCGTGATCCTCGCGCCGCCCACGCGCACCGGCGGCAACGTGCGCACCGTGGTGTCGTGGTACGCGCCGAAGGGCTGGCGTCTGATGGACATGAGCGCACCCTCCAACACGCCTGTACAGGTGAGGAGCCAGCAGGTCACTGTCGAGCTCTTGACGGCGGCGGATGTCGTCCTGTCGACGCAGAGCGCGAGCACGGATGGCTCGGGAGCGGTCCTGGTGCCCGATAACGCGGCTGCGACCAAGATCCGGGTCACCGATCGGTTCGGTAACTCCGCGATTCTCGCCCTGCCGTAGTGGGACGTGACCTCGGGGGTACGGTGTGAACGACCGGCGAGCCGTTCCCCACCCCGGATCCAGGGATCCCGCGTAGTTAGCCCCGGACCCGGGCTGGTCTTCCGGTTGCAATCCCAGACCCCGTGCGCCCGCTCCTGCTCCTCGCTCTCGTGGCTGCCCTCGCCGGAGGCTGTACCACCAGCTCCGCCGAGGCCGAGGCTACGGTGGCGGTGACCCAGGAGGTCCAGAGCGTGGCGCTCGATGGCGGCCGCGGCCTGCCGTTGGCGGCGCTGCGCGCGGTGCTCGCGACCCATCGCGGCGACCAGCTCGATGCGAACCGGCTGGTCACGGATCGCTCCGCACTCGAGGCTGCGCTCGCGCAGCTCGGCTATCTCGAAGCCCGCGTGGAACCGGCGACGGTGACGTTCTCTTCGTCGGGCGGCGCGTACATCACGTTCTCCATCACGCCCGGCCGCGTTTATCGCTTCGGCGCCGTGAGCGTGAAGGGCGCGTCGCCGAAGGACGCCGTCGTCACGCTGATCACGGGTGACGATGCACTCGCCGAGCGCATCGCGCGCGCGCGGCAGACGCTCGCCGACAACCTCGAGCGTCGCGGCAAGCCCGCGACGGTGACGGTCGCGCTCCGGCCCGACCGGACCACCGCCACCGTCGACGTCGAGCTGACAAGTCGCTAACCCCGCCTGCGGGGGCTATGCTGCAGCGTGGCTGTGGACCAGACCATGCCGGCTCTGTTTGCCCCGGAGGGGAGCAGCGGGGATGAGGGCATCACGCCGCTTGCCCAGCTCGGCGCAGGGCCGGATGGGACAGCGGTGCTCGCGAAGAAGGGCGAGCGCCTGGTCGAGCTGCACCAGCTCAGCTTCGCGGTGGGCTCGCCGCGGTGGATCGCGCTCGACCACCGCGTGCGCGCGATCGCCGGGATCGACCAGCCGTCGATCCGCACCGTCCTCGCGCTCGATCTCGAGCCC
>JBBRED010000019.1:0-45462 GCA_038203335.1 Haliangiales bacterium | reverse complement strand
GACGTCGCGCCACCCCGCGACCTGCTCGGCCGTATGAATGCCGGGAGTGAGCATGCATCCCTGACCATCGGCGTTAGGGTGCGTGCCCTCGGTGATGATCAGACCCATCGGGGCTCGCTGCGCGTAGTACTCGGCGTTCATCGTCGTCGGTACACCGGCCGCGGTCGCGCGCTCGTGGGTCGTCGATGCCATCGCGAGGCGATGGTCGAGCTGCATACCGCCAAGCCGGATCGGCTTCGAATAGTCGTGCAGCGACGGGACCTTCATGGCGGATGTGGAATGCACGACCGAGACCAGCACGCACATCGTCGTGGCGTGGCCGGTGCATACGGTGCAGCATGGTCATTCCTCGCGGCGCGGTGTGACTGCTCGCGCTTCTCGTGTGTCCTGCATCGGTCCGCGGTGAAGCGTTCGCCCAGCCGCCGGCGCGAAACTGGCGTTCGACAGGCCTCCGGCCTCGCGGCTACGTATGAATACGCGCGGCGTGACCGCACTGGTGTGCGCAATCGCCTGGCGCGCCGTGGCGTACAGTCGGGGGATGGAGCTGCGTTACCTCGGGACGGCGATGGTCGAGCTGCGCCTTGGCGACGTTCGCCTGCTCACCGATCCGGTCCTCGATCCGCGCGGCTCGACGTACGACTTCGGCATGTGGTTCACGCCGCGCTCGTGGTTCGCGAGCGAGAAGCAGTACGACACGCCCGCCGTCGAAGGCGCGTTCGATGCGGTGCTGGTCAGCCACGATCAGCACGCCGATAACCTCGACCTGGCGGGCCGTGCGCTCGCTGCCGACGAGGCGCGGGTGGCGCGCGTGATCACGAATCGCACCGGCGCGAAGCGGATCGCGCGGCCGCGCTCCACGGTGGATGCGCCGGGCAAAGGGCTCGGCCTCGGCGATCGCGCCGTGGGGCTCGCGCCCGGCGAGACGACGCGCGTGGGCAACGTGACGATCACCGCGATGGTCGCGCGTCACGGCCCGAGCTATGCGCCGCAGGTGCATCAGGTGACGGGGTTCGTGCTCGACGTGGATGACGGGCCGCGCGTGTGGATCTCCGGCGACACGGTGATGTTCCCGGCGCTCGCCGCCGCGCTCGCGGATCTCGGCAAGGCGCGCCCGGTCGACGTGGCGGTCGTGCATTGCGGCGCGGTCGGGTTTCCCAAGGCGATCGGCTTTGGCGGCGCGCGGTTCACGTTCGACGCGGCCGAGGCGGTGGAGGCCGCGAAGCTCGTCGGGGCAAAGACGATCGTGCCGGTGCATCGCTCGGGCTGGGCGCACTTCCGCGAGCGCGAGGAAGCGCTCGTTGCCGAGCTCGCGCGTGCGGGGCTGGCCGAACGGGTGAGGATGCTTGAGCTCGGCGAAACGCTGACGCTGCGGTAGCTCCGACATTCTCGCGACTGTGTTGATGCGCATGCGGTTTGCATCGCCTCGGTAGATGCCCCAGCCACACAACATGCATGTCGGGGAGCCGGAAACCTCATCGGGCGCGATGCCGATGCGTGGCTCGTATCTCACGTTCGCGGTGATGATCGTCGCATCGACGATCGCGATGTTCGGACTCATGTACCTCAACGTGTACTCGGCCGATCACGTGTTCTGGAGTCAAACGCGTGCGTACATGGCGCTCATCATGGGCTCGGCGATGGCCGTGCTCATGCTCGCTTTCATGCGGAGCATGTACCGAAATCGCACGATCAATGCCGCGATCTTCGGTGGGTCGGCGGTGGTATTCGTCACGGCGCTCGTCCTCGTTCGCAGCCAGGCAACGGTCGATGACGTGGCGTACATGAAGGCGATGATCCCGCACCACTCCATCGCGATCCTGACGAGCGAGCGCGCTCGCATCCACGATCCGCGCGTGCGCGAGCTTGCGGACGGGATCCTGGCTACCCAGAAGAAGGAGATCGCGGAGATGAAGCATCTGATCGACGATCTCGAAACCCACTGAACGCTTGACCTCCGTGTCCATCCGCCGATCGGCCGATGTCCACGACGCCCCGATCGCGCGACAAGGCGGTCATGCGCACTCTCCCTGTTCTTCTCGTGTTCGCCCTCACTGGTGGATGTGTCACTCAGGACGCAGAAACCGAGGAGAACCAGTCCCCCCTCACGCAAGCTCCGGTCGGGCTGAGCCTGTGGTGGGCCGATGGCGATGTCCGGCTGCAGTCGGGCGCGGTCAAGACCGTGGACCTCTACGAGGACATGCCGCGCTTCCTCCAGGAACTCGACATCTCCGCGCAGGTCATCACACCGACGGATCAGGGCATCACGCCAATCCGCACCAGCGGCGACATGGCGGGTCTCGACTGGCGCGGCGTGCACCAGACCGACGAGGACTGGCGCCCCGAGGGCAACGAGCCGACGACGTACACGCGCACGCGGATCTTTCGCGGCGCGAAGTGGATGACGCGGTCGAGCGCGTTCGTGATGTTCGCGGTGGATTCGCACGACCTGCCGGTCGGGCTGCCGATCGTCGAGGTCACGGGTCAGGACGACGATCTGGATGCGAGCGATGGCGCGTTCGTGCGACGGTTCGTGGCGCGCCAGGTGGTGCAGGGCTGCCGGGCGATCAACGACTGCTCGAACGCGACGTCGTATCTCGCCCAGGGCCTGATGCAGTACCGCGACGCACAGCACCCCGAGCGGTCGCAGCGGATTCCGGATCGCGCGACGAAGCTCAAGCTGTTCTGGACCGAGGACCTGTCGCGCGTGCGCAGCGTGGCCGTGCGGCACCGCCTGTTCTCGGAGACGCCGTATCGCTATGGGTTCACGCCGCAGATCGAGGTCGTGACGACGCCGGCGAACGGCCAGTACTTCGTCGCCGGCGAAGGCTTCGACTTCCGGATCACGTACCGCGACGGCGCGGGGAACCGTCTGAACACGGCGGGCGAGCTGCCGTCGTACGCGGAGTTCCTCGCCGATGCGATCGATAGCGGCATCCGCTACTACGATGGCTTCCGCCAGGTTCTGACCGTGTACTACGCGCTCAAGCACCGCGAGGGCAACAACATCTGGGCGTTCGCGGGACCGACGAACAAGCTCAAGACTTCGGGCCACGTGGTGCCGCTGAGCGACTTCTTCACGCTCGCGTTCACCCAGATCCCGATGGCGACGATCGCGGAGGACGGATACAACTCGGTGTTCAACCTCGTGCCGAACCCGGCATACGAGCTCGACCCGTTCCTCTCGACGCAGCGGCCCTCGGATCTCGTGCACGTCACGGTGCCGGCGGATGCGCAGCCGGGCACGTACATGCTGAGCTTCAAGAGCCGTCGCGACTGGGGCGGCGAGGCGATCGTCAAGGCGGTCACCAAGGAGGTGCAGGTCGGGCAGGCGGCGCCGTCGACGTTCGTCGCGAAGACCGGCAACTGCAACGGCTGCCACACGGGCCAGACGAGCTTCGACAAGGTGCTTCACGGCATCTCCGACCGCCGCGCGTGCTTCGGCTGCCACGCGCCGCTCGGGGGCGAGCCCGATAACCGGCTCGACTTTCGCATCCACTTCATCCACTCGCGGTCGAACCGCATGCCGGTGGATCCGACCGTGTGCTCGACCTGCCACCTCACGCCGCCGGTCGGACCGGGCCGTGGATTTCCCGGCATCGACGCGCTGCCCTGACGGTCTTTGCTACGATGTACCGGTGCCTCGACGCGTCGGTGCTGACGATCCAGATCGCGTGTCCTCTCGGCTGCTCGGCTTCGTGTTCGAGCTGCTGATTCACCACGGGGCGGACCCGAGGAAGTTGTCGGCCGACCTCGAGACCATCGCCGGCGACGAGATGCCGGCGTGGGTCTCGTGGTCCGACTACATCGCGATGATCCACCGGCTCGGTGACATCGCCGGCGGCGCGGCGGGCGTGGCCGCCACGATGCGCAGCGTGACGAAGGGCGCGTACTCGGACCTGCGCGCCGTGGCGGGCTTCTTCGCCGGGCCGATTCCGTTCTTCTCGTTCGTCACGCATCACCTCAATCGCGAGCTGGTGCCGTCGGCGAGCGGCCTCACAGAGACGCTGTCGGAGAACCGCGTTCGGGTGCGCTACACGATCGGCACCGACGTGACGCCGTCGCTGCTCTATCTCCAGGGCACGGTCTCGCTGTGCGAGCTGTTCCCGACGCACTTCGAGCTCCCCGAGGCGCAGGTCCAGGTCCGCTCGATCGACGAGCGGTCGTGCGAGCTCGACATCACGTTCCCACAGCAGCAGCCGAAGGTGCGCTGGGGCGCGTACCTCACGCCGGACGCCGTGTCGGCCAGCTCGCTGACGAAGCGCGAGCAGGAGGTGCTGCGCCTGGTGTGCGACGGGCTGACGAACGCCGAGATCGCGAACGTGCTCGGCACGGCCGCGAGCACGGTGAAGACCCAGATCTCGTCCATCCTTGGCAAGATGGACGTCGCGAACCGCACCGAGCTGGCGACGCTGGCCGCCCGGCGTCCGTGACGACGTCGTGTCACCATCACGCCATGCGCGTCCTGACGAGTATCGTGGTGCTCCTGTCCACTGCGGCGAGCGCGGCGCCGGATATCGGTACCGCGCATCCGGTGCGGTTGATCCGCGCGTCACCCGACGGACGATGGGCGGCGCTGTGCGAGGCGCGCGTGGATACGAACAAGGACGGCACGATCGCGGTGGGCCCGGGGTTCAACGGCATCTACGGCGATCAGATGGCGGCGTTCCTCGTCATCGGCTCCGGGCCGGGCGCGGCCATCGACGATCTGGTCGCGAGCGATCCCACAGGGAAGTTCCTCGTGATGCTGCGCAAGGGCAAGCTCGTCCTTCTCGACACCACCACGAAGCGCGAGGTGGATCTGTCGGCGCTCGGCGCGTACGCGAAGCCGGCGCGCGATGCGGCGACGGGCGCGTACCTCGGCGCGATCTTCACGAGCACGCACCTCGCCTACGTGGCCACCCGCAAGAACCAGGTGGTCGTGGTCGTCCGCGATCTGACTGCGGGCACCGAGGTGACGATCGATCCGGGATCCGGAAAGCTGTGGTCGATCGCGTTCACACCGTCGGGGACGCGCGTGCTCGTCGAGGCGCTACCGCCGCACGCGAATCCCAAGCAGGCGATCTCGTTCCCGTCGCACGCCTTGCCGGGCACGTTCCGCGACCCGACGTGCATCACGCGGACCTACAGCGACAACATCGTCAGAACGGGCGACACGCCGGTGATGCGGATCGCCGCGAGCACGGGCGGTCCCGCCCTCGATGCTTCCGGGTTCATCACCGAGATCGGTGACGCGACGGTGCGACGGGAGACCACGGGGGCGATCGTGCTCGACGACGCGCAGGGCTCGCACGTTCTGCTATCGGCGAAGTGCAACGGCGTGGTGATGGGCGTGGATCCGATCACCACGCGCATGCTCGCCCGGTGCCGCTCCGAGGGCGACAAGTCGAAGACGCTGCTCGTCGGTGTGGGCAAGGTGGCGAAGCTCCCGGTGCCGTCGGGAAACCGCGACTCGGACGATGGCGGCGTGTTCGGCCGACACGTGCTGTCCACGTCGCGCGATGCGGATGACACGATCACGGATCTCGTCACGGGGAAGCAGCGGACCGTCGCGTTCAATCAGCGCGAGCTCGCGGTGCTCGGCGACCGTACGCTGGTGAGCCGGCACGAGCGGTTGATCATGCTCGATGGGACCGGTGAGACCGACCTCGGTGCGATCGGGACCGAGTATCCGAAGGTGCTCGAGGCCGGGACGATCCGATTCATCGCGCCGCTGGTGGTCGACATGGCGACCGGCAAGGTGGTGGGCACCGCGCCGACGCGCGAGATGCCGTGGAGGAAGACCACGAGGACGACCACGGTGGCGCCCGACGTGCTCGCGGTCGCGGCGGATGGCCGGATGCTCGCGACGTACACGCTCAAGGTGAGCGGGTTCCCGGATGGGCCGCTCGAGTGGGTCTCACCGGCACCGTAAGCCGCCTGCAGTCCGCGACGGATCGCTCGTGCTGGGGGCGCCGGCGAGGTCACCGTGAGGGCACCGTATGTTGGCCGAAAACCGATGACGTGACCCATGCGCAGCCGCGCGCCGGCATGCTTCACTGCCCGGAACTGAGATGAAGAAGCGCGTCGTTGTCGTTGGAGCCGGCCTGTGCGGTTCGGTCGTGAGCACGCTCCTGCGGAACGAGTTCGAGGTCACGGTCGTCGAACAAGGCAAGAAGAAGAAGCCTCTGTTCGACGACGTCGATTGCGACAGCGGCGAGCTCAACACGTCGATCAACCGCGCCGAGGGTCTCGGTGGCACGACCAACTACTGGCACAACGCGCTGATCGAGCTCGACGACAAGGATCTGAAGAAGGCGGGCATCGAGCCGCGCGGCTTCGAGACGTACTACCAGAAGGCCTGGGAGTTCTTTCTCTCGAAGGGCGAGCTCGAAGACTGCAACCGCGCGCGCGATGCGAACGCGGCGAGCATCAACAGCAGCTCCTCGACGATCGCGCACATGGTGTTGCCGCAGACGCGCCACAACGTGTGGAACCTCGCGAACGACAAGAACCGCGGCGACAAGATCGAGGTCGTCTACGGGCACGCGCAGCGGATCGTCGACGGCGGCGTGGAGATCAACGGCAGCGCGGGCACCCAGCGCCTCGACGCCGATTACGTGGTCGCGTGCGGCGGCGGGCTCGGCACGCCGGTACTGCTCGCCACGTCGCTCGGTCACGAGGCCGGCTTCGTGCCGGGCTATCACGACCACCCGATGGCGTACGTCGCGAAGGTCAAGTTGCGCGACGGCAGTCGGCTGAAGAAGGTCTCGAGCACGGCGACGCTGTCGGCCGACGTTCGCGCGGGCCTGGTCTACGAGAGCGACGATCTGAAGACCGTGGTGTACCTGCGCCCCGCCGTGGACATGCGGCTCGCTTCGATCACGGGACCAGCGCGCTACATCCTCTCGGATCTTCGCAACGATCCGTTCTCGCCGAAGAAGATCCTGATGCTCCTCGGCAACCTCGAGGCGGTGCGCGAGGCGATCCTGTTCAAGACCCGCCTCGGGTTCCGCGGCAACTACTACTCGGTGCTGATCCTCGGCGAGCAGACGCCCCTGCCGGATCGCGGCATCCAGATGGCGAAGGGCAAGCGCCCCTCGCTCAACTGGCACGTCACGCCCGACGAGCTGCGGTCGTACGAGGCGAGCGTCAACAAGTTCTTCGCCGAGTTCGCCGACGACATCCTCGAGGTCAAGGTCGTGCCGACGTCGAGCTGGGAGTTCCGCAACGCCGCCCACCACTCGGGGACGGCCACCTCGTTCGTCGCGGCGCCGGGAGACACCACCAAGGAATTCTTTGGCGTCACTGGACTTCCGAATGCGTACGTCTGCGACGGGTCGCTCCTGCGGGCCGCCGGCATCGCGAACAGCGGTCTGACCCTGGTCGCGCTCTCCTACCGGCTGGCCGAGCTGCTTCGCGCGAACGCCTGAGATTTCGCTCGCAACGCGCGGCGCAGATCGGTCATTGTGGGGAACTGAGGACATGCGCGCCCCACGTGTCTCGCAGCCCATCGTCGCGACCGTGTCGGCGGGCAAGCGGGGCCCCGAGCGGTTCACGATCCAGAACATCTCGATCTCGGGCGCGAAGCTGGAGGGCCCGCTCGCGCTGGCGCTCCGCGAGCGGATCACGCTCGTGTTCAAGGCGGGGGACGAGTCGGTGACGCTTCAGGCCGAGGTGGTTCGCGTCGAGACGGCGGATCTGATGTCGGACGAGATCGCGGTGGCGTTCGTGGACATGACCGAGGCCACGCGCGAGGCGATCCGGGCGCTGGTCAACCGCGTGCTCGACGACGCCGAGGACGACCCGGAGTAGGCAACCGCGGGGACGGGTGCTCGGTCGAAGTCGGCGGGAGCGGTTACACTTGCGCGGCTTCATGAATCGGGTGGTGGGAGTCAGCGCGTGTGTCATCGCGCTCGCGGCGAGTGCGTCCGCGCAAGCAACGATCACCGGCACGGTTGTCGACGAGGATGGGCTGCCGATCGCCGGCGCGACGATCTTGTTGAGGACCGAGGCCGCGACCACCGCGGACGACGGAACGTTCACCATCGCGGCGGTCCGGGGCACCATGACGGTCATCGCGGCGGGCTTCGTGTCGAAGACCCTGCCGGCAAAGAGCGGCACCGTGGTGCGGCTCACACGGGCGACCGGCGAGGTCATCGAGGTGGTCGGCAAGGCGCCCGAGGAGGCGAAGCCGCTCGCATACACGATGTCGGCGAAGGACGTGGCGAGCACCCCCGGCGCGATGAACGATGCGCTGCGCGCGATCACGATCCTGCCCGCGGCGGCGCGCATCCCGTTCGGCTTCGGCGGCGTGGTGCTGCGCGGCATGAGCCCGCGCGACTCGAGCGTGTTCATCGATGGCGTCGAGATCCCGCTGGCGTTTCATTTCGGCGGCATCACCGGCGTGTTTCCGACGCAGATGTTGAAGGACATGCGCGTGGTGCCGAGCGGCTTCGACGTGTCACTTGGCCGCACGCAGGGCGGCGTGGTCGAGCTGACCACGCGCGCACCGCGCGGCGATCTGTATCGGATCGGCGGCGAGGTCAGCTTGCTGCACTCGCAGGTCACGGCCGAGGGCCCGCTGCCGAAGGACGGCGCGTTCCTCGTGTCGCTGCGCCGTTCGTACTTCGATCTGTTCCTGCGCCCGTTCGTGAGCGTGAACGATCCGCTGCCGAGCTACACCGATGGACAGATCCGCACGCAGTGGGGCGAGGCCTCCAAGAAGGGCGAGCTGTCCGCCTACGTGATCGGCTCGCTCGATCGGATCGCGAACTCCGACGAAGCGGCGCGCCCCAACGATCCGGACTCGCAGGGCCACGTCGCCGCGAACCTCGGCTTCGTGCGCGCCGGCGTCAGCTACAAGCGCAAGATCGACGACTCGCTGTTCACGCTCGCGCCGATGGTCGGAACGAACATCCTCACGCTGTACACCAAGGAGTACAACGATCCGCCGCCGGCTCCCGCGCAGGTGGTCGACATCAGCCGCCGCTGGTACCTGTTCGGTGGTCGCGGCGAATGGCTGCGGGACGATCCGCACGGCTTCCTCCACGCCGGCCTCGATGTCTCGGGTGGCTACCTCGGCCGGGTCATGCAGCCCGACAACGGTGACACCAGCAACGACGTACCGTTTCCGCGCAACACCGTGCTGTGGACCGACGCGGCGGTGTTCGTCGAGGCGCGGCGACACTGGTACGGCGACAAGGTCTCGGTGCGCCCGGGCCTGCGCCTCGATCGGTTCGGCCTCGGCAACCAGTGGGCGCTCGATCCACGGATCAACGCGCACGTCACGCTGTCGCCGAGCTCGACCTTGCGCGCCTCGGTGGGGCGGTTCCATCAACCGCCCACGCCGGCCCACTTCGACGAGTTCGCCGACAACCTGAAGGCGAAGAGCTCGTACGTCGATCAGGCAACGCTCGCCGTGGAGGTCGCGCCGTCTGAAGGCGTCACCGCATCGGTCGTCGGGTTCGTGCACGACGGGCACAAGACGCTCGTCGACGTCGCGGGCAAGTCCGTTCGCGAGCAAGGCATCGATCTCGAGCAGATCTTCCAGGAGCTACTCGAGGAACAGCTCGGCCTCTACGGCTATCAGGCGAACATCGGCCGCCAGCACACGTATGGCATCGAGACCTCGGTGCGCTACGACTCGGAGAAGTTCCGCGCGCTCGGCAACTTCTCGTGGTCTCGCTCGAAGCGGAAGTACGACCCGGCGCTCGGCGGTGGATGGGAACCGTATGGTCTCGATCAGCCGCTGCGTCTCAACCTGCTGGCCGCCACGAGCGCGCATCGATGGAACTTCGGCGCGCGGCTCACGATGGTCTCGGGCAATCCCGCGCACCTGGTCCCCGAAGGCACGCCCTATGACGAGAACGTCGCCGACCCGCCGACGAAGCTGGTCCGGCTGCCGCTGTTCTGGCAATTCGACGTCCGCGTCGATCGCACCTGGCCCGTATCGTGGGGACACGTCATGCTGTTCTTCGACCTGCAGAACATCACGAACCATCGCAACGTCGAGGCGCGCGACAGCGTGATCGACTACGAGCGTCCGCCGCAGGGCCAGCTCTATCACTACGAGGACATCCTCGGCCTGCCGATCCTTCCGTACATTGGAGTCGAGTTTGCGCCGCGCTGAGCTCGTCCTCGTGTTGCTCGCCGGCTGTATGCGGATCTATCCGGATCCCGAGCTGCCCGACGTCAAGGTCGAGTGGGGCGAGCAGGATTGCCGCGACGGCAACTTCAACGTCGCGGTGACGTTGAAGGGCATCGACACCGAGTCCACCGAGACGGTCACGGTGCCGTGCGCCGATCTCAAGATGGCGTTCGTCGATGTCGCGCGCGAGCGGTTTCACGTGGAAGGCACGCTGCTCGATTCCACCGGTGCGGTGCTCAACACGTCGGATGGCGGCGACGTCGATCTTCGCAACGGCTTCAACCAGAGCACGGGCCTCTACTTCGACGGGTTCTCGAACTTCCGTGTGCGATGGTCGTTCGAGGGCGGTGCGACGTGCATGTCGCTCGACGTGGAGGACGTACAGATCCAGATCTCTCTGCCCGACGAGCCCGACGTCGGGTTCTACCAGTACCCGTGCGAGCTCTCGCAGGCCACGGGGAGCGTGGCGCCGGGCACGTACACCGCGGTGGCGAGGGCGTACGCCCGTGATCAGTCGGTGATCGGCGTCTCGGCCGAGACCGCGCCGTTCGTGGTCACGGAGAGCGGCTTCACGGATGTGGGAACGATCTCGATCGCGCCGTGCGGCGCATCGTGTCCCTAGCGGCGCCAGGCCAGCGTCACGAGCTCCTGCAGGCGCGCTGGCTCGCTCGCCGAGGTCTTGCACATGAAGCCGCTCTTGTGCGCGAAGTGCACGTCGGGCTGACTCTCGACGCGGGAGAAGTCGAGGCTCGGATGATCCTCGTAACGGCCGATGCCGAAGCCACCGCCGCGGCGGTCGGGATAGACGATCGCGTGGATCACGGTATCGAGCTTGTTCGCGCGGATGTATCCGCCCAGCATCGCGCTCGGCTCGTCAGGTGCGGCCTCGGTCCGTGGGAGGTACAACGCCTCGATGGTGTCGGTGCCGCACGGGATCGACCAGCGCTGCACGCGCTGCGCGGTGAAGTCGAGGCGCTCGCGCGCTTCGCGCAGGTAGTCGAGCAGGTCGTCGCCGACCATCTTCATGAATGCGTAGAGCGGATCGGTGGGCTCGAGGCGCGTGGTCTGTGCGAACCGGCGGAGCAAGGTCATGTCGATCGGCGAGTTGAGCTGCGAGATCGCACGGCGCGGCACGCCGAGCCACTCGCCGGTCTTCTTGGGGCCGCGCGAATCGAACCACTCGGCGACCTCGAGCCAGTCGCAGAACTGGAGCGCGTCCTGGTACAGGCCCAGGTGATCGAGCACCAGGCTGAGCGCGCAGGTCGGCGGGTGCTCGCGCGGGAAGTGGTGGTGATCGAAGTTCGACCGCGCCGGATCGTGGATCCCGCCGATGTCGACGACGGCGACCAGCGGATCGTCGAGATCTTCGGGCGTGGGCTCGCGCCGGACGATCGGGCAGCCGTGGAGGGAGGCGAGGACACAGACGGCGAGGAGGTCATCCTTGTGGGAGCCGCCGGGATGCGTGACGATCGTGTGCACGGTGGGTCGCGCACCCTAGCATCTGGACGGGTAGGATCCATGCGATGCGCGAGGTGCTGATGCCAGATGACTGGCGTCAGCCCGTGAGCATGTGCTGGTACTTCACGCGCATCTCCGCGATCAGCGCGACGCGCTCGCTCGCGCTCGGTCGCCAGCCCACCGGATAGGTGCGCGGCACCGTGGTGGCGAGGTCGCTGCGCATGACCTCGAACGAGGTGGCGATCCGCGGAGGCTCGCCCGGTGCGCACGCGCCACCCCAGTGGAGAAGCGAGTGGCTCCAGCCCAGCACCGAGCCCGCCGCGGCGGGGAGCGCACGGATGTGGCGGACGCTGCCGACGATGTCGCCGCCGCGCTCGCTGAGATAGCCGTGGTCCCAGCACGCCGGCAGGCAGTGGATGCAGCCGTTGCGTGTCGTCGCATCGGTCAGCGGGATCCACAGGGTCAGGGCGCCGAGGTCGCCGGCCGCATCGCGGGCCTTCGTGGGATCGTCGCGATGAATGCCCCAGCCAGTCTCGCCCGGTGCCACGCGCCAGGCCCACACCGCGGGCAGCGTGACGACGTCGTGACGAAGCACTTCGCGCGCGATCGGGAGCACCGCATCGAGGATGTCCCACAGCGCATCGTCGACGAACGCATCGACGGCCTCCGCATGCGCCTCGATGTCTCTCCGCGCGCGCTCGATCAGCACGGGCGACAGCGTCGGCGGCAACTCGAAGTAGCCTTGCTCGTCCAGGTCGTCGCGGAGGCTCACCGAACCAGTGTACGACGTGAGGCGATGCGTGCGCCGGGCTGCGCGCGGTACCGCCCACCCGAGGAGCGACGTGGCGCCCGCGCACGGAGCTCGACGACGCGCGGCGGTCCCGCCTCGGAAAAATGCGGGCACGTCCGTTGCAGCCGTCCTCCCCATGCGCGAGCGGGCTGCGGCGCCCACTGGATACATCCCCGAGCTCGATGGGCTCCGTGGCATCGCGATCCTGATGGTGATGGTCCATCGCATGTACCCGCGGCTCGATGGGACGCCGTGGCCGATCGAGGCGGGCTGGGCCGGCGTGGATCTGTTCTTCGTGATCAGCGGCTTCCTGATCGCGGGAATCCTGATCGACACGCGCAGCGACCCCGGCTACTTCAAGAACTTCTACGCGCGCCGGGTGCTCCGCATCTTCCCGCTGTTCTACCTGCTCGTCGGCGGCATGCTGATCGCGTTCCCGCTGCTCGGTCAGGCCGGATTCCTCGAGCAATCGGGTTCGCCGCTCTGGTATCTGTTCCACCTCGGCAACATCCCCGAGAGCTTGTTCGGCAAGGATCCACCGTACTGGCTCGCGCCGGTATGGTCGCTCGCGATCGAGGAGCAGTTCTACCTGACGTTCCCGCTGCTCGTGCACCGCGTGGATCCGAAGCGGCTCGCCCGCTGGCTCGCGGTGATCGCCGTGTTCTCCGTCGTGATGCGGTTCGTCACCACCGCGATCGCGCCCGACCAGGAGCGCATCCAGTACCTGTTCACGCTGTGCCGGCTCGATACGATCGCGCTCGGCTGTCTCCTCGCGGTGTTCGTTCGCAGCGAGCTGTACGCGCGACTGCGGCCGAGGCTGACCTCGCTCCTGGTTCCCGTGATCGCGGTTGCGGGCGTGATCCTTGTCATCACGCAGCTCGATCGGACCACGTACTTCGGCCGCACGCTCGGGTACTCGGTGGTCGCGATCGCATTCGTCTCGCTCGTCCTGCTCGTGCTCGAGCATCGCGGCAAGGTCGCCACCGCGGTGCTGCGCGCGAAGCCGCTGCCGTACATGGGTAAGCTGTGCTTCGGCCTCTACCTGCTGCATCGCCCGGCCGATACCATCGTCGGTGGCCTCGCCGCCAAGGCGGGGCTCGATACCGAGAGCCTGCTGCTGCTGCCGGTGAAGATCGCCGTCGCCGTGCTGCTCGCGACGGTGTCGTGGCGGCTCCTCGAGTCGCCGTTCCTCCGGCTCAAGGATCGGTTCACGTCGCGCCCGCGTCCCGGACGCGTGGGCGCGCTCGCGGTGTTGCTCCTCGCGGGCTGTGCGTCGAACCACGATGCCCCGGCGATCGATGCGGCCGCGCAGGGCAGCGACGCGGATGGCGCGATCGCCGTGGATGCAACGCCGCTCGATGCCCCGCCGCCGGGCGCCCTCGGCCGGGTGGTCTACCTCGAGGGTCAGGTGCACTCGCCGATCTCCGTCGATACCAGCGCGAACATCGCGGCGATCGCGGCGACCGCGCGGACCGAGCCCGTATTCGCAAAGATCGGCGACTCGATCACGGCCACGGCGAGCTTCCTCACCGGATTCGGCGGCACCGGCTATGACCTCGGAACGCACACGGACCTCGCCGCGGCGCACGACTACTTCCAGGCGGGAAACGCGGCCGGCACCGACCCGTACGCGCGAAGTAGCGTGGCGGCGACGGGAGGCTGGACCACCGCGGATGCGCTCGCCGGCTCGCCGTCGCCGCTGGACAGCGAGCTCGCTGCGATCCAGCCCCGCTACGGCGTGGTGCTGTTCGGAACGAACGACGTCCGCACCGGCCGCACGGTCGATGCGTTCGGCGCTGACCTGTGGACGCTGGTCGACGACGCGATCGCCGGCGGCACGATCCCCATCCTGACGACGATGCCGGCGATGCACGGTGATCCGGATAGCAACGCGCGGATCCCCCTGTTCAACCGCGTGGTCCGCGCGATCGCGCAGGGCCGCTCCGTGCCGCTGATCGATCTCCACCTCGCGCTCTCCGCGCTGCCGAACGAGGGCATCAGCGGCGATGGGATCCATCCCTCGGTGTCACCGAGCGGCGCGTGTCAGCTGACCGCCGCGGGCCTCCAGTACGGCTACAACGTGCGCAATCTCGTGACGCTCGAGGCACTGGATCGAGCGCACCGCGCGCGCACCGGCGAGACGCTCGACGCCACGGTCACCCGCCGCGCCGGCGATGGCTCCCACGCGGATCCGTATCGCCTCGGTGCGCTGCCGCTGACCGACCTCGCCGACACGCGGAGCGGCGAGCTCGATACCTCCTCCTACTGCGGCGTGACCAGCTCGGGGCACGAGATCGTGTACCGGCTCGACCTGACCTCGGCGGTCGCGGTCGACGCCTACGTCGTGGATCGCGGCGCCGTGGATGTGGACGTGGCGATCCTCGATGGCTCGAGCGCGTGCCTCGCGGCGGGCGACGCGACCGCATCGGCCACCGTCGGGCCGGGGCCCGCGTTCATCGTGGTCGATAGTCGCGCGGTCTCGACCGAGGGCGAGTACCTCGTGGTCGTGCAGCCGCACTGACGAGCGCATCGAGAGCTGCAGGTTCGTCAGCGAGCCGTGGCCATGAACGCGGGCCGCCGCCTTGCGCTCGAGCGCCTCGATCACCGCGTGCGGCGATGATCCCAATCGTGTCCTTACTCAGATCGCTTCGCCGGCGTGCCCCGCGGATCGCGTGCGATCGCCGCCTCCGGCACGCCTCCGGTGACCGCCGCATCGGGAAGCGCGCCGCGGAGCCACAGTGTGCGTTCCACCATCACGCGGAACACGGAGAGCATCGCGGCCTCGATCGCCGGGCCGGCATCGCCCTCGAGGATGCGCAGCGCCCGCGCGATCGCCTCGAACGTGGCGAGGCCGCCGGCCTGGGGCTCGGCGCGGAGGCGATACTCGGTGGGGCCCATGTCGGGCAGCACCACGCACGGGAGCTCCGCGAGACCGGGGACGCGCTTCCTGAACTTGCTCGCCTGTCGCCAGTTGCCATCGGGGACGATCAACACGACCGGGCGCGGGCTCGCCGCGTACGCGATGATCGGCACGGCGTCATCCGCGGGATACAGGAGCAGCCCCTGCTCGTCATCTCCGATCGGTGTGCGGTCGAGCGGACGATCGCGATCTCCGACGATCGAGATCGAGCTGCGCGCCAGGCAGCGGACGGCGAGCTGCCCCGTGTTCGTGGGCTTGCGCTCCTCGCGGTAGTGCACGATCAGCTCGAGGCGCGTGCGTGCCTCGAGGCGCGGCACGAGAGCGCAGATGCACAGGGTCTCGTGCATCCCGCAGGTGGCGCAGCGCTCGAGGTTGTTGCGACGGCTCACGTGGTCGTGGAGGTTCGCATGCGCGCGCGCGATTTGGTGGTCTCGCTGACGAGCCGTACAGCGACGCGACGCGTTGCGGCTGTGTGAATGATGCACAGTTGACGATTTCTGCAACCGCGCGCCGAGGAAGCCCCACCATGCACCCGGGATGAAGCAGTTCGGCATCGAGACCCGTCCACGTACGCCAATTCGACGAGACCAGGGGACGCAGCCGCAGGAGTGGCTGCGCCAGCTCGAGCTGTCACCGGGCACCGCGGCGTGGGAGGTCACGGTGGCGCTCGACGACCACGCACAAACGCCGAGCGCGCACCTGCACATCGCGATCGAACCCGACGAGTGGGGCTTTCGCTTCGAGCGCGGCGGCGAGCTGTCGTGGATTCGCGTGCGCGGCGCACCGAGCGTGTACCTGCGCGATGATTTCGGCCTGCTCGGCGAGACGCGAACGCTGCGCGAGCTACCGATGATGGTGCGCGCGCTGGAGAAGCGGTTCTCGTTCGAGTTTCGCCGGTCGGATGCGGCGGTGCACGGCGACCTTCACGATCCGGCCGGCTCGATCGGCCGTTGGGTCTCGCGCCTCTGATAGATCCCCGGTGACAGCGGTGTGAAGTCACTGCCCTCGGGCAGGACCTCGTCACCGCCCACCACGAGCACGCCGCCCGGGCGCAGCACCCGATGGAACGTGGCGGTCACCGCGCGCTGCGTCGCCTCGTCGAAGTACGAGTACGCGAGGTTCCGGCACAGCACGAGCGTGAAGCTCCCCGCCGGTGGAGCCGCGCGCAGATCGCGATGCTCGAACACAACGCGGGCGCGCACCTCGTCGCGCACGCGCGCATCCACAATGCCCGCCGCGCGCCATGCTTCCGGTAGCTCGCGCAGTGCGCTCACCGGGAACACGCCGGTCGCCGCGCGGGCGAGCTGCACGTCGTCGATGTCGGTCGCGATCACCTCCGCGCCGGGCCACGCCATCGCGAGCGTGAACGGCTCCTCGCCCGCACCGCAGCCGGCGCTCCACGCGCGAACCGCACCGAGGCGCGGCAGCACATCGCGTACGAGCACGGTCCACATCTCGCCGTCGCGTGCGAACCGCGAGATGGTCACGCGGCACAGCGCTTCGAGCACGGTCCCCTCGTCGGCGTGCTCGTCGAGGTACGCACGATACGCGGCCGCGCCGTCGAGGCCGAGCTCGGTGATCCGTGCCTGCACGCGGCGGTAGACCTGCCTCCGGTTGCGGCGAAATCCTCGCCAGCGCAGACCGCGTAGGGGCAGCGCCCACGCGAGGAGCGCGTCGAGGGTCATGCGCTCAGGCGGAGCTCGAACACCAGCACGCCGCCGAGCTCGAACCTGCCGCCGGCCGCGAGCGTCACGCGATCTTCGACGTACACACCGCCGGTGAACATGTTGCTGCCGCCGCCGAGATTCTCGACGAGCAACCCGCCATCCGCGGACAGCGTGACCGCGATGTGGTGGCGCTGCGCGATCATCGACTCCACGCGGATCGCGCAGTCCTTCGCCTTGCCGAGCACGATGCGCTTGCCGACCTCGAGCGGGAACACGGTGCCGATGGGAAACTGTGGCTCCACGGGACCGGCGTAGTCTCTGCCGATCGGCGCCTTGCGGGTTCCGATGTACGCGAGCTCGAACGGCATATCGCTACGGGGGATAGCACGCTTCGACGCCGCGCCGCAGCTTCCGGTAGGTGCGCAGCGCTCGAAGCTCAGTAGCTGAACAGCTTCGCGACCGGCACGAACGTCAGCGGCGCGATCTTCGTCAGCTTAGCCTCGTCGAGCTTCTTGCGATCGCCCACGACCGACAGGATCACGGGCCCGGCGAGCGCGGACTTGATCCACGCCTCGAGCTGCGTCTTCGTCACCGCGAGCGTGCGCTTCGTCCGCGCCTCGCGCGGGTCGGAGGTCACGCCCTCGTCGTCCCACTGGTAGACGACGAAGGGAATCGCGCGCGGGGGGATGCGCTCGGTGCGGTGGTTCTGCGCGATCGTCTCCTTCGTACGCGCGAGGCGCTCGTCATCGAGCGCGAGCTTGAGCGTCGCGGTCATCGCGTCGAGCGCGTCCTGAGTCTTATCGCCCTGCGTGCCGACGTACGCGTAGAGGTTTGCGTCATCGGCCTTCTTCGCGCCGGTGCCGTAGCCACCGAACACGGTGTACGCGAGGCCGCGCGCTTCGCGGACCTCCTGGTACAGCACCGGCGAGATGTACTCGCTGAACAGGCCGCCCACGGCGCGCTCGGTCTCGGTCGCGGCCTTGCGCGGCCACAGCATCCACACGTGGGTCTGCGCGGTCACCTGATCGGTGACGATGCCGGTCTTCGGCGCGCGGTACTTCGCGACCTTGCGCGCCTTCGGGCTGACCTTGCCGTCACCGAGCGTGACGAGCGCGGGGACGTCCTTCTTGTCGCGCGGACCGAAGTACGAGGTGCGGTGCTTGAGGTGCAGGAAGTTCGCGAGCGACTTCTCGAGCCGCGCCGGCGTGGCCGCGACCAGCTCCTTGTTCGACGGAGCCGAGAGGAACTCGCTGTCGTTGCCCCAGCGCGCGAACTGGTTCGATGCTCCGACGATCGCCTGCGGGTTCGCGAGCGTGTTCGCGCGCTCGGTGAGGTTCGCGGTGACGCGCGCCTTGAGGATCTTGTCGTCGATGCCGGGATCGGAGAGCCACTCGCGCATCAGCGCCATGCCTGCGTCCGCGTTGCGATCGATGCCGGAGAGCGCGATGGTCGCGCCGTTCTTGCTGCAGTTCGCGCTGAACGTCAGACCGAGCTCGTGCCACTGGCGCTGGACCTGCTCCGGGCTCTGCTTGCCGGTGCCCGAGACCTGGAGCGTGTCGAGCGCGAGGCAGACGAGTTTGTCGTCGACGCGTCCGAAGTCGTACGCGAAGTTCGCGAGGAACAGGCCGTTGCGCGTGTTCTTGACGGTGATCAGCGCGCCGGTCGGGATCGTCGACCGGTCGTAGTCCGTGCCGGCCTTGATCGCCACGGGATCGATAGGTTCGGCGGGCATCTCGAGGATCGACTTCGCGAACGCGCTGTGGCGGGTGGGATCGAGCTTGACGGCGGTGATGCCGGGCTTCGTGATCTTCGCGGGCGTGTCGATACCCTTCACCTTCTTGAGCACGACGAAGTCGGTGTTCAGATACTGCTTCGCGACGCGCATGATGTCGGCCTTCGTGATCTTGCGCATGCGATCGATGCGCGACACGGTCGTGCCCCAGTCCTCACCGGTGATGAACGCCTCCTCCATGAGGCCCATGCGGCCCTGGTTTGATTCGAGCTGGAGCTGCGTGTTCATCTCCGCGGTCAGGATCGCGGTCGCGAGATCGGTGTCGGTGAACTCACCGCGCTGGAGCTTGCCGACGAGCGCGAGCAGCATCGCCTCCAGTTCCTCGGGCTTCTGGCCGTCGAGCGCGTCGGCGTACAGGTCGTAGTAGCCGCCCTCGCGGAGGAACGTGGGGTTGCAGCCCGCGTTCGCGACTTTCTGAGTGAGCAGCAGATCGCGCGACAGCATGCCCTGGCGACCGTCGAGCAGCAGGAGGTCCATCACCTCGATCGCGAGGCGATCGGGGTGGGTAGCGGAGACCAGCGGCCAGCCGAGCTTCACGCCCTCGTTGGACGGGACCTTGACGGTGATCTCGGTGCGGCCCTTCTGCGGCGTCAGCACGCCTTCATCCATCGCGTCCCCGGCGGGGCGCTTGAACCCGGCGAACGCCTTCTCGAGCACCGGCAGGACCGAGTCGTCGACGTCGCCGGCGAGGAGGATCGCCATGTTCTGCGGCGTGTAGTACCGGTTGAAGAACGCGACCATGTCGCCGTACGCGGGGCTCTTCAAGTGCTCGATCTCGCCGAGCGTGCTGCTCCAGCCGTACCCGTGCTTCGGGAACAGCGCGCGCAGGAACGCCTCGTTGACGCGGCGGAACGGCGCATCGAGGCTGCGGTTCTTCTCCTCGTACACCGCCTCGAGCTCCGGCCAGAACAGGCGGAACACGGCATCGGAGTAGCGGCTCGCCTCGACGGTGGCCCACTGGACCATCCGGTTCTTCGGCACCTCGGTGACGTAGACCGTCATGTCGTTCGCGGTGAACGCGTTGAGCCCGGTGATGCCCATGCGCGCGTACATCTGATCGAGCTCGTTCGGCACCGCGAACTCGGCCGATGCCTGCGTCTCCTGATCGATCTGCTTCAGGATGGCGTCGCGCTGGGCGCCCGGCTTGCGGAGGTCCGCGTACAGCGTGGCGATCTTGTCGAGGTGCGGCTTCTCCTTCGCGTAGTCGAGGGTGCCGAGCTGCGACGTGCCCTTGAACAGCATGTGCTCGAGGTAGTGCGCGAGGCCGGTGGACAGCTGCGGATCGTTGCGGCTTCCGGCGCGCACCGCGATGTGCGCCACGACCGAAGGCTCCTGCGCATCTGGCGCGAGGTACACGGTCATGCCGTTCGACAGGCGGTGGATCGTGACCTTCGCCGTGTCTCCTGCGATCGCCTGTGCGTAGAGCTTCGGCGCCTCCACCGCCTTCGCCTTCGCCACCGCGGGCGGCGCCGGTGTGGTCCCGCCGGCGGCGACTTGCTCGGTGTCCGTGCCGCCGCCGGGCGCGGGCGCCGTGGTGACGGGCTTGCTGCTACCGCTGCATGCGGCGACGAGTGTGAGTGCGAGGAGATGGGCGCGCGCGATCATGCGCGCAGCTTACTGGAATGTCGCCTCGGGAACTTGCTGTCGCCTCCCCACCGCGATGATTCTCCGCTCGGGGGTTGTATGAAGAACATGGGTTTGGTGAGGTTCGCGGTCGCGTGTGGTTCGTGCGCAGCGCCGCGGGCATCTGCTCGCACTGCCACTCGGGCACCATGCTGAACGAGACCAGCGAGTTCCTCGTGGCGCCGTTCCCGCCGGGCACCCGGTTCTTCACCGCGTTCGTCTCGGAGCTCAACAAGGCCCACAACACCGTGCGCACGTTCATCGTGACGAACGGCGATGGGTCGGAGACCACCGTGGAGAGCCCGGATCCGGGCCGCGCGCTGATCACCGGTAGCCCGCTCGACGCGAACTTCTTCCGCATTCCCACGCTGTGGGGCTCGGCGGAGACTGGGCCGTGGTTCCACGACAACTCGGCGAAGACGCTCGCGGATCTGGCGCAGCACTACTCGGATTACTTCCAGATCGTCATCGGTCGTGGCCTGACGGCGCAGGACCAGACCGATATCGTTGCGTACCTGAAGCTGCTGAAGTAGTCGCTAGCGACGGCGATCGCTCGTGACGCGGCCATCCACGAGCTCGACGATGCGATCGCAGCTGTCGGCGATCCTCGGATCGTGGGTGACGATGATGCAGGTGGTCCCGAGCTCGCGGTTGAACCGCCGCACGAGGTCGAGAACCTCTGCGGCCGACGCGGTGTCAAGATTGCCGGTCGGCTCGTCGGCGAGAACGAGGGGTGGTCGTCGCAGCAACGCACGCGCGATCGCCACGCGCTGCTGCTGACCTCCCGAGAGGTTCGTCGAGCGATAGTTGATCCGATCACCGAGTCCCACGGTCCGGAGGATGTCCTCGGCGTCGGCGCGGAGCTTCGCGCTCGGCCAGCCGGTGTGGCCCCACGCTGGGATCATGACGTTCTCCAGCGCGGTGAAGGCAGGCAGGAGGTGGTGGGACTGGAAGATGAAGCCGAGCATGCGCGCGCGAAGATCGGTGAGCGCGCGCTCGTCGAGGTCACTGGTCTCGACCCCCCCGAGCGCGATTCGACCGCTGGTCGGCCGATCGAGCAGGCCGATCATGTTGAGGAGGGTGCTCTTGCCCGAGCCCGAGGGGCCGACGAGTGCCGTCATCTCTCCGTGACCCACGACGAGGTCGACACCTGCGAGCGCGCGCGTGCGCGCGACGTCGCCGTACTCCTTGACCACGCCTTCGACGACGAGCACGGCTCCCGACGGGTCACCCATTGCGGATCGCCGTGGCAGGATCGAGGGCCGCGGCACGCCGCGCCGGGATGGTGGCCGCGAGCAAGCCCACGGCGATGGCGAGGACGCCCGCGAAGGCGAGGAGCGGCGCATCGATCCTGACGGGAAACTTGGGGGCCCCGCTCCCATCGCGCGCGAGCGACTCGAACAGCTTCGCGAGGGCAGCGCCGATCGCGCAGCCGATCACCGCTCCGCCGGCACCGAGGAGGCCGCCCTGGATCAGGAAGACGCGCAGGATCCTGCCGCGCGGCGTGCCGACAGCTCGGAGGATCCCGATCTCTCGCGACTTCTGAACGACGGAGACGATCAACACGCTGGCGATACCGAGGGCGACGGCAAGGATCACGAAGAACTGGATCATCGTCTTCGAGCTCGACTGTGCGGACAGACCGGCGAGCAGCTCGGCGTTGATCTTCATCCAGCTATCCGCCGGGATCCCGGTGCGGCTCTGGACCTCGCCGGCGATGCGCTCGGCCGCGAACACGTCGGCCACCTTGAGCTCGATCGTGGTCACGCCGCCGGCGAGGCCGAACAGCGACTGCGCGTGGCGGAGAGAGGTGATCATCCATGTCCCGTCGATCGCTTCGTTGCCGAGGCGGAACACACCGCCGACCGTGACCACGTCCTCGATGCCCTCGCTCGACGAGATGCGAAGCTTGTCCCCGGTCGCTGCACCCAGATCCGCGCCGAGCTTCGCGCCGATCACGACACTTCCTCCGGCGATATCGAAGGACCCGGAGATCATCCGCGCGCGAAGATTGATGATCGCGAGGACGCGCTCCGGTTCCACGCCACGCACGACGATCGGGCTTCGGGCGCCAGAGCGAACGGCGAAGCCGGCGCCGAGGATCGACGGCGAAGCCGCGACCACGCCGGGTGTGCGCTCCGCCGCCGCCATCACGGTCGGCCACTGATCGATCGAGCGCAGGCGCTGCGAGGTCTCCTCGATCTGGCGTGCGATCGCAATCCGCGCCGTGGGCTCGACGAGCGGACGCGGCGCCTCGCGCGGTACGTGAAGCGTGATGTGAGCTTGCGAACCGAGGGTCTTGTCGATCAAGGACGCTTGTAGACCGCCGATCAGCGCCGACAGGAACACGATCACCGCCACGCCGACCGCGACGCCGCCGAGGATCAGCATGGTCTGCCCCTTGGCGTCGCGTAGATAGCGGAGTGCGATGAACCACTCGAACGGCATCAATCACGCTCCGGGCGGACGCGGGCCCCGATGTCGAGCGCGCGGCCATCGGGGATGATGACCTCCGTCGCCTCGTCGATCCCGCGCGTCACCTCCATCGAGCCGTCGCCGCGGATCCCGAGCTGGACGTCGCGCCGCACCACCCGACCGTCCTCGACCGCCAGGACGTAGGGTGCGGCAGATGCCACGCCGCGGACCGCCTCGCTCTGGATCGTCAGCACGTGAGACTTCGCCGCGACGGTCAGATCGACGGACACCGTCATGTCGGGTTTGAGGAAGTCGGGCGGCGAGGCCACCTCGAGGCGCACCTCCACGCTGCCGCGCTGCGGATCGACCGCTGGCGCGATGTAGCTCACGACCGCATCGAACACCTGTTGCGGGTACGCATCCGCGGAGGCGCGCGCCTTCTGACCGAGACGGATCCAGGCGAGGTTACGTTCGTCGGGCTGGATCACAAGCTGGACGTCCGCGTCGGCGGCAACGACGAGAAGTGTGCGCGCGGGTTGCACGACGTCGCCTGGTTCGACCGAGCGACTGAGCACCGTGCCGCTCTGCAGTGCGGTCATCTTGGTCTGCGCGAGCAGGATGCGCGCGCCCGAGAGCTGTGCCTGGGACTGGAGCTGTGCGGTGAGGGCGATCCGCGAGTCCGCGCCGAGCGGCGCCGATGCGATCTGCTGTGCTTCCGCCGCCGTGCGCTGCGCCTGCGCGATCTCCACCGCGCGCCGCGCGCTCTCGAGCTCGACGGCCGGTACCGCCGCGCTCGCCACGAGCTTGGTCGTGCGCTCCAGCTCCGTCTGCGCTCGCTCGAGGTTTGTCTGCGCCTGACGCAACGACTCGGAGGCGACGATCGCACCCACGCGCCGGAGCTGCTCGACCCGCGCCTTGGCCTGGTTGACCGCCGCCTCGGCCTGCGCGACGGATGCGCGCGCGGTTCCATCGTCGAGCTGCACCAGCAGATCGCCCGCGCGCACCCGCTGGCCTTCGACCGCGCCGACCGCCACGACGAGACCGCCGCTCTGCGCCGAGACCTGGACGCGGGTGGGGACGCGGACGCGCCCACTCGACACGATGTGCTGCTCGAGGTCGCGGCGCTCGGGCACCGTGGTGGACACCTTGACGCCGCGCCAGCGCACGACGCCGTACACGCTTGCGGCGATGAGAATCACCAGTGTGATCCAGAACATAGGTCGTCGCAACAGTCTCGGCATCCCGCCCTGGGACACTGCAACTAGGGCGCCGACTACAAGCGACGAGGGCGATGCAGAACCGCGCAGAACGCGCGCGGAGGCCATCCGCCGCGCAGAGTCTGCGCTATCCGGGAGGTTTCGCGCGGTACGATGCGACATGCGAATCGCGATCGCGGCCGTGCTCCTCCTCACCGCGACCGCCGAGGCGCACATCGCGCTGGTGTTTCCGCCGCCGCGCACGGCCGAGCAGAAGGCCGGCCCGTGCGGAACCGCGGGCTCGTCGCGCGGAACGGCGATGTCATTTCAGCCCGGCGAGACCGTGATGGTCGAGTGGGACGAGACCGTCGATCATCCCGGCCACTACCGGATCGCGTTCGATAATGCGGGTACCGACGCGTTCCAGAACCCGAACAATCCCGACGACAACTTTCCGTCGACGATGGTCGAGCCGATCGCCGACAAGGCGGGCGGTCACTACACGCAGAGCATCACGCTGCCGACGACGCCGTGCACCGATTGCACGCTGCAGCTCATGCAGATCATGACCACGGCGGTCCCGTACAACTCGTTCTACTATCAGTGCGCCGACATCACGATCGAGGGTGACCCGACCGGGCCGGCCGAGGTCCAGGGTGGGTGCTCGACGGGCGCGGGTGCGGGGCCGGGGATGTTGCTCCTCGGAGCCGTGTTGCTCCGCCGCCGCCGGCGATCTGTACCGGTCGCGCACGGCGGCGATCCGGCACAGTAGAGGCGATGCGACGAACCGACTGGAAGCCGCTGCTCGAGCGCACCTCGCGCCTCGCGACCGAATTCCTCGACGGTCTGCACGAGCGACCGGTGGCGCCGCGCGCCGATGCGGTGGCGATGCTCGACGCGCTCGGGCGCCCGCTGCCCGAGGCGCCGACGGATCCGATCGCGGTCGTCGAGGAGCTCGCGCGCACCGTGGATCCGGGCCTCACCGGCATGGCGGGCGGGCGGTTCTTCGGCTGGGTGATCGGCGGCGGCTTGCCCGCGGCGGTCGCGGCCGACTGGCTGACCACGGTGTGGGACCAGAACACCGGGAGCGGCGAGGGCACGCCGGCCGCCGCCGTGATCGAGCACGTGGCGCTGCGCTGGATCGCGGAGCTGCTCGATCTTCCCGCGGCCTCGGGCGCGCTCGTCACCGGTGCGCAGATGGCGAGCTTCGTCGGACTCGCGGTCGCGCGCGCAGAGGTGCTGCGCGCGGTGGGCTGGGACATCGAGGTCGATGGCCTCAACGGGTCGCCGCCGATCGAGGTCGTCGTTGGTGCGGAGCGCCACGGGACGATCGATCGCGCGCTGCGCATGCTCGGCTTTGGCACGAAGCAGGTGCGCGTGGTCGAGGCGGATCGCGAGGGCCGCATGCGCGCCGAGCAGCTCGATCTCTCCGGCACCGGTCCGGTGATCGTGTGCGCGCAGGCGGGCAACGTGAACGGCGGAGCGTTCGATCCGTTGCGTGCGATCACCGACCAGGTCGCGGCGGCGAAGCAGCGCCGCCCGGTGTGGCTGCACCTCGATGGTGCGTTCGGTCTGTGGGCGCGCGTGGCTCCGGCCCGGCGATACCTCGCGGTGGGCGCCGAGCATGCGGACTCGTGGGCCACCGATGCGCACAAGTGGCTCAACACGCCGTACGACTGCGGCATCGCGCTCGTGCGCGACGCCGAGGCGCACCGTCGCGTGTTTCGCGGTGGCGCGAAGTACCTGCCCGGCGACACCGCGGTGCCAAATCCGTTCGATCACACGCCCGAGCTATCGCGCCGCGCGCGCGGCTTCGTGCTGTGGGCCGCGCTGCGCGAGCTCGGCAAGACCGGCGTGGCCGAGCTCGTGGAGCGGAGCTGCGCGCACGCCACTGCGTTCGCGACCGGACTCTCGGCGCTCGAGGGCGTGGAGGTGATCAACGAGGTTGCGCTCAACCAGCTCGTGGTGCGCTTCAGCGACGACGACGAGATCACGCGGGCGGTCACCGCGCGCGTGATCGCCGACGGCGTGTGCTACCCGAGCATCACCACGTGGCGCGGCGTCGCGGGCATGCGGATCTCGGTGTCGAACTGGTCGACCGACGAAGACGACGTGCGCGCGAGCATCGCCGCGATCGCGCGCGCTCAGGGGCAGGTCGGCGCGACCTGACCGTCGGAGCCGGTCGCGACGAACGCATCGGCCACGAAGCCGCCGCCGCCGACCTTGTCCCACAACGTCGACGTGCCGTAGGTGCCCTTCACCGACTGGCCGCGCTTCTGGCAGCTGATCGCGAAGTAGGCGCCGTCGGCGAGCGAGCCGACCGGCGAGCCGCTCGTCGAGGCGGTGCTGCGGATCGTGAGCGGCGCGCCGGCCGTGTTGACGCGACCGGAGACCCCGCCGGCGCTGTTCGATGTGCCCTGGCTGCTCATCGCGTACTTCGCCGTGACCGCGGCCTTCGCCGTCGCGCTGAAGTGATGGAACTGATAGATCGTGTTGCTCACGAGCCCGTTTCGGCCGGCGAGCCACGAGCGCACCTGCGAGCGCAGCGACGACTTCATCGCCGAGTTCGCATAGACGATGTGCATGTGGGTGACGCCGTTCCAGCCATCGCGGCCGGTCTGGCGGTACCAGCAGGCGAAGCCGAGCTTCGCGAGCCGCTCGAGGAGGTTCGCGACCTGCGTGGTCGACATCCCGCTCGTGGAGAGATCCGTCGCGGCGCTGTACGCCGTGCCGTTGAAGTAGCCATCGCGCGCGTGGGTGCCGGCGGAGGCGGCGGCGTTGCCGATGGTCTGCGTGATCCGCCACGAGGGGACGCCGGCGGCGCGCAGAGCATCGGAGGCGCGCTGATGGAGGCCGGAGCGAAGCAGCGGGGCAGGCGCCGCGGCGACATCGACCTCGACATCGATCATCGGCGCGACCTCGTCATCATCGAACAGCGATGCATCATCTTGCCGCTGCTCGGCGGCGAGGGCCGCGGCGAGATCATCGGTGTGCTCGGGCTCGAGGCCATCGGGCAGCTCGGCCTGTTCGGCGGGGGAGAGCGCGACCTCGTCGGGCACGTCTTCGAAGTAGGAGCCCGAGTCGGCGGTACACGCGGACACGAGGAGGGTGAGGATGGCTAGCTGGCTTCGCATGGCGACCGAAGCAGCAAGCGATGTGCCGCGCATAGGTCGTGAATTCTTCAGGAATCCGGGTGCGGCGCTGTAGCGGCACGCGCAACAGTGCACCGGGGGGAACCCAGTGCGGAGGTGCGTGCGCACGTGTAGCGTGGGCCGCCACAGGGTCGCGGGTGGGCCCCTGTCATTGCGTGCAGTTGGCGCATGGATCGGTGCTTGCTGAACGCGTGCCCATGCGCAGCAAGCTAGCCATCCTCACGATCCTTCTCTCCGCATGCACCGCCGATAGCGAGGTCGAGGACCTCGATCCGGCTGGCTCCATGGGCGACGAGCTGATGTCAGATGACGGACCGACGCCCGCGGAGGAGTTCTCCGATGCGACCGTGGATGTCGGTGTGATCGAGTCGTCGACGTCGTTCCAGCTCCCGTTCCCGTGCGGTCAGGTGTGGGCCGGGCAGACCCGCACGGCGCACAGCCCGCAGAACTCGGTCGACTTCAACCGCCTCAATGACATCGGCGACACGGTCGTCGCCTCGAAGGCGGGCACCGTGACGCGCGTCGCGAACGAGGGCAACACGAGCTACGGCCGCTGGGTCGAGATCAGCCACGGCGGCGGATACACCACGCGCTACGCCCACCTCTCGGTGCAGTCGGTGCACGTCGGGCAGTCGGTCGCGCAAGGTCAGAAGATCGGCAACGTCGGTTCGACCGGCGGATCGACCGGCCCGCATCTTCACTTCGAAGAGCGGCACAACGGCGTGGCGATCCGCGCATCGTTCAACGGGCTCGGCGCGCTGTACTTCGGCACGAAGAACTACACGAGCCAGAACACGTGCGGCGGCGGCGGCGGCGGCACCACGGGTCACGTGGGTCGCATCAACACCGCGGGTGCTCCGCTGACCGTTCGCTCGGGTGCGAGCACGAGCTTCTCGGCGGTCGGCTCGGTGAACGACGGCGCGACCGTCACGATCAGCTGCCAGAAGCACGGCCAGTCGATCAGCGGCACGTACGGCACCTCGACGTTGTGGGACAAGATCGGCACCGGTCGCTACGTCGCCGATGCATACGTCTCGACCGGCTCGGATGGTCAGATCGCGCCGACCTGCCCCTAACGGCAGCGATCGTCGGTGCCGGGCTTGATGACGCAGCCGTTGGTGCATGGGCGCGGGTTCGTGCCCGCACCGGCGGTGCATCGATAGAGCACCTGCGGATCTCCGTCGAGCTTGTCGCCGCCGCAGTAGTCGCCGCCTTCGATGCAGCCACCGGCGCCGCGGCAGGTGTCGTCGTTGCCCGGGCGGATCGCGCAGCTCGCGAGGCACACGCCGCGTGCGAGCGGAACGCCGCCGCCGTTGCACTGGTACAGCGTGTTCGGATCACCAGCCACCTTGTCGCCACCGCAGTACAGCGCACCGGCGGTGCACACATCAGGTACGGCGAGCACGAGCGAGAGCGAGGTGTGGAGCTTCACGTCGAGCGTCGTCGATGCGGAGCCGGTGCCGAGCACGTTGCCGCTCAGCTTGCCGGCGGCGACCAGGCCCACCGGCGTCTCGCTGGTGACGTCGATCTCGATCGCGAGCTCGAGCGGAAGGCCCGTGGTGCCGCCGCCGGTCGGGCGCGTGGAGGTGGTGCGGTGAAGGCCCGCGTAGAGCAGATCGACCTCGAGCTGATCGATGCTCGCGATGTCGCCCTCGATGGTGAGCGCGATGCACGCGCCGGGGCGGCCATCGCACGGACCATCGGTACCGCACGCCGCGAGCGCGAGGCAGGCGAGGGCGCGCTTCACGGTGTGCCCGCCTGGCAGCCGGTGCCGGTGCAGACGATCGGTGGGAGACGCGTGGGATCGTCGTCGCGGGTGGCATAGATGATGATGCCGGTCGTGACCGCGGCGACGCCGGCGATGGCGGTCCAGAACCACCAGCGCGTGACCAGCGGGCGCGTGGTCTCGGGCGGCGGCGGTGGCTCGGTGCGCGGTGGCGCGATCGTGACCTGCGGGACGCCGCGCTGCTGGCAGGCATCGCGGGCGCGCACGAGCTCGGGGATTCTCGCGTCGTCGGTGGCCACGCGGGCGAGGAAGCTGTCGACATCGAGTCGGGCGTGGGCGCAGTCGCCCTGCTGGATCTCCGTCAGCGCCAGCCAGCGGTACGGGTTTGGCTTGTGCGGGACCAGCTCGACCACGATCTGCAGCTCGTGCAGCGCCAGCGTGAAGTCGCCCGCGCCAAACGCCGCCACGCCGCGGTCGAGGTGGACCTGTGCGGCGGCCTCGGCGTCGTCGGCGCGGGCGGTGCCGCCCACGAGCAGGGCCGCGATGATCGTGGCGATCCGCGCCTGCATCTCGTGGCACAGTAACTCGCCATGACCGTCGCGGGCTACACGCTCGGCCGCCTCCTCGGGCGCGGTGGGATGAGCGAGGTCTACGCGGCCTCGCACCCCGTGCACGGCGATGCGCTCGCGCTCAAGCTCCTCCAGGTCGAGCTCGGTGATGCGGCTCAGACCCGCCGGATCCACCATCCCAATGTGATCCGCATCCACGATGCCGGTCGCGATGCGGCAACGGGCCAGTGCTACGTGGCGATGGACCGAATCGATGGCGAGGATCTCGCGACGCGGCTGCGGGTGCGCCCGCTGACCGAGGCCGAGGCGCGCTCGATGTTCGCGGCGATCGCGGATGGCATGCACGCGGTGCACGCCGCGGGCATCGTGCACCGCGATCTCAAGCCCGCGAACGTGATGCTCCGTGGCGCCGTGCCGCTGATCGTCGACTTCGGGATCGCGAAGTCGCTCGGCGCGCAGTCGGCGCTCGCGACCGCGCGGCGGATCGGAACGCCCGCGTACATGGCGCCGGAGCAGCTCACCGGCGGCCTGATCGCGCCGTGCGTGGATGTGTGGGCGCTCGGCGTGATGATGTTCGAGGCGGTCACGGGGACTCTGCCATTCGACGACTTCGCCGAGGGTCGCGCGCCGCAGCTGTTCGAGGCCGCGCCGCGCGCGCTGTCGCGGGTGGCGGTGTCGCCTGGGCTCGACCATCTGATCGCGCGCTGCCTCGAGCGCGATCCGGGCAAGCGCGCGCGCAGCATGGAGGCGATCGCGCGCGAGCTGCGCGGCGAGGTCGACGTCGAGGCGGAGCGCGTGACGCAGGATGCGGGCGCGCTGCTGCCCGCGCCGCCCGCGCCCGTGGCGACATCTGCGCCCGTACCGATGGCGTCCCGCGCGCGCCGCTGGCCCTACGCCGCCGCGGCCATCGCGGTCGTCGGGATCGTGGTGACGGCGTTCGCGATGCGCGGCGGCGCGGCGAGCGCGAAGGGGGCGGACCCCATGGTCGGGCTGCCTGACCGAACGCCGGACGCAAGAATGGGGTCGGACCCCTTTACCGGAGGGAGCTCGGACACCGCGCCGAGTGCTGGCCGAACGCCGGACGAAGAAAAGGGGTCGGACCCCATTAGCGGCGGCTCCGGCTCGATCGCGGCGGTCAGCGCGAACGCGATCGCCGGTGCGAGCGCGAGCCACGTTCCCGCGGGCACGCGCGCGGCATCGAAAGCCTTCAGCGTTGACGTGCGAAGCCGGCCGGCGGGGGCGCAGATCTTCGTCGCTGGTCGTGCGGTCGGCGTCACCCCGAAACGCCTCGAGCTTTCGGGCCCGACGTCCGTCGTCGTTCGGCGCACCGGATACCGGACCGCGAACGTTCGCGCCGAACGGCCAGGCGCGCTCGACATCAAGCTGCGACCGACCAAGCCGAGGGAGTCACTCGATTGAACGATGATGTACGCCAGACGGAGGCACTGACCGCCGAGTCCGCGATTCGCGCGCTCGTGCGCGAGTGCCGGCTCGAGGTGGTCGATGGCTCGCTCGCCGGGACCGAGCACGTATTCGCCGCCGAGCGGCTCGTGATCGGCGCCGATCCGCGCGCGGACTTCGTGATCGCGGATCCCACGCTGTCGAAGTTCCACTGCGAGATCCGGATCGTCGATGGCGCGTGCTTCGTGCGCGATCTCGGCAGCCGCAACGGCACGGCGGTGGATCGCGTGCCGATCCTGGATGCACCGCTTCGCGACGGCTCCGTGCTGATGCTCGGCCGCACGCAGCTCGTGTTCCGACTCGGCACGCACCATCGCGAGCTGACGCTGTCGGCGCGCGATCGGTTCGGCCGGTTGCGCGGTAGCTCGATCGCGATGCGCGCCACGTATGCGCTGCTCGAGACCGCGGCGAACGCACAGGCGACGGTGCTCGTGCAGGGCGAGAGCGGCACCGGCAAGGATCTCGCGGCCGAGTCGTTGCACCTCGAGAGCGCGCGGCGCGACGGGCCGTTCGTGATCGTCGATTGCGGCGCGATTCCGCCGACCCTGCTCGAGAGCGAGCTGTTCGGCCACGAGGCGGGCGCGTTCACCGGGGCCACGAGCACGCGCATCGGCGCGTTCGAGGCGGCGTCGGGCGGCACGCTCGTGCTCGACGAGATCGGGGAGCTCGCGCTCGATCTGCAGCCGAAGCTGCTGCGCGTGATCGATCGCCGCGAGATCCAGCGTGTCGGAAGCTCGCAGCGGATCCCGGTGGACGTGCGCATCGTCGCGGCAACGAATCGCGACCTCAAGGCCGAGGTCAACGCGCGCCGGTTCCGCTCGGACCTCTACTTCCGCATCGCGGTGCTCGTGGTGCGAATGCCGCCGCTGCGCGAGCGCATGGCGGACCTGCCGATCCTCGTCGACGCGATCCTCGACGATCTCAACGACAGCTCCGAGATGGCGCGCGCGCTGCGCAGCGGCGAGCTATTGCCCGAGCTGCTCCGCCACGCGTGGCCGGGCAACGTGCGCGAGCTGCGCAACTACCTCGAGGCGTGCATCGTCCGGCAGGAGCGCACGCTGTCGTCGCCGCCGGGCGAGCCCACGATCGATGTGGCCCAGCCGCTCCGCGTGGTGCGCGATCAGTGGATCCGGCACGTCGAGCGCCGCTATCTCGAGCAGCTGCTGCTCGTGCACACGAACAACGTCAGCGCCGCGGCGCGCGCGGCGGGCATCGATCGCGTTCACCTGCACCGCCTGCTCAGCCGGGTCGGCCTCCGCTGAAAAGGCTGGAGCGTTCGATCGCGCGGGTGCTATGGTGACTCCGTGATCAGCGCGCTTCGCATGCAGATGCCGATGAGCTTCGGGCATCCGCGCGCGTACACGTAACATAACGCGCCGGCCGGCTGCCCTCGTGGCAGCTGCGTGCATGCACGAGGGCGGTCTCCGGCAAACCTGGAGGATCGCCATGACCACGTCTCTCGTCAGCACTGCCATACCCTTCGTCAACGCCCGGCCGCACCTCGGCTTCGCCTACGAGCTCGTGCTCGCCGACGTGCTCGCCCGCCATCATCGGCGCCGCGGTCGCGCCGTTCACTTCGTCACCGGCACCGACGATAACAGCCTGAAGAACGTCGTCGCCGCGCGGGTGGCCGGCGTCACCACGCGTGAGCTCGTGGATCGCAATGCGGACGCGTTCGCCGCGCTCGGCTCGCTGCTCGACATCGCGCCCGACGACTTCGTGCGCACGTCCACCGATCCGCGCCATCGCCCCACGGTCGAGTGGCTGTGGTGCGCGTGTGCGGCGAGCGGCGACCTCTACCGGAAGAGCTGGACCGGTCGCTACTGCGCCGGCTGCGAGGCGTTCGTCGATGACGACGTCGTGATCTGCGAGGAGCACAAGCTGCCACCCGAGCCGGTGAGCGAGGACAACTGGTTCTTCCGCCTGTCGCGCCATCGCGATCCGCTGCGCGACGCGATCCGCTCGGGTCGGCTCGCGATCGTCCCCGAGGCCGCACGCGCCGAGACCCTCGCGTTCCTCGACGGCGATGTGCGCGACCTCAGCGTCTCGCGGGTCGCCACTCGCTCGGGCGGCTGGGGCATCCCGGTGCCCGATGATCCATCACAGGTGATCTACGTCTGGTTCGACGCGCTCGTGAACTACATCTCCTCGATCGGCCTCGCCGGCTGGCGCTCCGCCGCCGATCGCACGCACGTGATCGGGAAGGGCATCACGCGGTTCCACGCCGTCTACTGGCCGGCATTCCTGCTCTCCGCGGGACTGCCGCTGCCCGATCGCCTGTTCGTCCACGGCTACCTGACCGTCGACGGCGGGAAGATCAGCAAGTCGGGCACCGGCGCTCTCGTGGATCCCGTCGTCGAGCGCTGCGGCGTCGATGCGCTGCGCTGGTACTACCTCCGTCGCTGCCGCACGCGCACCGACACCGACGTCTCGATCGATGCGATCGTCGCCGCATACGACGGCGACCTCGCCGATCGCCTCGGCAACCTCGTGCAGCGCTGCGTCACGCTCGCGGTGAAGCTGCCGGGTGACGCGGGGGCGGACGATGCGCCCGAGCTCCGCGCACTCGCCGCTGCGCTCCCCGCGCGAATCGATACGGCGCTCGCCGCGTTCGCGCCCGACGACGCGACCGCCGCCGTGATCGAGCTGCTCGACGCGGCGAACCGCCACCTCGAGGTCACCGCGCCGTGGCGGCTCGCGCGCACCGATCCGGCCGCCGCGGCCCGCGCGCTCGATGCACCGCTCGAGGCCGCCCGGGTCGCCGCCGAGGAGCTCGAGCCGTTCGTGCCCGGCGTCGCGCGCACGATCGCCGCGCGGCTCGCGACGCCGCTCGTCGCCGGCCCACCACCGCTCCCGCGGATCGGTGTGGCACGATAGAGGCGTGGCGATCGAGCTTCACCTTCGAGACCTCGGTCGCACGCTCGTCCAGGCGTGGGACCGCGAGTTCGCCGGCGGTACGCGGGCGAGTTCAGGAACGAGCCTCGACCGACGTGCCGGGCGAGCGACCGCCCGCGGAGTCGCGCGAGACGTTCAGGTCGGGGTGGGGCGCGTGATCAGGTCGGAACCGCGGGCGGCATGATGGTGGGCCGGATCGCGGTCTTCTCGATCACCCGGTCCTTTGCGCCGAGCGCGACGGTCACGCGCAACTGGAACATCTTGTTGGCCTGGCCGTACGTGCCGCCCTCCATCGTGTTCCAGGCGGGCGACGCGAGCACGTAGCTGACCTGCGCGGCGTCGTTCGGCGCGATGTTCTGATCCCACGCCTCGTACGCGCCCTTCGCCGACCAGCGCATCGGCGCGCTCGACGCCAGCTCGCCGAGCACCTTGCCGTCGGCATCGAGCAGCTCGACCTTCTTGATCTTCATCGGCGTCGCGCCGGTGGTGTTCGTCGCGCGAACGGCGAGCTGCACCGAGGTCTGGTTGCAGCGGTAGCGCGCGTTGTTGTCGGCGACGGCCGACGGGGCCTCGCCGGGCGGGCGCCTCGCGGGCGACACGGCCGCCGGAGCAGGCGGCGGCAGCACGGCGGCCCCACCGCAGTCATCGCCGAGCGTGACGCCCGCGATCTCGACGGTCACATCGCCGACCGTCTGCGGTGTCGGCGTGGGCTGCGGCGCGATGCCTTGCTCGTTCGTGGACGACGCCTTCGTGCAACCGAGCGAGGTGGCGACGAGGAGGGAGAGCAAGGAGACGGCGAGCGAGTTCACAGCGCAGTGTAACGCGCCATGGCGGAACAAGTTCTCAGGTCTTGCCGAACAACCGCGCGCGCGCGGTGCCGGCGACGAGCGACACGGCGGGATGCACGAGCTTTCGCTCCACGGTGATCGCGTAGTAGCGCGCGCGCAGGCCGCGCACGGATCCGGCGCGCACGAGGCCGCGTGGGCGCCGCGCCTGGGCGATCGCATCGGGCGCGGCGTAGAGCCCCGCGCCGGCCTCGGCGACCGTGGCGAGGAGCGCATCGTCATCGAACTCGCCGACGACGTGCGGTGTGAGCTTGTGCGATAGGAACCACGCATCGAGCTCGCGGCGAAATCCGGTGTTCGCGCTGGGTAGCAAGAACGGCGCCCCATCGAGCGAGCGCGGAAAGCCCACGCGTAGCTCTGCGGCGAGGCGCCGCGTACCCCAGATCGCGATTCCGCACTCGCCGAGCAGGTGATCGTGGGTGCCGTGGCCGTGGGACGGGGTATCGGAGATCACGACGTCGAGCATGTGGCGCCCCAGATCCGCGAGCAGCTTCGCGGGCGTGGCCTCGCGACACGTGACCTGTACGCGCGCATCAAACGCGGGCTCGAGGATGCGGTGCGCGATCGATTTCGGCACGGCGTCGCTGATGCCGACGGCGAGCCGGAGCGGCCGGCCGGTGGTCTTGCCGCGCACGGTCTCGACGAGACGTTCTCCGAGGGCGAAGATCTCGTCGGCGACGTGCGCCACCGCCTCTCCGACCTCGGTGAGCACGAGGTTTCGACCCTCACGGCGGAACAGCGGCTCGCCGAGCTGGTCCGAGAGCTCGGCGAGCTGCTCGGAGATCGTGGGTTGCGTGATGCGGAGCTTCGCGGCCGCACGCGAGACGCTGCCCTCTCGGGCGACGACCCAGAAGTGCCGGAGGTGGTGAAAGTTGAGGCTGGACACGGAGTTCTAATGTATCGAGAAAACCGATGAGTGGTGGGCGAATTATCGATTTGTCCTCGTCAGTCGCGAGCCCTACTCATGACCGTCATGGCTCATCTGATTCCGTGGCTCGGGTTCGGCGTGATCGTGACCGTGATGCTCGCGTTCGACCTCGGGGTGTTCCAGCGCCAGCCGCGAGAACCCACCACCGCGGCCGCGCTCGCGTGGACCGCGGCCTGGTTCACGCTCGCGGCGGTGTTCGGCACGTCGGTGGCGATCACCCGCGGCGGTGACAAGGGCCTCGAGTTCTTCACCGCCTACTTCGTCGAGCAGGCGCTCTCGATCGACAACCTGTTCGTCATGATGCTCGTGTTCGCGCGGTTCCGCGTGCCGCGCGCGAGTCAGCGGCGCGTGCTGACGTGGGGCATCGCGGGCGTGGTGCTGCTGCGCGGCGTGATGATCTTCTCGGGCACCGCGCTGATCGCGCAGTTCCACGTGCTGACGTACATCCTCGGCGGCTTCCTGCTGGTGGCCGCGCTCAAGCTCTCGCGCGAGCTCGGCAAGCCGGAGGAGCCGCCGTCCGACGAGCCGCCGGGCGGCCGGCGGATCCGCCGCCTGCTCTCGCGCATCCTGCCGATCACGGACGACTTCGTGGGCTCGCGGTTCACGGTGCGCCGCAACGGCATCCGCCACGCCACGCCGCTGCTGCTCGCCCTCGTCACGATCGAGCTCGCCGACGCGGTATTTGCACTCGATTCGATCCCCGCCGTGTTCGGCGTCACCACGGATCGGTTCATCGCGTTCACCTCGAACCTGTTCGCGGTGCTCGGCCTGCGCTCGATGTTCTTCGCGCTCTCGGGGTTGCTCGACAAGCTGCGCTACCTGAAGCACGGCCTGGTCGGTGTCCTCGGTGTGGTTGGCACGAAGATGCTGATCGCGCCGCTGTGGGCCGCACCGACCTGGCTGTCGCTCGCTCTCGTCACGCTCGTTCTCGGCGGCGCCATCGCGGCGTCGCTGTCGTCACCCACCACGGAACCAGGAGACACCGCGAATGCTGAGCAATCGTGACTACACCATCATCGTCGACAAGAGCGGAAGCATGGCCACCAAGGACCAGCCCGGAGCGCGTAGCCGCTGGGTCACCGCACGCGAGAGCACCGAGGCGTTCGCGCGCAAGTGCGAGGAGCTCGATCCCGATGGCCTCACGCTCTACGTGTTCGCGAGCAAGTTCCGCCGCTACGAGCGCGTCACCGCGGATCGCGTCGGTACGGTGTTCGTCGAGAACGAGCCGTGCGGTGGTACCGACCTCGCGGGCGTGCTCGAGCATGCATTCAACTCCTACTTCGAGCGCAAGGGCACCGCGACGGCGCGGCCCGAGACCATCCTCGTTGTCACCGACGGCGCGCCGGATGACGAGAAGGCGGTGATGCGCGCGATGATCAAGGCCGCGAAGCGCGTGGCCACTGCGGACGAGCTCGCGGTGTCGTTCATCCAGGTCGGAGCCGATCCGGGCGCGCGGCGGTTCCTCAAGATCCTCGATGACGAGATGGTCCGAGCGGGCGCGACCTACGACATCTGCAGCACGGTGACCCTCGAAGAGGCGGAGGGCATGGGGCTCACCGAGGTGCTGATGTCGACGTTCGCGGCCTAGCCAGCTTCGACGAGCGCCGCGAGCTTGCGCAGCGAGATCTGCCAGCCGAGCCGGTTGTCCTCCGGCGGCACGGCATCGGGCAGGTTCTCGTGGAGGCCGTGCACGTCGGTGCCACCGGCGGCGTCGAACAGCGAGTACGTGATGGTCTGCTCGCCCTGCATCTGTGGCTTGTCGGTCTCGAACTCGACGCGCTGGACCACGCGTTCGTTCTCGACCAGCGACACGTACGTGCCGTGAAAGGTGTCGGTGCGCGCGGAGGTCTTGCCCTCCGCGCCGGGTCCGTCGTACGTGAGCGAGATGCGAAACGAGCCGCCCTCGCGCGGGTCGAAGCTGTGGATGTGGCTCGTCATGCCGTCGGGGACCATCCAGCGCTCCACCGCCTTCGCGTCGAGAAGCGCTCGGTAGACGGCGGCGCGAGGAGCCTTCACGTGCTGCGTGATCCGGGTGGTGCTCATCGCCGGCTATACTGCGCTACATGCCCCCCCAGGATGAAGACAAGACGGCGCGCCAGATCGCGCGCAGCAAGGTGCGTCGCGATGGCGACCGGTCGGGGCGGTTCGCGCGTGATCTGATGGAGCTGGCGCCGGCGTTTCTCAAGAAGCTCGGACTCGAGGAGGAGATGCAGGAGGTCGTGGACCGCGCGCGCTCGGTGAAGGCGCACGTGGCGCGCCGGCGGGCCGAGCGCACGCTGGCCGGCGAGCTCCGGAAGTTCGACCTGACCGAGCTCGCCGAGAAGCTCGCGAAGGCGGGCAAGCAGAGCGACGAAGAGGTGAGGAAGTTTCATCACGCCGAGCAGTGGCGCGCGAAGTTGATCGAGGAAGGCATGCCGGCGGCGGCCGAGATGCCGGGAGCGGCAGGCGACGAGGAATTGCCACGACTGGTGGATGCGGCGCGACGAGAGAAGGCGACCGGCAAGCCTCCGGGTGCAGCCCGCACGTTGTTTCGGCATGTTGTCGGAATGCTCGAGGCCGCGGACGCGTCTGCTGCGTTACAGGATGACGACAACTTGGGCGATGACGACTGACGTGGGATCCTCGTGGCCGTGAGACCGCCGAGATGGCTCATCGTCGTGTTCGTTGGTGCGCTGGTGGGCCTCGTGTTCGCCGGCGTGTCGACGTGGGATTTCGTTCAGCACCTCGATCGGCAGGTGCATAGCCTGCACTGCTCGTTCATCCCGGGCATGGGCCACGGGGCCGGCGAATCGGGATGCCAGGTCGCGATGATGAGTCCGTACTCGTCGGTGATGCGCACCCGCGTGTGGGGCGGCATTCCGATCTCGCTGCCCGCGATGGCGGTGTTCGCGTTCATCGGGTTCTACTCGCTCGATCTGTTGTTGACCCGCCGCACCGAGGATCGCCGCGCCACCGCATTCCTCGCGCTCGCCACCGCGCTGCCGGCGCTCGCGTCGCTGGTGATGCTGATGATCTCGCTCGTCAAGCTCGGCACCACGTGCAAGCTCTGCGTCTGCATCTACATCGCGAGCGCGCTGTGCCTCACCGGCGGCATCATGATGTGGCGCCGCTCGCTCAGGGTTGCGTCGCCGGCGCCGGCCGCGTCGAACGGCTTTCTCGGCGCGATGTTCGGCGTGGGCTTCGCGTTCGTGATGGTGCCGCTGGTCCTGTACCTCGCGATGTCGCCCGATCACTCGAAGTTCCTCGGAACCTGCGAAAACCTGACGAAGTCGGAGGATCCGTACGGCGTGATGGTCAAGCTCGAGAAGGGATCGAGCGGCGTGCCGGCCATCGAGATCCTCGATCCGCTGTGCCCCGCGTGCCGCGCGTTCGAGGAGCGGCTCGGCGGGTCGGGCCTCGGCGAGCGCCTCGATCGCAAGGCGATCCTGTTTCCGCTCGACACCGAGTGCAACTGGATGATCACCGAGACCACGCATCCCGGTGCGTGCACGGTCAGCGAGGCGGTGCTGTGCGCGGGTGATCGCGCGCCCGAGGTCATCAAGTGGGCGTTCGAGGTACAAGATCGCGTGCGCGCCGAGGCGAAGACCGACAAGACCGCCGCGGCCCGGATCGTCAAGGAGAAGTTCCCCGAGCTCGCCGCGTGCGTGGGCTCGGCCGATGCGCGCTCGCGGCTCAACAAGTCGATGCGCTGGGCGGTCTCGCACAACATCCGCGTGCTCACGCCGCAGCTGTTCGTGGACAACGTGAAGCTGTGCGACGAGGACGTCGACCTGGGCCTCGAGTACGCGCTCTCGCGGATGCTCGCGGCGCACGATCGCGGCGAGCGGCTCGGTCCGCCGCCCGCGGAGGCACCACCGCCGGAGACGCCGATGGGCGGCCACCACGGCGGCTCGGCCGTGGAGCCGAAGCCGACCAGGTCGGAGACGAGACCGGCCGAGCCGAAGCCGACCGAGACCAAGCCGGCCGAGACGAAGCCCGTGGAGACCGGTTCGGCGGAGACGAAGGCGGCCGAAGAGAAGCCGGCGGAGACGAAGACCGAGCCCGTCACGAAACCGGAGCCGATGCCGCCCGAGGACACGGGAAGCGGAGGTGCACCATGACGTGTACGGAAATGGGGTCCGACCCCTTTATCGGAGACGCGCCATGACGCCCGTGCGCGCCGCGATCCTCGCGGTCCTCATCGCGATCCCGGCGGTGCTCACGGGCACGTGGATCCACTCGGCCGATGCGCGGCTCGCCGAGCAGACGGCGACGCCAACCGAGCAGGTCGCGGTGGCGAGCGCCTCCGACGTTGGCTACTGCAGCCCGGGCCTCAAGAAGATCCTGCGGCGCGTGCTGATGAGCTGCGGGCTCGTCGGCGGTAACGCGGCGCGCGGCTGCCAGCCGATCCAGGCGAAGAACGTGGCGACCATGAGCGGCGGAGACTTCAACGCGCTGTTTACACCGATGAAGGAGCGCGGCGGCATCGTCGAGTTCGACAAGAACAAGAGCGAGCTCACGCCGGGCGCGGTGCAGCTCGTCGACACGGTGTTCGCGGATCAGAAGGGCGCGAGCTGGTTCTTCGTGGTCGCGCGCGCGTCGCCCGAGGGGAGCGTCGAGCACAATCGCGAGCTCTCGAAGGCGCGCGCCGAGTCGGTGATGACGCAGCTCCGACTGCAGTTCAAGGATCCCGACCTCGACAAGGAGGTCGGCATGCTGTGGCTGGGCGAGGAGTTCGCGCAGCTCGAGACGGCGTTCTGCGACTGGAAGCGCAGCACGACCGGCACGGCGTGTACGGCGGAGGAGATCAACCGGAGCGCGTTCATCGCATGGATCGACTGTCAGCTCTGATCGTTTGCACGCTCGCGCTCGGCGCGTGCGACAAGAAGGACGCGGCCGAGGGCGAGCCGCCCTCGCGCACGAACGGTGCGAAGACCGCGAAGAAGGCGGTCAACACCGACGCGTTCTGCGACGTGCACTTCACCGGCGACCAGGGGCCGATGATGCACGTGCCCGAGGTCGCCCAGAAGGAAGCGATCGTTCCCGCGGCCGGCGGTTGGCACTGGTTCAACGTGTGGGCCACGTGGTGCAAGCCGTGCGTCGAGGAGATGCCACGCCTGGTGACGTGGCGCGACAAGCTGCGCACCGAGGGCAAGAAGCTCGAGGTGTCGTTCATCTCCGTCGACGAATCCGACGCCGAGATCGCCGCGTTCAGGAAGGACCACGCATCGGCGCCGGCGTCGGCGCGCCTGGCCGATCTCAAGGGTCAGGAGGCGTGGTTCAAGGAGCTCGGACTCGACGGCAACCCGCCGATCCCGATCCACGTGTTCGTGGCGCCCTCGGGCCACATTCGCTGTGCGCGCGCGGGGAGCGTGCGCGAGCAGGACTACGCGGCGATCGAAGCGCTGCTCGCGGAGTGATATGGGCGTCACCGGAGTCGCGCACGTCGAGTGTCCCGCGTGCGGTCGCGCGCAGGACGTGACGCTCGTCCAGAGCATCAACACGCGCACCGATGCGGACGCGAAGGCGAAGCTGCTCGCCGGAGAGCTCAACGTGCTGGTGTGCGCGTGCGGCCGCGTCACGCAGCTCGCCGCGAACATGCTGTTCCACGATCCCGACGCGGACTACTACGCGCGCGTGTGTCCCGGCGGCGAGGCGCAGGTCGCGGAGGCCGCGAGCCTGTTCCGCGCGGCGGGCGCCGTCGGCCGACAGCGCATCGTTCCGTCGCCGAACGCGCTGCTCGAGAAGGTGAAGCTCCTCGACGCCGGCCTCGAGGACTGGGCGATCGAGCTGCTCAAGGTGCTGCTGCTCGCGACGGTGGGCGATCTCGATCGCGTGTTCCTGTTCGATCGCGTGGACCGCGCCACCGGCCTGATCCACTGGGTGCTGTTCGATCCCACCGGCACCACGGCGCGCACGCTCGAGAGCCCGATCGCCGGCTACGACCGTCTGATCGCCACGGCGAAGCCGCCGCGCTCCGACGAGGTCGAGATCGATCGCGCGTGGGCTGCGCTCGCCGCACAGGCGCTGATCGCCGGCGCGAACTGATCACTGCGGCGCGGCGGTCACCGGCAGCTTGACCGTGAGCGGCGTGCCGCCGCGGTCGAGGACGACGGTGACGGTCGTTCCCGGCTTGTGGTTCTGGAGCAGGAAGCTCGCGCCCATCGGCATCACCCCCTGCAGGGACTGGCCGTCGATCGAGGTGACGAGGTCCCCGACCTTGACGCCCTGCGCGGCCGCGCCGCTCCCGGGGCGCACACTGTTGACGATCAGCGGCAACTGCATCGGTCGGATCTGGAATCCCGCATCGCCGGGCGACGCGCCGAACTTGCTCCGCACCGAGTAGACCTCCGCGACCCCGGGAGCCTGGCTCGTCACATCGAGGTCGATGCCCGCAACGCTGAGCGACTGGTCGCCCTCCATGAAGCAGAACACGCGCACCCGGCCGGCCGGCGAGGCCATCGCGAAGTGGCCCTTGTCGTCGGTGTGCGAGATCTGCGACGGGTCCCCCGGCGGCCCGCCCATCTGACCGCCCATCGTCAGGATCGCATCGCAGCGGAAGCCGGGGAGCGGCGCCTTCGTGCCGAGCTCGCTGACATGGCCGGAGACCTTGCCGCTACCGCGACTGGTCAACGTGACCTTCGTGGTCTGCCCCGACTTGATCTCGATCGAGGCGCCATCGCTCTCGAGCCCCGCTTTTGCCTCCAGCGCGTAGCGGCCGGGGCGAAGACCGATCTGGTAGAAGCGGTTTCCCTCGACGATCGCGTTCGCGCCGATCTGGAGATCCGCGGTCAGCGTCATCAGCTGGACCTGCGGCGTCGACGTGAAGCCGACGAGCGTGCCCTCGAGCGTCCCCGGTCGGTTCAGCTTGATCGTCACCGCCTCGGCACCTGCCACCACGTCACTCGCATCGCCCTCGCTGCCGTCAGCACCGTGCGCGTGGAGGTTGTACGTGCCCTTCGCGAGGTTCTTGATCTCGAACGCGCCCGTGACGGTGCTCATGATCGAGGGCAGGTCCATCCCGCCCTGGCCACGGCCGATCGCCTCGATGTGAATATCGGCGACCGGTGCTCCCGCGTCGTCGACGATGTTGCCGCGGATCGAGAAGCGCTCGTGCTTGATCGCGAGCGTGATGCCGGTGACCGCGTCGTCGGCGGGAACCTTGATGATCGGGAAGCGTTCGCCTGCCGTCGGCTGGAACGCCTGGCCCGCCATCGGCGACGGATACACGGCCACCTCGTAGTCCCCACCCTGCATCGAGTGACACTCGAACGCGCCCTTCGCGTCGGTCATCGATTCGCCGACGTCGCCCTTGCCGTCGTCGTTGAGCATTCGCACGTAGACGCCGGTCACGGGCTGCCCCGCTTCATCGACGACGACCCCCTTCGCCACGCCGGCACGATCGAGCTCGACGTCGATCGTCTTGGTCTCGGCGGCGGCGATGATGACCTTCTTCTCGAGCGCGAACGCGCGGCCGGCGACGTCCCACGCGAGGAACTGCACCTGCCCGGCGGGGAGTCCATCGAGGACGTACGTGCCGGTCTCGTCGCTGAACACCGGTCCGCCGGGGTGCTGCGGCGATCCGATCTGAGCACCGGCGACCGGCGTTCCGTGACGAGTCACGCGGCCGGTGATCGTGGCCTGCGCGACGACCTCGAGCGTGACGTCGTCGAGCTTCTGCGATTTGATCTCGAGCATCTTCGGCGCCGTGACCTCGTACGGCTCAGCGATCGGCCGCACGTTGCCGTACGAGACGTTCGTGACGACGAAGCTGCCGTCGTCGAGCGTGTACGCCTCGCTCACCGTCATCCGGCTCGGCACCTGAAACGTCACGTGCGCGCCGGCGACGGGCTTGGCGGCCATCATCACGTGGCCGCTCACGCGCGCGAGCACGTCGAGGACGAGGATGGTGTCCTTCGCCGCGGTGCCGGGTTGCGCGACCGCGTCGACGGGGACCTTGCTCGCGAGACCGTCGGTCATCGCGACGAGGCGATAGCGCCCGGGCGAGAGGCCCGCGATGCGGAAGCGACCGTCCTCGTCGCTGATCCCCCAGCCGTTCGCGAGGTGATGCGGGCCTTCACTCGGGTCGAAGTACGCGAGCACGCGGGCGCCGGCGACCGGGTGCTTGTCGCTCGTGATCACCTGCCCGACGAGGACCGCCTCCGGGACGAGCACGAAGTCGTAGCGCAGCGCGCCGAACAGATGGACGTTGACCTGGATCGAGCCGTAGCCATCCGCGGCGACGCGCACGTTCGCGAAGTTCTGCGCGACGCACAGGCTGTACTGGCCGGCGCCATCGCTCTCGGCGCCCGAGAGCCCCGAGGCCTGGAGCCTCGCCTTCGGGATCGCACCTCCCGAGGCGTCGAGGATCGAGCCGTAGAGGCGTGAGCGGCAGTCCGTCAGCTCGAGCGTGAGGCGATCGGCGTGGACCTTTGGATCCGCGAGCGAGATCACCTTGGCATCGGGCGTTCGGTCGGCCGCATCGGCGCTGACGATGAACGTGGATGCGGGCTGCGGTCCGAAATCGAACGCACCATTGGCGCCGGTCTTCTGCTCGCCCATCGGCTGCAGGAGATCGCCGAGCTGCAGCGCCAGACGCACCATCGCGCCGGCGACCGGCTGCCCCGCATAGACCACGCGGCCCGCGACCCTGCGCGCGGGCACGCCGAATTGCACGAGCCACGTGGGCACGCCGAGGTCCGTGCGCTGCGCATCACCACCGAACGCGGAGCCGCCGCTGCCACCCGCGAGCTTCGTCGACGACGAGCCGTGATCTCCGCCGGTCTCCTTTGCCGCGTCGTGGTCGCTCTTCAGCTTCCACAACAACGCGAGCAGCAGCAGCGCGACGAGCACCGCGATTCCAACCCCCACCCGCTTGGTCATCGCGGGCGAGCCTACCGCGCCGTCAGCTCGGGCGGAGGAGCTTCGCCTTCGGCGACAGCGCTGCGCCGGTGATGCAGTCGAGCTTGCCGTCGAGGTTCGTAGCGGCGCGCCCCTGGCGCCCCAGGCGGACGCACCGCGATCTCGAGCGCTCGGGCCTGTCGTGGGTGGCTGGACGACTGGCCGGTCGCAAGCGAACAGATGCCGCCACGGGGCGCGCGAGACGCGCCATCTACCGGCGCGCCAGCCAGCCGGCGTGCGGCGCTGCACGCCCGGCCCGCAGCAATCACGGGCGGCTAGCTCCGCGAGTCAGTGGTCTCGGACTTGCTGTCGTTCGGGGCGTGAGGCCCTACAGCGATCTGATGTTGGACGAGTCGGCGTGGCCCGCGATCGCGGGGGTGTTCGCGAGTGCGCGGGCGTCGGTACGGATGCTGCCCTCGGATCTTCATGCTGCCCGCACGTGCCTCGAAAGCCTGCAGGTCAGCACGCGCAGCACGCTCGGATCGATCGCATACCGAACCGGCGGCGTGCTGATCGACTACGGCTGGATCCGCCTTTTCGGCTCGGGACATCCCGCACTGACGCGGCGGCTCGGGCAGTGGAACGCACAGCTGCGGATCCCGCTGTCGTCGTTCGTGCTCGTTGGCGACGACGCGGTCGGCGGCATCTTCGCGCTCGACGGTGGTGGGCTCGGCGCGACCCGCGGGAACATCTGCTACTTCTCGCCGACCAGCCTCGACTGGCACGACATGATGTTCGGATACACCGGCTTCCTGCAGTGGGTGCTCTCGGTCGACCTCGATGCCTGGTACCGCGATCTGCGCTGGCCCACGTGGCGCGAGGATGTGTCCTCGCTCCCGGCCGATCACTCGTTCGCGTTGTTCCCGCCGCCCTCGACGTGGGAGGGCCGCGATGTCACGAGCGCAAGGCGGCGCGCGGTTCCGGTGGCGGGTCTGTGGCGGTTGCATCTCGACGTTCGCTCCCGGCGCACGTCTCCGCCCGAGTTCAAACTAGGTGTAACTCCAGACAGATAATAAATC
>JBBRED010000018.1:0-45560 GCA_038203335.1 Haliangiales bacterium | reverse complement strand
GAACCGGAGCACGTTGCCAAGGTTGATCGACATCGACGCGATGTGAACACCGGTGAACGAATCACCGGGGAGGCGCATGCCGTCGAGCATGACCTTGCATGGGGTCGGCTCGAACATCTCCTTCGCGTAGGAGCTCATCTTGCCGAGCGGGAGCCGCGAGAGCGGGGTCAGCGCGATCGGCGCCGAGGTCACGGTGTTCGCGACGATCTTCATGATCGTCTTCGGGTTCGGATCGTCGTGCTCGTAGTACTTCGAGTAGAACCGCTGGCCCACGCCACCGGCCGCGCTCGCGAAGCCGTACGTGCGGAACGGAACCTCGACGCCATCGACGATCTGCACGCCGTCGATCACCATCGAGTCCACTTCGGTCTCTTCGATCACGGCGCCGTGCTCGACCGAGCGGCGCAGCGATCCGAGGATGCCCTCCGCGTCGCCCTTGATGCCGACGTTGTTCGCGACGAAGTCGATCGTGCCGCCCTTGGTCGGGAGGGTCACCGGCAGACGCACGGTCTGGCCGACGAACTCGTCCTCCTGGAGGACCTCCATGCCGAGGCGAACCATCCAGTGGAGCGCGCCGTCACCGCCATCCGCGACCCAGTACCGGGCGCGCTTGCGGAGGAAGTCCCGGAGGACCGGCTTGATCGAGTCGATCGAGGCGGTCGAGTGGACTTCACCGAGGGTCCCGACGATGCGCTGGAGCCGCTCCGCCCGGTCCGGGCGATTGCGGTTCTTGCGACTGTTCGGGTTCGTGATGACGCCGATTTCCATCGAGCCCCAAGGCTGCAAAAGTCGGGCGAGACGCAGTGCGTCGTAAGCGACTGGAATCACGTTCTGGCAACCGGCAGGAACCGGCTGGCTGCGTAGGCCGTTACGCGGGAACTGGATAACCCCCGCGCCGGTTGGAGACCGTCGGGGACGGGCCGATCCCTGGCCGGTGGTCTACGTCGATATGCGGGCGATGGTCGAGATTCGCTCGCGTCGGCACTTCTCGTCGAGCGGAACTGATTCGACAGCGGAACGCTCTGACTTGATACTGGAGGCGTGCGTCCCTGCTTGCTCCTCGCGTTCGCCGCGTGCGGCGGGGGGGCGCCCCCGGGGGGCGCGCCCGGGGCCCCGGCCGGCACGGGGGGCCTGCCCGCGGTCGTGGAGCGCGCGCCGGTGGATCCGATCGTCGCGCTGACACCGGTGCCCGGCGCGGACGTGTCGTGGCTCGCGCCGGGACAGGCCCAGCTCGAGCTCGATGGCGCCTTGATCGAGAATCCGGGCGGCGGCAAGCCGATCGAGGTCGTGATCGTCGACGAGCATGGCGGTCGGGTACGCGTGGCGCTGCTCCTCGAGCACGCGCGGTTCTCGCTGTGGACCGATCGCAATCGCCTGTTCTCGGTGATGCGCACGACGCAGCGGGTGAACGCGCGCGGTGCGGGTGCGAGGGGCGATGTCCAGGCAACGGTCAAGGCGGGCGCGCGCGTGAAGAAGCTCGGCCACAAGGGCGCGTGGACGAACATCCGGTACTTCGGCGCGCTCGAGATCGAGGGCTGGGTGCCCGACGCCGCGCTCGGCGAGTCCGGACCTCCGCACGAGGAGCACGGACGCTATGCATCCGGGTTGCGCACGCTGATGGTCACGCCCGGAGCGGTGATCCGCACCGAGGCGAAGTGGGTCGCCGACGAGCTCGCCGTGATGGCGAACGGCTACTTCCTCGACACGCTGAACGAGCTCGAGGATGGCTGGACCGAGGTCAGCTACGACGACGGCGATGTCTCGGTGCGTGGCTTCGTGTCGAAGCGGCTGCCGCCGGGCCAGGTGCACCGGCCGCGCACGGATCCAGAGACTCTCCCGGTGCCGACCACGCCGAACACGAAGGTCGCGAGCGGCACGTGCCTCTACTCGCGGATCAAGGGCGATGCGATCGGATACATCGTGGGCGATCGCGAGGTCGACCTCGCCGATGCGGAGCTCGGCTGGTTCTCGCTGACCATCGATTCGCCGTGGGGGCCGATCTCGTTCGGCGCACGCGGATCCACGCGCACCGATCTCGTCGCGTGTGCGCCGGCGAACAGCGTGCCGCCGTCGACGATCCCCGCGCCTAGCGTCCCGTGAACGCGGGCGGGCGCTTTGCCATGAACGCGGCGATGCCCTCGCGCGCATCGTCCATCGCGACCGAGGTCGCCTGCACGTGCGATTCGGCGCGCGCGCCCTCGACGATCTCCAGCCCGAGGCCGCGGCGGATCGCGAGCTTGGTCTCCTGAACGGCGAACGGTGCGTTCGCGGCGATGGTCCGCGCGAGCTCCATCGCGACCGTCATCACGTCGGGCGCCGCGACCGCGCGGTTGAGGATGCCGAGCCGCTCCGCCTCGGCACCGTCGACGAGCCGACCGGTGAGCAGCAGATCCGAGGCGCGCGCCATGCCGATCAGGCGCGGCAGCACGTAGCTGATCGCCATGCCGGGGGCGAGGCCGAGCTTCACGAAGTTGGCGCCGTACTTCGCATCGAGGGCGCCGATCCGAAGATCGCAGACCAGGGCGAGGCCAAACCCACCGCCGACCGTGTGGCCGTTGAGCGCGCCGATCACCGGCACGCGCAGCTCGAGCAGCGAGAGGAACGGCTCGTACATCGCGAAGGACTTCTCGTGCGGCTCGCGCTGATCGTCGTGGCGCTGGAGCGTGGACTTGAAGTCGGCGCCGCTCGAGAAGCACGCGCCGGTACCGGTGACCACGAGCACGCGAATGCTCGCGTCTGATCTCGCGCGTGCGCTCGCCGCCGCAAAGGCGTCGAGCAGCTCCGGTGTCATGCTGTTGCGATTGTCGGGGCGATCGAGCGTGATCAGCCCGATGTCTCCACGGGTCTCGTAGCGAACAGCTTCGGCCATGCGAGGAACGTATCTCCGCGCTGCGAGATCCGCAGTGCGCAGCGCGCGCGATCGCATGGAGTCGCGGACTTCGCGATCGGCCCGCGCCATGCACGAGGAGTCATCGAGCCCGGGGTGGGGCTCTTCCACGGAGCCACGTCATGCAGAAGATCGCAGCACTCGTCACCACCCTGATCCTCGGCGCATCCACCGCAGCACTTGCCGCTCCGAACGAGCCGTACGTTCGCGATCACCGCGCGCCGTACACGCAGTTCCGTCCGCAGGTGCCGAGCTGGACCATGCTCGCCAGCAACGCGACGCTGACGCGCGGCAAGGATCGCATCGCGGTCTCGTCGTCCGCGCGATTCACGAAGCTCAAGCTCGAGGCCTCGCGCGGCTCGATGTTCATCGACAAGGTCGTCATCACGTTCGCGAACGGCGAGCGCCAGACGGTGAACCTCGACCAGACCATCGGTGCGCGCCGCGGGGCCGCGACCATCGACCTGACGGGGCGGTCGCGACAGATCTCGAAGATCGTCGTGTCGGGGAGGGGCGGGTTCCGCTCGGGCTACAGCATCGCGGCCGTCTAGTCGGTCGAGCTACGCGGCGAAAGACCGGGACTTGTTCCCGGTCTTTTCTCGTTTGCGGTTTCTGCAGTCGTCTGCAGGACCTGCAGCCCCATCTCGGGCATTCGCACGCGATTTCGATGAGTTATCGGTTGGTCCGCACTCTGCAATTACCCGGAACATGTCGAAGCTCAAGGTCGCCATCATGTCTCTCGTCCTCGGTACCTCGTCGCTCGCGCTCGCGCGCCCGGCCCAGGTCCGCGCCGACGGGTGGCGCGAGCGGCAGGAGCTGCGCATCGATCGCGACCACGCCTCGGGGCAGCGCACGTATCGCCCGACGTGGGTGGCGCTCTCCGGTGCGACGACGCTGCGGCGCGGCCGCGACGTGATCGCGGTCGGGGTCGACCAGGGTCGGTTCACGCAGCTGCGGTTCCAGGCGACCGAGGGCCGGTCGGCGATCGAGCGCGTGTTCATCCGTTTCGGTGATGGCCACTGGCAGGTCGCAGAGCTCGGCGCGCGGCTCGATGCGGGCACGCCGATCGTCGAAGTTCCGCTCGACGGCCTCCGCCGCAACATCGATCAGATCATCGTGATCGGATCGTCGGGTCGCCGCGGCTCGTTCCAGGTGTTCGGGATCTAGCTGCCGCCGAGCTCGTCGAGGAACTGCTGCGCATCGGCGAACGCCGGATCTTCGCGCAGCGCCTTCTTCGCCCAGAGCTCGGCCTTCGCGCGATTGCCGCGCGCGTGCTCGATCTTCGCCTCCCAGAGCAGCGCCATGGGGCGCGTCACGGGAGCCGGGTTGTCCATCAACGTGATGGCGCGCAGCGGCTTGAGGGCCAGCTCGTAATCGCCGATCTCGGTGGCCAGCTGCGCCAGCTCGGCCGCGACCTCGGCGTTCTTGCGATCGACGTCGAACGCCTTCTTCAGCCAGTTGAGCTGACCGTCCTTGTCGCCCAGCATCGCGGCGACGCGGCCCATCCGCTGCTGCAGCACCGCGAGCTCCGGCGTGCGCTTCTTCTGCGCGGCGATCGCGGCCTCGAGGGTCCGGCCCGCGTCCTCGAGCTGGCTCGAGGAGATCAGAACGTCGACGTTGAGCATCAACGCGCCGTGATCCTCGGGCTGGAGCTCCAGCGCCTTCTGCGCCGGGGCCTGCGCCGCGGCGGCGTCCTCGAGCTGATAGAGGTACAGCTCGGCCGCGCGCTTGTAGTTCGCGTAGCGCGTGGACGGCTCGTTGCCGTGATCGGCATCGGCGAGGAGCACACCGGCGAGCAGGCGGTACTCGCCGGCCGCCTCGTACATCTCGCGCAGCTTGTCGCGGAGAACTTCCACCCCGGGCTGCGCCTGGTGCACGACCTCGAGCACCGGCACCGCGTCGGCGGGACGTCCCGCCTGCGTCGATGCAGATGCCGCACGCAGCGCGGCCTGGACCTGCGCGTCACCCTCGGTGACATACGCGAGCCGGGTCGCGGCGGCGGAGACGCCGTCCCAGTGCTGGATCGACTCGTCGAGGTCGCACAGCATGTACAGCGGCTCGGCGTCGCGCGGGTCGCGCTCGATCCACCCGACGAGGAAGCCGCGGCCGCGCTCGAGCTCGCCGTGCGCCGTGAGGAGCTGGGCGAGCTTGAGGGTGGCGGTGCGCTCCGTCGGCATGTCGCCATCGCGCTCGGCGCGGCCACGCAGCCGCTCGAGACCGTTGACGAGCGTGTCGGTGACGCGATCCTTGTCGAGCTCGTAGGCCTCGGTCAGATCGGTGACGGCGGAAGCGTCGTCGCCGAGCTGCTGGCGGAAGTTCGCGCGCAGGAGCAACAGCTCCGTGCGCCCGCTGCCGGTGACCGTGGCGAGAGCCTCGCCGATCGCGCGCTGGGCGGCATCGAGCTCGCCCGCGGCCGCGAGTGCGGCTGCGTGGTCGGTGACGAGCTCGACGACGTTCGGCGAGCGCTGCCGTGCCTTGCGCAGCACCTCGGCGGCCTTGAGCGGCTGACCGAGGAAGCCCGAGTACGTCGCGGCCGCTTCGCGGAGGCGGGAGACCGCCTGATCGTCGGGGAGACGCTCCGCGTCCTTGGTCATGAGCTCCGCGAGCTCGGACCACAGCTCGTTGTCGCGGTACCACTTCTCGAGTCGCTGGTGGATGTTCTTGTCATCGGGGGCCGAGCCGTGCGCGAGCTCGAGGGTGCGCTGGACGCCGCGGGTATCGCCGGCGGCCTCCCACATCGTCGCGAGCTTGCCGGCGAGCGCGGGTGCGCGCTCCGGCGTCTCGACGGCGAGCAGGCGCTCCATCAGCACCGCGCCCTCGCGCGGGTTGTCGTTGTCGCCGAGCTGACCGACGACGCGGCGGAGGATCTCGCGATCGTCGGGCGCGATGATCAGTGCGGCGCGATAGACACGAAGCGCATCGGGCGACTCGGACTTCTCGAGCAGATCGCCGAGGCGCGTCGCGACGTCGACCGTCGAGTCACGGTGACCGCGGCGCTGGGCGTCCTCGAACCGCGACCACAGGAACTCGGCGATGCCATCGTCGTCGCCGAGCTGGCGCAGTGTGGACTCGTAGAGCTCGGCGGCCTCGAGGTTGTCGGCGTCGTCGGTGAGGCAGTCGCGCAGGATGTCGAGCGCGTCGTGGTAGCGCTTGAGGTTCTCGATCAGGAACCGCGCGTGCTCGAGCCGCAGCGCGTTGCGCTCGGCCGGCGTCACGAGGTTAGGTAGCGTCGACGAGATCACGCTGCCGAGGCGATCTCCGTCGCCGAGCTCGCGATAGATCGTGAGCAGCGGTTGCCATACGGCGCGGTCATCCGGCTTCCGCTCGCGGAGGAATTCGTAGACCTCGGCGGCGACATCGACCTTGCGGTGGGCGAGGGCGCGCGTCGCGATCCGCATCGCGAGGCCATCGACCTGCTCGCCCATGTCGTCCGGAACGATCGGCGCGATCTCGTACGTCAGATCGCGCGCCTGGTTGAGATCACCGGCGGCGAGCCGGCGCTCCGCGAGCGCGAGCACGGCCCACGGCGCGGAGCCGAGGCCATCCACGGTGTCGCGGGCCGCGGCGACCGCGCGCACGAGCAAGGCTTCGGCGCGCTGCTCCTGGCCCTGGTCGACCGCGAGGTCCACGGCTTCGCGGATCTGCTGCGGTGTGGCGCTGGACAGGCCGGCGCGACGCTCGAGGAAGTCGAGCAGCAGCTCGCCATCTCCGCCGTTGCGCGCGACGCGCTCGTACATCGTCATCACCCGCTCGTCGTTCGCATCGTGCGCGGCGGCCTGCTTGAGCAGACGACCCGCCTGCGCCCACCGCGGCTCCGCGGCGAACGCGCGCTCGAGCAGCTCGAAGCCCTGCTTGCGACGCGCTTCGCTCGCGAGGAAGATCTCGGAGAGGCGATACAGCGCATCGACCTGCGCGGGCGTGGGCTCGGCATCGGTGCCGGCGAGCTCGAACATCTTGTCGAGCGTGCGGGCCTGCTCGGCGGTGTCGCCCATCGCGGCGGCCACGCGCGCCTGCGCGTAGAACGCCTCGGCCAGTCGCTCGCCGAGGATCTCGACGCGGCGGTACAGGCTCGCCGCACCGCGCAGATCGTTCGCGTCCTGCTCGAGCGCTTCGCCGGCGCGCATCAACAGATTCGCGATGAGCGGCGGATCGTCCTTGCGGCGGAGCCGGTCGGTGACTTGATCCACGGCCTCGACGAACTTCTTCGTCATGTCGAGCTTCTTCGACAGCTGCCGTGCGCGCTCGTGCAGGTCGAGCTTGCCGGGCGACGCGTTGATCGCCTTGATCAGCGCATCGAGGGCCTCGGTGCCGCGCCCCAGGGTGTCCAGGGTCTCGGCCATGTCGGAGAGCAGCCGCGCCTGGCTCTGGTGCTCGGGGTTGGTATCGAGGCGCTTCGTCAGCACCTTGAGCAGCAGCTCGCCCTGATCATGCGCGAGCAGCGAGCGGCGAAGGCGGCGGACCTCGGCGTCCGACTGGATCGCCGTCTCCATCGCGGACTCGAGCAGCTCCTTCGCCTGGTCGGCCTCGCCGCGCGTCTTCGCGAGCGCGTGCAGCTCGAACAGCACCTCCGAGGCGCCCACCGCGGCCTCGTCATCTCCCGGCGGCGTGCGGCGCACGACGAGGAGCAGCGCGCGATACGTGCGCTCCGCCTTGTCGAGCTGACCTGCGGTGCGCGCCATCTCGGCGAGCTCCTTCTGGATCGCGGCGTTGGAGACGTCCATCTTCGCCGCCGCCTCCATCTCCGTCATCGCCTCGTCGATCTTGCCCTCGGCCTGCGCGACGCGCGCGAGCTCGACGTGCAGGGCCGCGCGCTCCGGCGAACGGCGGCGACCGAAGTCGTTGATCAGCTCGGTCAGCGCGGTGCGCGCCTCGACGAGCTTGCCGGCGACGCGCTGGCCGATCGCGAGCGCGGTGCGCAGATCCTTGTCGGTCGGATCGAGCTGTAGCGCGGTCTCCAGCGCGGGGATCGCCTTCGCCGGCGAACCGAGGCGCGTCAGGTAGATCGTCGATGCCTCGCGAGCGAAGTCGCGCGCGAGCTTGTTGTCATCCTTGAGCAGCGGCAGCGAGCGCGTCAGGTGGCGCGCCAGCGGCTCCCACGTCTCGGCCTTGCGGTAGAGATCGGCGAGCAGCGTGCGGAGCTCGATCGCGGGCTCCTTGTCGTCGAGGTTGACCTCGATCGCGGCGATCGCGCGATCGCTCTGGTTCGCCGAGAGGTGCGCCTTCGCGAGCTGGCTGACGACGAGCAGGCGCTCGCCGGCCGGCACGGTGCCGAGCAAGCTCTCGAGCCACGGCCCGGCCTGACCCGGCTGGCTGCGCTCGTGGTTCCGGCGCGCGAGGGCGCGCAGCGACTCGCTGGTCGGCGCGAGGGCGACCACACGGCGGTGACCGCTGATCGCGCGCTCGACTTCCTTCGTGTCGGTCTCCGCGACCTGGGCGTAGCGCGCCCACAGCTTCGCGGCGCGGGCGGTATCGCTCGCGGACTCGAGGCGATTCGCCTGTCCCTCGAGCAGATCGGCGAGCGCACGGTGCTGGCCCTTGCTGGAGAGCAGCTCCGCGACGGCATCGATCGATGCGTCGTGACCGGGGCGCTCCTCGAGGTTCGCCTTGAGCGCATCGAGCCGACCGCCGCGCTCCTCGACGATCCCGACGAGCTTCGCGAGCTCGAGGCGGAGGATGAGCTTCTTGTCCGGATCCGTCTCGAGGCCGAGCTGGATCTGGCGCAGGGTGAGCAGCTCGGGGACGCGGTCCTCGAGCCCGAGCAGGTGCGCGAGGCGCTCGATCACTTCGAGATCGTTCGGCGCCTGCGCGAGCACGCTGCGGTACATGTCGATCGCGGCGGCGTTGTCGCCGAGCTCAACGGTCGCGAGCTGGGCCGCGCGCAGCCGCATGTCGCGGCGCGTGTTCTGATCGAACGGCAACCGCGCGGCCTCGATCAGCGTGTCCACGGCGGCGCGAGCGCGCCCACCGGTGCGATAGAGATCGACGAGGGCGTCGATCGCCCACTTCGCCACGGCGTCGACCGAGCGGGCGCTCTTCACGCTCGCGGTGCCACGCCACGCAGCGGTCGCGCGGCCGAGCACGGCCGACAGGATCTGGAGCGCCTGCTCGCGATCGCCGAGCTTGCTCGCGACCTCCGCGGCGCCGACCAGCGAATCGAGATCGCGGCCATCCGCATCCGACAGCCGGCGCAGCGCCTCGAGGAGCTGCGGCGTGTTGCCCTGATCGCGCTCGAGCGAGACCAGCTCGCCGAGCCATGCCGTGCGCTCGCCGCCGAGCTCGAGCGCCTTGCGCTGCGCGGTGATCGCGCTCGCCTTGTCGCTGCGGTGATCGCGGTGCAGCGCACCGAGCCGGTGATAGAAGCTGGCACCGACGGAGGTGGGCAGCTTGTGGCGCTCGAGCGAGGCTCCGAGCGCCGTGGCGAGCGCGTCGTTCGCGGCCGCCTTTGCGCCCGCGACCTCGAGGATGCCGAGCAGCTCGTCGTCGAACGCCTCGCGGATCCCGGCGTGGCGGACCACGACCGAGGCCGCATCGTCCCAGCGGCCGAGCGAGCTGCCGAGGTGCGCGAACGCATGTACGGCGCGGCGATTGCCGGGCTCGACGGCCGCGACCTGCGCGTACGAATCGGCGGCGCCGGGCGGATCGCTCAGGTGATCCGCGACCATGTCGGCGTACGCCAGCCGGAGGCGCGCGGCCTCGCGCTGATCGCTGCCGAGGGCGTCGATCGCCTCGCGGTACGCGAACGCGGCGGTGAGGTAATCGCCCGTCACCTTCGCGAGCGAGACGAGCTGGTTCTCGATCAGCTGATCGCGCGGAGCGAGCGGGAACGCCTTCGCCAGATCCGCGAGCGCGCCCGCCGAGTCGTGCTTGTGCTCGAGGCGGAGCTGAGCCGCTTCACGGAGCAGGGCGAGCTTGGTGCGGTCGTCCTTCGCCTCGGCGAGCCGCGCCGGGAGGAGATCGAGCACGCCGCCGAGGTCGCCGTTGATCCGCATCGCCTGCGCGAGTGCATCGGCCGAGCCGGCGCGCGTGGCGGGGACATCGAGCAGCGCGGTCAGACCGGCGCGGGCTTCCTTGCTCGCGGGATCGATCGCGATCGCGTTGCGATACGCGGTGAGCGCCCGCGCCTCGGACTCCAGGTGCTCGCGCAGCGCATCGCCGAGGCGCACGAGGCGCGCGACGGTGCGCGCGGTGGAGCGGCTCGACGAGCTCTCGAGCAGGTCGGCCATCTCGGCCCAGCGCCCGGTCTCCGCGAGCAGATCGGCGAGGGCGCTGATGCCCTCCTCGTCATCCTTGTGGTCGGCGACGACGCGCTGCCACGCGCTGATCGCGGCGGGCTTGTCCTTGCGCTGCTGGTCGTGAACCAGTGCGACGCGAACGAGGTCCGCGCGCTTCTGCATCGGCGCGGAGACCTTGTTCGCGCGGCTCTCGAGAGCAGCGACGAGATCGTCCCATCGCTGCTGCGTCTCGAGGATGCCGATCCGCGCATCGAGGCCGGAGAGATCGCTCGGATCGCTATCGATCCGCCGCTCCCACAGCGAGAGCGCGCGCTCGGTATCGCCGAGCGACTCGGCGAGCTTCGCGGCCTCGGAGAGGATCGCGCTGCGCGCGCCTTCGTTCGCTTCGAGGTGCGCCTGGCGCTCGAGGACGCCGAGTCGCTCCTTCGGGCGGTTGGTCTGCGCGTACAGCGCGGCGAGGCGACGGGCGACCGAGAGCTGCTCGGTCTCCGACGCGCCGCTGATCCCGCTCGCTTCGACGAGCAGCTTGATCGCAGCCTCGATGTCCTGGAGGCGCTCGAGACGCGTGCGCGCGGACTCGCCGAGCAGCTCGACCCGGCGGGTCGGCTCCTGCGATGCGCGCGCGGCGGCCGCGACGCCATCGGCGTAGCGATCGTGGTGGCCGCCGCGATCGGCGAGCTGGCGCAGCTTCTCCTCGGTGGCCGACGACTCCGGCGTCATCGCGAGCAGCGACGCGTAGTGGTCCATCGCGGCAGGGAGATCATCCAGCTCGGCGAGGCGCGAGCCGGCTTCCTCGTGGAGCGGGCCGCTGGCGGTCGGGTCGAGAGCGATCACGCGCTCGAGAACGCGGATCACCTCGCGCGAGCGCTGGCTCGCATCGTAGTGCGCGCGCAGCAGATCGAGGGCATTGCCGCGCACGGCGGAGGTCGCCGCGCCCGAGTCGATGACGCGCTCGAGCAGGTGCGTGCTCTCCTTGTCGTCCTCTGCTTCCGCGAGGAGCGGCCGCGCGGCGGCGAGGGCGCGCGCGGGATCCTTCAGGTTGTCGAGCCACACCGAGGCGATGCGCGCGCGGCTGCGCTCGCGATCTTTCTTGGCCTGGCCCTCGAGCCGGCTCTCCCATAGCTCGATGAGGTCGGCCCAGCGCTCGTGGCGCTCGAGCAAGCGCTCGAGGCTCTGGCTGATCTGCGCGTCATCGGGGGTGAGCGGCAGGAGTTGCTGGTAGTAGCGGATCGCCTTGTCGGGCTGGTTCGCGACGTCCTTCGCGAGCTGCGCGGCTTCGCGGAGCAGGCGAATTCGCCGGCCCTTGTCCTTCGTGGACTCGACGGCGCGATCGTAGAGGCCGAGCGCATCGGCCCAGCGCTCGGCGACGGTGTAGATCACGCTCAGGCGCTGCAGCGCCGAGTCCGAGGACGGCGCGAGCGCGGTGACGCGCACGAGGATCTTCTCGAGGACGCCCGGGTCATCGCCGAACCACTCGTCGCAGAATCCACCCGCGCGCTCGCCGATCATCTCGGCGACCTGCGGCGCTGGATCTTTCGCGAGCGTCTCGTTGTACAGCGCGACGATCTCGTCGGGCTTGTCGAGATCGGCGGCGAGGCCTTCGACCTCTTCCCACGCACTCACCGCATGCGGCGAGTGTTGAACGGCGGCAGCGGCATCCTTGAACTGAGAAAGGTCGGCCATGAGCTCCTCGCTCTGCGCAGAGCGCGCGACCCCGATCGCGTGCTTCGAGAGGAAGGAAATTGTACCGAGATCCCGCCGGCTTGGATCCGGGAGTGGCGCAGAAATAGGCGGGCTTAAAATGCGCGATGAATTCCGAGCACGGCCGACACCGGGCTCTGGAACGCGACCGGCAACCCGTACGCGGTGCGGCGGCCGACGTTCTGACCATCGGTGTTCTTCAGGAACACGAGGTCCTGGTAGGTGCCGCGCTCGATCGGCCGCACGAAGGCGTCCGTGTAGAGCTCCTCCGTGCTGGTCCCCTGGCCGCGGTCGAACACGTTGAAGACGTCGAGGGTGAGGTCGAAGCCCTGCCAGCGCGCGGCGACCCGAACATTGGCCTGGCTGAGCATGGGGCTCCGGTCGATCGAGCCGCGCGGGATGATCGCGAGGACACCCACATCGGTATCGGCGTACGCGCCGCGGGCGCGGGCGCTGCTCAGGGTCAGCCGGGCGGCCACCGAGAGGGCCACCGGGCCCACGACACCGCGCCGATCTGCCTCGACGAAGACCCGCTGGCCCACGTCGGTCGGCAACCGCCCGATCTCGTTGCTGGAGGTCCGCGCGCCGTCGCCGACGCCGTCGAAGGCATCGCCGTTGTAGAGGATCAGGCCCTGCCGCGGGTCATAGGCGCCGTAGTAGTTGCCGATGGTCTTGCCGACCAGGTATCCGATGCGGAGGGTCAGCTTGCCGGTCGGGTTCGTCGCGATCTCGAGCGCGAGCTCCTCGGAGGCGCGCCGGGCGGGGAGACCCTCGACGCGGCCGGGGTTATCGAAGCCGTGAGGAGTGGTCTCGATGCCATAACGAAGCCAGCGGCCCTGCGCCCAGGCCGTGACCCGGAAGATCTTCGCGAGGCCGAGCTCGACCCCGGCGGTCAGCTCGTCCTGCGTCATCGGCGAGATGCCATCGGCGATCTGGTAGGCCGCGCCGAGGTCGACGTCGCGCGACTCGATGGGGGTGCCCTGGAGGTTGGTCGTGATGTCGTGGACCGTGGCGTCCCGGCGGATCACCGTGGGGCCCATGCCGGCCGGCAAGCTGACGTACGTGCGGGCGTAGCTCGACCACACGCGCGAGCGGCCACCGCCGAGCGGGTCCCATGCGATGCCCCCGCGGGGCGCGAGCTCGGTCGAGAAGTGCGCGCGGGGGCCGACCCACATCAGCTCCCAGCGCAGGCCGCCGTCGATCGTCAGATCCTCCTGCGGCGTCCAGGTGTCCTCGACGTACGCCGCGGTGTAGCGCGTGCGATAGCGCATCTCCGAGGACGCCGCATACGCGCACGCGCCCCCGGCGACGGCGTCGCACGCGCCACCGAGGTAGCTCGTGCGATCGACGAACACGCCGTCGAACAGGGTCCGCACCTGCGCACCGCCGGAGAATCGATTCTCGGTGACGAGCCGGCCATCTTCGAGCGTGGCGCCCGCGCGCACGACGTTGTGATCGGTGGCGCGATGCGCGAGGTCGACGGTGGCGGTCGGGCGATCGGCGGTGACGTCGAGCAGCGGACCGGTGCCCTGGCTCGCGAAGTAGCCGAACGCGATCGGGCACTGCTGGATCAGCGGGAACGTCATGTCGCTGCACGTCGCGATCAGATCCGGATCCTCGGGGAGGTCCGTCGGCAGCGCATCGGAGAGCAGCTGGATCGTGTTGCCGGCCACGGCATCGTGCGCGGTCTCGCGGTGGATGCTGCGATGCCATGCGAGCTGCGCCCGCAGCTGCGTGCGCTTCCACGTGCCCTTGTAGGTCGCGATCCCGTCGGCGACGGCGTCGAGGCGATCTGTGCCGGCCGCCTGGTACGTGGCGTTGCCGATGAACCGCGAGCTGGTCGCGACGTGACCGAGCAAGGTGAGATCCACGTGGTGCGGTCCGCGATCCCATCCGGCGCGCGCCATGCCGGGGACGAACACCTCGGGCGTGTTCTCCTCGCGGCGAAAGATCTCCTGGAGCACCGGCGAGCCGGGCAGGCCGTCGATCGCGCCGTCGTTGTTGGCGTCGACGAGCTGCGATGTTCGCCAGGTGAACGTCGTGCGCGAGAAGGCCGGAGCGATGCCGGCCGCGTACCACGCCGAGCCGCCGAGGAAGCCGGGCAGGGGGCCGGTGGCGACGATCGCGGCGGAGATGTCCGGACCGGCATCGGCCGTGACCCGGCGGAGATAGTAGAAGCCGCTCGCGAGCGGGCGACGCTGGGCCTGGCTGGTCAGCCCGCCCCACACCGTGGCCTCGACCTCGTGGGTCTTCGTGCCGCGGCGAAGCGTGGCGTCGATCGTGCCACCGGTGCTCGCGCGATCGCGCGCGGCGAAGCCGCCGGCGCTGACGGTGATGCCCTCGAGGAAGCTGATCGGGATCCGGGTCTCCTGGCCACCCGTGCGCAGCGAATCGATGGGCGCACCCTCGACCGTCCATCGGTTCTCGAGGCCGGTCGCGCCGCCGAAGCTCGGACCGGTGTCGTCGCGTCCCGCGCCGAGGCCGTAGCCCGCGACCGCGTCGTGCGTGGCATCGCCGATCGGAAGGCGTCGCAGGTACGAGCCGGGCAGCCAGGTCGAAAGCGCGAACGGCGCCTTCGGATCGAACGGATCCGTGCTCAGCGCGCAGCCGAACGTGCCGGGCTCCGCGCAGGTCTCTGCGGGATCTCCTGGCTTCGGCTTCCCTCCCACGCCGAACAGGTCGTGTGGATCCTCCGCGTGGGCGACCGCGGGGAGCAGCACTCCGATCCCGGCGACCAGCGCAGCGGTTCGGAGCACGAGCGAACGGTAACACGCGTAACCTCGCGTGCGGTGAGCCCATCCAACCGGGTCGTGACGATCGATCCCGCGATCCGCGCGCTCCGTGTGACCGCCGTGAATTCGGCGCCCGTCGCCGCGCGCGGAGCGTACGTCCTGTACTGGATGATCGCGGCGCGGCGGAGCTCGCACAGCTTCGCGCTCGATCACGCGATCTCGCGCTCGATCGAGCTCGGGCGGCCGCTGATCGTGCTGGAGCCGCTGCGCGCGGGATATTCCTGGGCGAGCGATCGCATGCATGCGTTCGTGCTGCAGGGGATGGCCGACAACGCCGCCGCGTTCGCCGCGGCCGGCATCACCTATCATCCGTACGTCGAGCCAGCGGTCGGCCACGGCACGGGATTGCTCGTGGCGATCGCGCAGAAGGCATGCCTGGTCGTCACCGACGAGCAACCGGGATTTTTTCTATCGCGCATGGTCGCCGCCGCGGGCGCGAAGCTCGGCGTGCGGCTCGAGCAAGTCGACGGCAACGGCATCCTCCCGCTGCGCGCCTCCGACAAAGCGTGGCCGACGGCAGCGGTGTTTCGGCGGCACTGGCAGAAGGTGATCGGCCCGCACCTGCTCGCGCGGCCGAGCGCGCGACCGTTCGCGAAGCTGCCGCGAGCGGTGCGCGAGGGTGATCTGCCGGCCGCCGTGCTGAAGCGCTGGCCGGCCGCATCCGCGGCGCTGCTCGCGGCGGAGCCCGCGGCGCTCGCCACTCTACCGATCGATCACGCGGTCGCGCCGGTCGCGACGCTGCACGGCGGATCGATCTCCGCCGGCGACGCGCTCGACGAGTTCATCTCCGCCAAGCTCGACCGCTACGGCGTGGGTCACAACCATCCCGACGACGACGCCGCGAGCGGCCTGTCGCCGTGGCTGCACTTCGGCCACATCTCCTCGCACGAGGTCGCCGAGCGCGTGTGGGCGCACGCGAAATGGGATCCGTCGCGCGTGCTCGATGCGAAGGCGACCGGCGCGCGCGAGGGCTGGTGGGGCGTACCGCCCGGCGCCAACTCGTTCCTCGACGAGCTGATCACGTGGCGCGAGCTCGGCTACGGCTTCTGCTTCCATCGCGCGGACTACGATCAATGGTCGTCGCTGCCGCCGTGGGCGCAGAAGACGTTGACCGAGCACGCCTCCGATCCGCGGCCCGAGCACTACACGCCGAAGCAGCTCGAGGCCGCCGAGACCGCGGATCCGGTGTGGAACGCGGCGCAGCGCCAGCTCGTCGCCGAGGGTCGCATCCACAACTACCTGCGGATGCTGTGGGGGAAGAAGATCCTCGAGTGGTCGCCGAGCCCGAAGCGCGCGCTCGCGACGCTGATCGAGCTCAACAACAAATATGCGATCGACGGGCGCGATCCGAACTCGTACAGCGGCATCTTCTGGACCCTCGGCCGCTTCGATCGGCCCTGGGCACCGATCCGGCCGATCTTCGGCTGCATCCGGTACATGTCCTCCGCATCGACGCTCAAGAAGCTGCGCCTGAAGCAGTACCTCGCGCGCTGGTCGCCCTCGCCGGCGCAGGGCCGGCTGCTCTAGCGATCAGTGATCGTGGGTGTCGTGGTCGTGATCATGACCATGCGCGTGTGCATGATCGTGGTCGTGATTGCAGCCGGGGCCGTGGACGTGCTCGGCCTGGTGCTTCGCGATCTCTTCCTTGACCTGAGCCATGTCGAGCTTCTGCGCCTGCGCGACGAGCTCGTCGAGTGCGGCCGCCGGTAGCGCACCGGACTCGCGGAACAGCAGCACCCCATCGCGGAACAGCATGAGCGTGGGGATCGCCTGGATCTGCGCGGCGCCGGCGAGCTCCTGCTGCGCCTCCGTGTCGATCTTTCCAAACGTCACGTCCGCGTACTTCTCGGAGGCCTTCTCGAACACCGGCGCGAACGCCCGGCACGGACCGCACCACTCCGCCCAGAAATCGAGCAGCACGATGCCGCCCTTCTCGATCGTCGTCTGAAAGTTCTGGTTGGTGATCTCGAGGGTACCCATCGCGAGAACATGGCGCTTTGCCGAGGTCTCCGCAAGTGGGTCACAGCCGCTCCCCGGGGCAAACCCGCACGTTTGGCCAGGATGGCACGACCGTTGCTGCACCCACCATCATGTCCACCCAGAGTGCTGTCGTGATCGGCTACAACTTCAGCACCACGGGCCACGCCGCACTGCGGCGCGGGGTGACGATGGCGGCGCGTGCGCCCTACCACGTGCTCCATGTCGTCTGCGTGGTGGATCCGCACGATCCCCTGCCGAGCATCCCGAGCGACACCGGCGTCGACTACCGGTATGCCGCGCGGGTGCAAGACGCGCTCGCGGTCGCGGTCCAGGAGGAGCTCGACCTCGCCGAGCCGCTGTATCGCGTGTCGCTCTACGTGCACGCGCGGATCGGCAAACCGGCCGACGAGATCCTCGAGGTCGCACGCGAGGTCGGCGCGGATCTGATCGTGGTCGGCAGCCACAACCTGCACGGACTCGAGCGACTGCTCGTCGGCTCGGTGTCGGAGACGATCGTTCGCGACGCCCGCTGCACCGTCGTCGTGGCGCGCCCGAAAGCCTACCTCGAAGTCGAGCTTCTGCCCGCCTCCGATGTTGCGGCGGATCGCCCGTCGCACGTGCCGCCTCACGGCTACGAGTACGAGGACCACCACGTGGTCCTGGCCGGTACTCCGGCGGAACGGTGCTAGCCTTCAGGCGTGGCCAAGCTCCGCATCACCTATAACGCTCCGGTCGTCCTGACGTTTGCGGTGCTCGCGCTGATCGTGACGTTCTTGCCGGTCGAGACGCGCGTCCACTACTTCTCCGCGCACCCGAGCTTCATCGACTGGACGAGCTACCTCGGGCTGTTCACGCACCCGCTCGGCCACGGCAACTGGGATCACTACATCGGCAACTTCATGCTGATCCTGCTGCTCGGGCCGATCCTCGAGGAGCGCCACGGATCGCTGTCGCTGTTGATCATGATGTTGATCACCGCGCTGGTCACCGGCCTCGCGAACGCCGCGCTGTCGAGCCACCCGCTGCTCGGCGCGAGCGGCATCGTGTTCATGATGATCCTTCTCGCCTCGACGGCGAACATCAAGCAGGGCGAGATCCCGCTGACGTTCATCGCCGTCGCGCTGATCTATCTCGGCGGCGAGGTCTATCGCGCGTTCGCGAACGACGACAACGTCTCGCGCATGGCCCACCTGATCGGCGGCAGCGCCGGCGCCGTGTTCGGCTTCATCGGCGCGCGTCGCAAGGGCGCCGGGGGCAAGCCGGTGAAGGATCTCGGCCTGCCGGCGGCGAAGGCAGCCGAGGTCCAGAAGCTGAAGCCGAAGATTCCCGCTTAAGGCGACGACAGCCGGTTGCACGCGGCGACGTCCACCGGGTGCGTGGTGTTGGTGACCGGATCGTGCGCGTCGATGCACGCGACCAGCGCGCGCAGCTTCGGAAGGTCGAGTGGGAGCGGCGGCAGGGTCCACACCATCGCGGCGCCGAGCGTGGCGATGGCGATCCGCGGCTCGCGATCATCGAGCACGAGGCCATAGACCTCGCCGGAGATCGGGCGCTCGACCTGGACCACGCCGCGCGGCACGTCATATGCGCGGACCGTGTGGTCGAGGCCACCTCCATAGATCAGCGTACCGTCGGCCGAGAACGTGAGACCGATGGTCTCCGTTCCTGTCGCGATCGTGGTCTCGAGCGCTCCCGAGGGCAGCGCGAACATCCGGATCTGACCGGGATCCGCGATCGCCACCCGCGTCCCCCCCGGTGCGAACGCGATGCCCATCGTCATCGTGGCGGGCCGGGCCGCCGGTTCGAGGTCGAGATCCTTCACGCCCGGCGTGGTCGAGAACATCACCGCGCGTGACTCCTGCCCCATCCGGCCGAGCCACTTGCTGTCTCGCGACCACACGACGTCGATGCCGACCTCGTTGCCGGGGATGTCCTTGACCTGGGTGCCGTCCACGGTCCACACGACGATGCGACCGCCATCGTCGATCACCGCGACCTGCGCTCCGTCGGGCGCCCAGCGGACGCTCGCCACCTCGACGGCCATCTTGCCGAGCACGCGCGTCACCTTGGTCGCGCGATCGATCAACGTGACGGTGCCATCGGGTTGGCCGATCACGAGGTGCACACCATCGACCGATGCACCCGCGCGCGGACCCATCGCGTAGGTCTCGAGCGTGCGCCCGGTGGCGATCTCGCGGATCACGGTGGTCCCGTCGCGGCTCGACGTCAGTACGCTGCCCTCACCGAGGATCTCCATGCTCGGGATGCGCTGCGTGTGGCGCCCGATCTCTCGCATCGGCTTCCCGGTCTCGAACAGGGCGATGATGCCGTCATCGCTGGAGGTGATGATGCCCGTGCCGGCGAACAGCACCTTGCGCACGCGCGCCGAGGACGGAGCGAGCGGCGTCATGTTGCGCATCGCCGTCCGCCACGAGCGCACGCCCTGCTCGATGTGCGCGACCGCGAGCTGCGCACCGTCGTCTGACACGCGAATCGCCAGGCCCCCGCCCGCCCACTGGCCGAGCCGCACGCCGGTGGCCACGTCGAACCCGTAGGTCCCGTTGTATGCGCCGACCACCCACAGGCTACCGAGCGAATCGATCCGCGCGAGGTAGGGGCGATCCGTGACCGTCGCGCGCCAGCGGAGACCCTTCCCGGTCGCGTGCATCTCGATCCCGCCGTCGGTGGTGAGGATCGCGATCGAGGTGCCATCCGGCGACTCGACGACGTCGTCGATCTCGGAGACCGACGACGGGACGATCTCCGAGAGCATCGCGCCCGACCAGTCGAAGCGCATGACGTGCGAAGGCAGACCGGGCCGGTAGTCCGCGATCACGAGGCCCGTGGCGGCGCGGCGCAGGATCCGGCAGTTCCCGCACAGCTCCTTCACCACGCGGCCCGAGCGCTCGAGGATCGAGATCCTGTTCTGAACGTCGCTGACGTTGATGCCGATCGCGACGCGCTGGCCATCCGGCGAGACCAGCGGCGTCAGGTCGTTCGCGGGGGCGGGGATCGATGCAACGTGCGTGGTCGTGGTCGTGTCGAACAGCTCGATGCCACGGGCGGTGACCGCGGCGATCCAGCGGCCACTGGGATCGCGCCCGCTCTGGCCCGTCAGCGGGTTCGGCGTGGTCATCGCCTGGACCTGCACGCCGGTCGCGGCATCGACCACGCCGATCTCGGTGCTCCGGATCGAGAGCAGCCGCTTCGCGTCGAGCGGCACGATGTCCCCACCGGTAGGGCCGGTCTTCCACACCCGCTGGTCGGTCTCCGGGTTCCACCGCACGGTCTCGGTCGGTGCGCCGACGATCAGATCGTGCGACCCCGGGATGAAGTCGACGGCGAGCACATCGGGGGTCGGCAGCCGGTAGCCACCGGGCACCAGGGCGAGCGCGCGCGCCGCGAGGTACTGGAGCGCAGGATCGAGCGCCCCGAGCTCGCCGGCGGCGACCACGAACGCGAGCGCGGCGTGGGGATGCTGCGCGGCCAGCTCGATCCGCGCTCGATCGGTGTGCGCCGCGATCAGGCGGCGGCGAACCTCGTCGCGCTCCTCGTCGGCGCGCGTGCGTTCGCTCTCCGCGCTGAGCTGCGCGGTCTGCGCGGCATCGCGCGCGGTCAGGATCTTGGTGACCGCAACGGCGGTACCGGCGATCGATCCGATGAACGCGATCGCGGCGACACTCACCGCCGCGCGGTGCCGTGTAACGAACCGCCGCACGCGCTGCCCCGCCGTGTAGCGATGCGAGAGGACGAGCTGACCGGTGGTGAACCGGCGCAGGTCCTTCGCGAGCTCGGCCGCGGTCGGATAGCGCTGCGCGAGATCCGGCGCCATCGCACGGGTCACGATCGCCGCGAGATCCGGCGGCACCTCGGGGACCAGCTCGGAGAGCGGGCGCGGTGGTCCGGCCTTGACCTTGTCGAGCAGCTCGTCGAGCGTGCGGCCCGTGTAGGCCGGCACGCCGGAGAGCACGTGATACAGGATCGCGCCGATCGCGTAGACATCGGCCCGCTCGTCGACGCGCTTGCCGCGCGCCTGCTCCGGCGGCATGTACGCCGGCGTGCCCATGATCGCGCCGACGTAGGTCTGTCCCGGCTCCGCGCTGATCCGGCGGTGCTGCGAGCTCGTACCGTCCATCTCGTCGAGGCGGCGCGCCAGGCCCCAGTCGATCACCACGGTCTCGCCGTGCGCGCCGCACAGCACGTTGTGCGGCTTGAGATCGCGGTGGATCACGCGCTCGCCATGCGCGTACGCGAGTGCATCGGCGACGGTGAGCACGTGCGCGATCAGTGCGAGGCGCGCGTCGAGATCGGGCGCCTCGTCGATCACCACGCTGAGCGGCCGGCCCTTGACCAGCTTCATCGCGAAGAACGGCTCGCCGGTCGGCCACCGTCCCACCTCGTAGACCGGGACGATCGCGGGGTGCTCGAGGTTCGCCGTGATCAACGCCTCGCGTGCGAACCGCATCGCGGCGTCCTCGGTGTTGACGAGCATCTCCTTGACGGCGACGACGCGGCCCGTGCGCACGTCGCGCGCGGTGGAGATCCGGCCGAGGCCACCGCGGGCCAGCTCGCCGAGTCGCTGGTACAGATCCGCCTGGACCTGAACGAACCTCGCCGGTGTCACCTGAGGTGAACTGCGGTCGTACGAGGCGAGTGTGACATCACGCGCCGTATCGGCTGGCGTCGAGACCGAACCCGCGAGCGTGGGCAGCATCCCGAGCTTCGGATCGTCCCCCTGCGAGCCCACGATCCAGAACCTACCACCGGCGACTTCGGCTAAGGTCCCCGGCATGTCCCTTCGCGGAAAGACCTTGTTCATCACGGGTGCGAGCCGAGGCATTGGCCTCGCGATCGGTCTTCGGGCGGCGCGCGACGGCGCGAACGTCGCGATCGTCGCGAAGACCGCCGAGCCCAACCCCAAGCTTCCGGGCACCGTGTTCAGCGCCGCGAAGGAGATCGATGAGGCCGGTGGCAAGGGCCTCCCGCTCGTCTGCGATATCCGCTTCGAGGATCAGGTCGCCGAAGCGGTGAAGAAGACCGTCGAGACGTTCGGCGGCATCGACATCCTGGTCAACAACGCGTCCGCGATCAGCCTCACCACGACCGAGGCGACGGAGATGAAGCGCTACGACCTGATGCACTCGATCAACACGCGCGGCACGTTCCTGTGTACGAAGCTGTGCGTGCCGCACCTCAAGAAGTCCGCGGCCGCCGGTGGCGACGCGCACGTCTTGATGCTGTCACCGCCGCTCAACATGGAGACGCGGTGGTTCGCGCCGCATGTGGCGTACACGATGGCGAAGTTCGGCATGTCGATGTGCGTGCTCGGCATGGCGGGCGAGTTCAAGCGCGACGGCGTGGCGGTCAACGCCCTGTGGCCGCGCACGACGATCGCCACCGCGGCGGTGCAGAACCTCCTCGGCGGTGAGCAGGCGATGAAGGGCTCGCGCAGCCCGGCGATCATGGGCGACGCCGCCTACGCGATCTTCTCGAAGAATTCGCGCGAGACCACCGGCAACTTCTTCATCGACGACGAGGTGCTGAAGGCCGAGGGCAAGACGAACCTCGACGAGTACGCGATGACGCCGGGCGCGCACCTCTTGCCCGACTTCTTCGTCTGATCGTCAGTACTGATCCGGCGACATCGCGCCGTCGAGCAGATCGGGATCGACGGGGCGGAGCAGCTTCGCGAGCATCTGCGCAGACGCGATGCCCATCACGGCGCCGATGCCGTAGCACCAGAACCCGATCGAGACGCCGACGAAGCCCGGACCGCCCGGCTTGGTCGCGACGAACACGCACGCGGTGAGCAGCGAGCCCATCAGCGCGAGCAGCGTGATCGTGGTCGGTGCGATCGGCAGATCCTTGCGGAGGTTCTTGGCCGCGAGGCCGGCGGCCGCGAGCAGGCCCAGACCCGCGAGGAGCAGCAGCACGAACGTGACCATGCCCATCGGCGCGAACGCACCGGAGGCGTGGGCCTGCTCGTCGCTGCCGAACATCTCGGTGGCCTTGTCGCGCAGGATCTCGATGAACGCGAAGTTCGACATGTCGCCGCCTTCGCCCGTGATCAGCGCGCAGTTGTGGCAGCCGCGCGGGCCAAAGCCGATGTCGACCGGCTCCGGGCGCGCGACCCAGCTCTTCGAGAACGCGGCGAAGATGAGGAGGCCGGCGGCAACGACGGCGAGGATGATCGCCAGGTTGCGGTTGTCCTTGGGCTTGCCGCTGGGGTCGAGGTTCATGACGGGGGTCCTTATAGCCAGTCCCGGATGCAGTGGGGGCGTTAGTTCCGGACGGTGGCCGTGGGCCGGAGTCGCACACGTCACGCAGGGCGGCAGAACGCAGCTTCAGGCGTGCCCAATGCAGCGCGATCGCGCAGGATTACGCCGTGACCGTGACCGTGTTCCGCCGCGCCGGCCTGCTGCGCTACGTCGCGATCCAGTTCCTCGTGCTCGTGGCCGCCGCGATGGCGGTCTATGCGGGCGGCACCTACTGGGATCCAGGCGCGCCGCGCTACGAGCTGACCCACAACTTCCTCAGCGACCTCGGCATGACGCACGCGTGGTCCGGGCGCGCGAGCTACGCATCGAGCGCGTTGTTCTTCGTCGCGCTCGCGAGCGTGGGCGTCGGGCTCGTGATGTTCGCGCCGACCTGGCGGCAGTTCGCCCACACGCGCGGTCGCTCGACGTTCGCAGGACGCGCCAGCACCGCGCTCGGGATCGCGAGCGGGCTCGCGTTCGTGGGCGTCGCGTGCACGCCGTTCGATCTCGCGCTGATGTGGCACAACGGCTTCGTGCTCGCCGCGTTCGGCCTGCTGCTCGGCTACGTGATCGCGCTGACGGTGGTGATGGCGAACAACGGTGCCTCGGCGGGGCAGAACGCGCTCAACCTCGCGTTCGTGGTGCTCGTGATCGGCTACGTCGCGTTGATCTTCTTCGGTCCGCGCCTGAATACGCCGGGCGGGCACCAAATCCAGGTCATCGGGCAGAAGATCGTGGCTGCGGGCGCGATGCTCCACGTGATCGGGATGACCACGCTGCTGCGTCGGGCTACAGGCCGCGCGACGGCAGCTGTGGCATGACCTTGCCCATCTCGACGTACTCGTGATGGGCGCCGGTCCACAGGTCCTCGGCGATCATGCCGCGACCCGCGCGCGCGGCGATCACGGCGGCGCGGACGATCGCGTTCTTGATGTAGCCGCCGGTCATGTCGAACCGCTCGGCGATCGCCAGGAAGTCGACCTTGTCGTGAAGCTCGGCCTGCGGCGGTAGCAGCTGGCGCCACAGCTTCGCGCGCTCGTCGACCTCGGGCTCGGGGAACCGGATGCGGAAGTTGAGCCGGCGCTGCAGCGCGGGATCGATCGCGGACTCGGCGTTCGTGGTCAGCACGCTTACGCCATCGAACGTCTCCATGCGCTGGAGGATGTAGTTCACCTCGAGGTTCGCGAACCGGTCCTGCGCCGTCTTCAGCTCGGTCCGCTTGCCGAACAAGCTGTCGGCCTCGTCGAACAGCAGCATCGCGTGCGCGTCCTGCGCCTCGTCGAAGATCTTCGCGAGGTTCTTCTCGGTCTCGCCGACGTACTTCGAGACCACCGCCGAGAGATCGATGCGCACCAGCTCGAGTCCGAGCGTGGAGGCGACCACGCTCGCCGCCATGGTCTTGCCGGTGCCGGGCTCTCCGGAGAACAGCGCCGAGACGCCGCGCGAGATGCCGAGGTGGCGCTGGTAGCCCCAGCGCTCGAGGATCTGCGATCGTTCGCGGACCATCGCGATCATGTCGTGCATCGTGTCGATCACGTCGTCGGGCAGGACGAGCTCGGTGAACCGCGCCTTGCGATGCACCACGTTGCCGTACGTGCCGAGGCGCACCGAGAGGCGGCGCCCGACGGCGGCCTCGAGCCCGAGCATGTCGACGGCGGCGCCCGCGGCGGTCGCGTAGCGCGCGGCCTCGGCGACGACATCCGCGATCGCACCGGGGCCGATCACGTAGCGCGCGGCCAGCTCGGTCGGCTCGGTGGTCGCCGCGTGCGGCGCGAGCGCGGTGGTCCAGGCGTGCTCGCGATCGGCGAGGTCGGTACGCGGCATCGGCACCACGAGGGCAGGGCGGCGCAGCTCGAGGTGACCGCTCCGGCCGCCGGTGGATGCGATGATGAGGCCCGGGAACGCGCAGATCGCCTCCGTGTGTTCGGTCGAGAGCTCGCCGCGCTCGTCGTACAGCGCATCGGCCTCGGCGAGCAGCGGCACCGCGTTGCGCAGCCGCGTGGCCGCCAGCGCGTGACCGAGCAGCGCCACGCGCAGTCGCTCCTCGGTGGCGACGATCAGCGGCACCGGGATCACGATCAGCGGCCGATCGAGCGCGCGCGCGATCCGGTGGGCGGCGGCGCGGCGGCCCGAGCCTCGTGGACCGCGCAGCACCACCGCGACCTCGGACGTTACCCGCGGCAGCAGCGCATCGAGCTCGGTGAGCGTGGGCGCCGGCAGGGTCACGCCGAGCTCGGCCTCCGGCGCGATCAGCTCGAGCAGCCCGGCGAGCGGCGGCTGCAGGGCATCGTCGCCGAGCAGCCACGCCAGCGCGCCGTGCGTGAGATCGAGGGTCGCGGCGAGCCCGTCGCCGTCGACGGAGAGCATGCGACCGCGGCGCAGCGGCGAGCCCGGTGCCGTGGCGCGGAGCAGCGCGGCGGGCGTCATGCCCAGCACGTCGACGCAGGTCTCCACGTACAGCGCGGGGCGCCGGCGCGGAGCGAGCGCGTGGCACAGCTCGCGGGTATCGAGATCGAGCGCGTACGCGAGCGCCGTCACCAGCAACCCGCCGGCGGCCGCATCGAGCCCCATGCGCGAGGTCATCACGCCGAGGCGCGTCCCGCCGGCATCGTTCCTCGACGCCTGCGCGATGGCGCGATCGATCTCGACGGCGGCGGTCGCGTGTGTGTGCTGCGGGCGCAGCGTTCCCCCCGCGAGTCGCGCGAGCGCCGCGGGATCGCGGAGGAAGATCTGCGAGGGCACGCGCGGATCGGCGAACCCCGAGCCCGCGTTGAGCCGCCGCACGAGCGCGGCCTCGGCGTGCAACCGGATCTCGGCGATCAGCGGCGCGAGCTCGTCACTCACTCGGCATCTTCTTTGCGCCCGCCCGCTGCCACCACGGCCCCGCCTCGATCTCCTTCGGATCCCCGAGCGTAGTCGGCTTGTCCTCGCGCTTCACCTCGGCGCCCTTGCTCAGCGCGGACACGTGGTCCTCGCGCTTCGCCTCCGGCCCCTTGTCGACGGTGATCGCCTTCTCCTTCCACTCGACCTCGGGCCCGGGGCCCTTGAGAACCGATGCGGGGCGCGGCGCATCGGGATCCGTTGGCTTCGCCGCGGGCTTGTCGCCGCTCTCGGCGGCGGCGGCCTCGAGAAACCGATCCTTCTCGTCGGCCATCAGCTCGTCCTGCGCATCGGACAGGTTCGTCAGCTTGTGCCGGAGCGCCGTCACCCGCTTCGTCATCTGCTCGAGGCCATCGCTCAGCTCGGCGAGCTCGGCACCGCTGCCGGTCGCCGTCAGGTTCGGCTGCAGCACCGCGAGCGCCTGCTCGAGCATGCTCCGGCGATCCTCGGCGAACAGGAACATCTGCGTGTCGCTCTTGCCGGTGACCGCCTTCTGCAGCGCATCGAGCGCCTTGATCTCGCGCGCGGGGAGCGCGAGGTTCTCGATGGCCAGCGGACTGTTCGCGAGGATCTGTCGCATCGCGTCCAGGAGCGCGCTGCCATCCGCGCGCTCGGTATCGCGGACCTCCTCGCCGATCTCCGGCAGCGCCTCGTGATCGGCCGCCTGCTCGAGGGCGACCTCGTGCTCGACGGCGTTTCCCTCGACCTGCTTGTCCTCCGCCCGCACGCGCGTGGGCCTATTCGACCTTTTCCCACCACTGGCACCACCACGGTCCTCCGACGAGGATGCGCAGCTTCGGGTGCCAGCAGTACGAGATGTTCTCGTCGGGGTTCAGATAGAACAAGCAGTTGTCGCAGCGCTCGTCGCCATACGGCTGACCCTTGAGGACGTTGTCCTCCACCATGTGCTTGAGCACCATGGCGTTCTTCTCGTCGATCTCTTTGGGCTCGGGCTTCGGCAGCTCATCGTCGGACATCTGGCCGACGAGTCTACCACCGGAGCGCTACGCCTCGGCCTGGGGCGTCGAGCGCTTCTTCGGCCGGATCCGCTGGGCGAACCAATCGACCGTCTCCGCCATGCCCTCGGCGACCTGGTGCGTGGGCACGTAGCCGAGCGCCTCGGTGATCTTGTCGATCGATGCCTGCGAGTGCGGGATGTCGCCCGCGCGCGGCTCCTCGAACACCGGCTCGGCGTTCGCGATCTCGGGGACGTCCTTCGCGAGGTCGTCGCGGATCATCGCGAACAGCTCCTTGAGGTCCGTGCGTCCGTTGCAGCCGCAGTTGTAGACCGTGCCCGTGACCTTCGGGTCCTCGGCGGTTCCTGCGAGCAGGTTCGCCTGGACGATGTTGTCGACGTAGCAGAAGTCGCGGCTGTTCGAGCCATCGCCGAAGATCACGATCGGCTTGTTCTCGAGCAGCGCGGAGATCCAGCGCGGGATCACGGCGGCGTACTGCCCGTTCGGATCCTGGCGGCGACCGAACACGTTGAAGTAGCGGAGGCCGATGTTCTGCTGGCCGTACGCGTCGTGGAACACCTGCGCGTAGATCTCGTCGACGCGCTTGGTGACCGCATACGGCGACAGCGGCTTGCCGATCTTGTCCTCGTGCTTCGGTAGCGCGGGATGATCGCCATACACCGACGAGCTCGACGCGTAGACCACGCGGCCGACGTTCACGTCCTTCGCGGCGACGAGCACGTTGAGGAACGCGTCGACGTTGTGCTGATGCGAGGCGACCGGATCCTTCATCGACCGCGGCACCGAGCCGAGCGCGGCCTGGTGGAGAACGATGTCGACGTCCGTCATCGCTTCCTTGCACACGGCGAGGTCGCGTAGATCGCCCTCGATGAAGCGGAACTGCAGCCGCTCGTCGGGGTGGATCGAGAGGACGTTCTCGATGTTCTTCTTGTGGCCGGTGATGAAGTTGTCCACGCCCACGACCGTCTGCCCGAGATCGAGCAGACGTTCGAGCAGCGCGGAGCCGATGAACCCGGCGACGCCGGTGACCAGCCAGCGCCGCGGCCGGTTGACGAGATCCTCGCAGACCTCGTCGTAGCGGGTACGCTTCATAGACTCCAGAGCCGGATGCCCCGCGGAGGCTTCACGTTCGGCGGCAGGACGCTCTTCACGTCGATCACCGCGCCGCCATCCTTCACGCGCTCGTACAGCGACGCGATGTTGTCGAGGTAGTCCTTGTGCGCGACGGCGAGGATCAGCGCATCGAGCTGCTGGAACTTCTCGAGCGGCGTGATCTCGACCTTGTACTCCTCGAACGCCTCGTGCGGATCACCCATCGGATCGTGGACCATCGGCTCGATGCCGTAGGTCTTCAGCTCCGCGATGATGTCGGGGATCTTCGAGTTGCGCAGGTCGGGCACGTTCTCCTTGAACGTGAGGCCCATGATGCCGACCTTCGCCTTCTTGAGCGGCACGTCATGCGTGACGATCATCTTGACCGTCTTCTGCGCGATGAACGGGCCGACGTTGTTGTTGATGCGACGGCCGGCGAGGATGACCTCGGGGAGATACCCGAGCTCCTGCGCCTTCGTGGTCAGGTAGTACGGGTCGACGCCGATGCAGTGACCGCCGACGAGACCGGGCGTGAAGCGGAGGAAGTTCCACTTCGTTCCGGCCGCTTCGAGCACGTCCTGGGTGCGGATGCCCATGCGATCGAAGATCAGCGCGAGCTCGTTCATCAGCGCGATGTTGAGATCGCGCTGCGTGTTCTCGATGACCTTCGCCGCCTCGGCGACCTTGATCGACGGCGCGCGGTGCACGCCGGCGGTGACGACCGAGCCGTAGACCTTCGCGACCCGCTCGAGGGACTCGGGCGTCTGGCCCGAGACGACCTTCACGATCTTCTCGAACGTGTGCTCCTTGTCGCCGGGGTTGATGCGCTCGGGCGAATAGCCGAGGAAGTAGTCGACGCCGTTCTTGAGCCCGCTCTTCTCATCGAGGATCGGGCCGCAGACCTCCTCGGTCACGCCCGGGTACACCGTGGACTCGTAGACCACGATGTCGCCCTTCTTCAGGTGCGGGCCGATGGTCTTGCTCGCGCTGATCATCGGCCCGAGATCCGGGCGGTTGTTGCTGTCGATCGGTGTGGGCACCGCGACGATGTAGAACGTGCAATCTGCGAGGCGCGCCGGATCGGCGGTCATCTCGAGCTTGGTGGCGGAGGTGAGCTGCTCGTCCGTGACTTCGAGCGTCTCGTCGTGTCCCTTCTTCAGCTCGTCGACGCGGCGCTGACGGATGTCAAAGCCGACGGTGGGGAGCTTTCGCCCGAAGGAAAGTGCGACGGGAAGCCCGACGTAGCCCAGTCCGATGACTGCAATCTTCTCTTGCTCGAGGGTCGGCATCGACGGCAAGGACACCATGCCGCGCACAACACTTCAAGCGCGCCAGCGTTTGGTCGCCGTGAGTGAGCGGATTCGCACGGCGATCGTGGGCGAGCAGACGAATGCTTCAGCCGACCAGAAGCACGCCGAGGAATCGCCCGTCGGGCATCAGCTGCGCGAGCTGGCGGAGCTGGTTCTCCCGAGTATGGTGCGCGCGACCGACGAGCGCGACCGCATCCATGCACGCGGCGGCGGTGGCGTGCTCTCCGAGCAGCTCGAAGCCGGTCAGGTCGACGAGCACGTGCGCGAACAGCTCCTGGCCCTCGAGGATCACGCGCGCGAGCTGCGGCACGACCTCGCCGGCCCGTTCGGCGCGCGGCGGGGATAGCAGGGCGAGCGAGCCGCGCAGCCAGCGGGTCGAGAACGCGGAGCCCTCGTGGTCCACCGCCTTGCCCCGATTGAGCATCGGCAGGCCGGGATAGCGGAGGTTCGCATCGACGACGGCGACCGTATGGCCGGAGACCTCGCACAGCGCGAGGCCGAGCTGGATGATCAGCGGCGGGACCGCGACCTTGTCGTCACTCGGCACGAAGCCGACGACCTTCAGGTTGTCCTCACGGACTCGCCGCGCGATCCGCGCGCAGGCCGCCTTCAGCTCCCCGTGCTTCGCGCCGCCGAGCTCGATCCCGATCGACGCGAGCAGCGCATCGTCATCGTCAGCGTTCGGTGAGGAGGTAGGCACGCAGGCGAGCTTATAGTACGTACGCAACTAGCCGTGTGGTCGATCGCTCATGTCCTCAGCTCCTTCGGCGTCGGCGGCCAAGAACGGGTCGCGCTCGACCTCGCCATCGGGCAGAAGGCGCGCGGCCATGACGTGTCGGTGATCTCGCTCGCACCGGAGCCCGACGGCGCGATGGCCGCCGAGTTCGCGCAGGCCGGCATCGCGGTCGGTCGGGTCCCGAAGCGCGGCGGCCTCGATCCCACGCTCGTGCCCCGGCTCGCGCTCGAGCTGCGCCGGCGGGGCATCGACGTGGTCCACACGCACAACCCGCTGCCGCTGATCTACGGTGCTCCGGCGGCCCGGCTCGTCGGCGCCGCCGCGATCCACACCAAGCACGGCATCAATCCCGGCTCGCGTGGTCACCGCATGCTCCGGCGCGCAGCTGCGAAGCTGACCCACGCGTTCGTCGCCGTGTCGTCGACCACGGAGGCGCAGGCGCGCGAGCAGCGCGACGCACCCGAGGCGAAGCTGCACACCATCCCGAACGGCATCCGGCTCGATCGCTACGCGCCTGATCCCGAGGCGCGGGCGGCGGCGCGTGGCGAGCTCGGCCTCGGCGATGCGTGGGTCATCGGCACGGTCGGACGGCTCGATCAGTTCAAGAACCAGGCGATGCTCGTGCGCGCGGCCGCACCGCTGCTGTCCTCCAGCGTCCGCCTCGTCATCGTCGGCGATGGCGATGCTCGTGCGGAGGTGGAGGCCGCGATCGCCGCGCTGCCCGATCCGCGCTGGGTCGTGATGACCGGGCGGCGGATGGACGTGCCGAAGCTGGTCCACGCGTTCGACGTGTTCGCGCTGTCGTCGAAGTCCGAGGGGCTGCCGCTCGTGGTGCCCGAGGCGATGTCGGCCGGGCTGCCGATCATCGCCACCGCGGTCGGCGGGTTGCCGAGCGTGGTCGACAACGGTGTCACCGGCTTGCTGGTTCCCGTTGACGAGGCGGCGTTCGGTGCCGCGCTCGCCACGCTCGCGAACGATCACGCGCTCGCGAAGACGATGGGCGCGAAGGCCCGCGAGGTCGCGCTCGCGCGGTACAGCCACGAGCGCATGGTCGACGCGTACCTCGCGCTCTATGCGCGCGCGCTCCAGTAGCCGAGCTCGTACTCTTCGGGCTCGAGCTCTGCCTCGAGATTTCGGCGCACCGCATCGGTGTCGAACACGAGCTCCTTGATCATCCGCAGGTCGCGCGAGGCGGCGGCGATCAGGCGGTAGCCGGTGCGGCGGATCAGGCCCATCGGCCCGCCGGCGGCGGAAGCGGTCGGCACCAGGATGTCGGAGCTCGCCTCGGCCTTCGCCCACATCACCTCGTCGATGCCGGGGATCTCGATCTCGAGCTGCATCTCCCTGCGGGTCGGGCCGCCAACGTAGGGGCGCTCGATGCGGAGCCCCATCGATGACAGGTCGACCGCGAGCCCGCCGGCCTCCTTTCCGTCCACCAGCTCCCAGCACAGCGCCTCGACATCGATCCGGGGGCTCTCGCGACGCATCGATGGATTGGAAAAACCGTTCATCCAAAAATTTTCGGATGCCCGAGGGGTGTGGATCCAGTTTCTGGTCCTCCGCGCGAGGGGGGACTTCGGGTCAGTCCTGGTGCCGGCCGTAGTAGGTCATGCGGGGCAGGGCGATCTGGGTGAGGAACATGGCGTCGCTCATCGAGCGATCGAGCGACAGGCGGCGGATGTCGAACGGGTCGAGCTTTGACACAGAGCCCAGCGATTTCGGCCAGATCCGGTTCACACCGCTCGCGTTGGACAGACCGATCCGGTACCCGGCGCGGGCGATGTGCTCGCGGATCCGCTCGGTGCCCTGACCGAGCCGGCGGCCCACGGGGTAGGCGATGGCGCGGACCGGCCGGCCGAGCTGCGTCTCGAGGTCCGCGCGCGAGCCGGCGATCTCCGAGTCGAGGTTCGCATCGTCGAGGGTCTGGAGCACGCGGTGGCTGCGCGAGTGCGACTCGATGTCCATGCCGGCGCGGGACAGCGCGCGCACCTGGTCCCACGTCATGATCAGGCCGGCGGCGTACTCGGCCTCGATCTCGCGGTTCCACGGCACGCCGAGCGCCACGGCCACCTCGTCGAGCAAGCGCTCGAGGTCGAGCCGTTTGGTCTCCTTGATGAGGTCGTTGATCCGCTTCCGGGTCCCCGGGTCGCGCGGCTCGACGGCGAACGTCTGCGGATAGGTGACCGTGCCGCGCTTGGTCCCCTGCCCGACGATCAGCGCGACGCGCTCCCACCAGTACAGCCGGCGATCCGCCACGTAGCTCGTCGCGATGAAGAACGTGGCGCGGATCCCGACGGCGCGCAGGATCGGCAGCGCCACGTCATGACAGCTCAGGTAGCCGTCGTCGAACGTGACCATCACCGGGTTCTTCGGCAGCGGCGCGCCGTCGATGGCGCGCAGCAGCTCGTCGATCCCGATCGGCGTGCAGTGGCGAGCGAGCGCCTCCATCTGCCAGCGGAACTGCGCTGGGGTGGCGTCGGCGACCTCCGGGTCGTACGGGTACGCGGGGTCGTGATCCGCGACGTGGTGGTACGTCATGATGCTCACCGTCGGAACGGGGGCGAGCTCGCGGAGCCGGAGAATCCCCTGAAGGGCGCCGGTCCGGTGCAGAAAGCCTGCAACTCGCTCTCTCATCACTGAGTCGCAGCATACCGCACGTAGGCTCGATGCTACCGTGCACGCACGTGTTCGCGATTCCCGGCATCACCGCGCTGATCATCTTCATCCTGGCGAGGCCGCAGGAGTTCATGCCGCTGCTGCAGCGGGTGCCGTTCCTCCACCTGTTCACCGCCCTGGCCGTGCTGGGCTGGGTCATCGACGTGCGTCTTCGTCGTCTGACCCCGATGGCGGTGCCCACCCTACCGTGGGTCATCGCGTTCTTCTTGTGGGCGTTCCTCGGCACGGCGGTGGTCGCGCCCGACCACCTGATCGAGCGAGGCCTCGAGTTCGCCAGTCTGTTCGCGCTCTACGGGACCATCGCGCACGGCGTCCAGAAGTTCCGGACGTTCCAGATCGTGGCCGGCACGCTCGCGGCGACCTGCATGTTCATCACGCTGGTCTGCTTCCACCAGGGGCTCTCCGAGAAGCAATGCGTCGGCGGCGAGGAGGCCGAGGGCGCGATCTACGGCGAGCCCGACGGGCGCCTGTGCGAGACCAACGAGAGCTGCGGCGGTCCCGAGGCCGAGCCCGGCAAGGAATATCGCTGCGAGCACATCGGCATGTTCGGCACGTATTCGATCGAGGAGCGCGTTCGCTATCGGGGCGAGCTCCAGGATCCAAACGAGGTCGCGCTGACGATCAGCGCCGGCGCGCTATCGCTGCTCATCGCGTTCGCGCTGCGCAAGCGTCACGCACTTGCCGTCGCGCTCTGCGGTGCGGGCGCGATCATCGTCGGCCTCACCGTCATGCAGACGCAGTCCCGCGGTGGACTGGTCGCGATGATGATGGTGCCCGGCGTCTACCTGTTCCGGAGGTACAGGTTGAAGGGGGTGATCGCGGCCGGCGCGCTCGCCTTGCCTCTGTTGCTTCTCGGTGGGCGCAGCGGTGAGGCCGCCGATATCTCCACGCAGATGCGCTACGAGGCCTGGGCCACCGGCCTCGACATGTTCAAGGCGAGCCCGATCTTCGGCGTCGGGGCGCGCCTGTTCAACGAGCACCACTACCTCACGGCGCACAACTCGTTCGTGCTGACGCTCGCCGAGACCGGGCTCATCGGGATGATGCTGTTCGTCACCATCGTCTACCTGTCGTTCAAGACGCTGGTCGTCGGTCTCGGCGCCACCGCGACCCGCCCGGGTGCCGCCGCCGTTCAGGTCTGGGGCATGGCGCTGCTCGGCTCGCTCGGCGGCATCCTGTTCCAGATCAACACGCTGTCGTTCGCCTACCACTCGGTGCTGTGGATCTTCTTCGGCCTGGTCGGCGCCTGGTACTCCGCGATCAAGCACCACGACCCCGAGTTCGAGGTGAAGTTCGGGTGGAAGGACGTCGGCGGCATCGTCGTCGGCTGCCTCGCCTACGTGTTCGTGGTGCTGCCCTTGTTCCTGAAGTACAAGGGCGAGATGTAGCCCGCGGGGGCTACTTCTTCTTCGCGGGCGGCTTCTTCACGGCCGGTGCCTTGGCTGCCGGCTTGGCGGCAGGCTTGGCTGCAGGCTTCGCGGCGGGCGCCTTGGCGGCCGGCTTTGCGGCCGGTGCTTTGGCGGGCTTCGCCGGCTTCGCTGCCGGTGCGGGCTTCGCAACGGGAGCCGGCTTCTCGGCTTCCGGAGCGGGCTTCGCAACGGGAGCCGGCGCGGGGACGGCGTCAGGATCGGGCGCCTTCCCCACTGGTCGGATCTGGATGTTCGGCGGGATCGGAGTCGGCTTCTTGATCGGCTTGGTCGGGATCTCTTTGATCATCGGCCGGCTCGGCTCGGGCAGAGGCTTGGCGGGACGCGTCGGGATCGGCCCACGGCGCGGCCGAGGCTCGCGGTCCTCCTCTTCCTCGTCGTCGCTGGAGGACGTCTCCTTGTCGCCGTCGTCGTCGTCCTCCTCGTCTTCCTCTTCCTCGTCGTCGTCCTCTTCCTCTTCGTCGTCGTCCGCTTCTTCGGCCTTGGTCTTGTCGTCCTCTTCCTCTTCGTCCTCTTCCTCTTCGTCCTCGTCCTTGTCCTTCTCGTCTTCCTCGTCCTTGCCCCAGGGCGGATCGGACCCGTCGCGCCAGCCGCCGGTGTCGGCGGTGTCGTCGTCCTCGTCCTTGTCCTTCTCCTCCTCGAGCGGCTCCTCCTCGTCCCCCGTCCAGTCATCACCGACGGGCGTGGCTGCGCCACCGGTGCCTTCGACCTCCTCCTCGTCGTCTACTTCTTCCTCGGTCTCTTCGTCCTCGTCCTCTTCTTTGTCGTCCTTCTCTGCCTCTTCTTCGTCCTTATCATCCTCATCTTCGTCACGATCAGCACGAAGCGGGCGGGGGGCTCCGCGTGCGGGGAACACGAGCGTTTCGACGGCGTCAGTACGCATGGTCAGATTCAATCCTCGGCGAGATTCTAAGCATGCGGAATGCCATGTGTGTCAACTCGGTGAGCGCGCTTTAGCAATCGAATCGGTGTGCGCACCACGTGCTACAAGTTTCTTCGTGCTCAAGGCGCCGGCGTTTCTCCTAGCGAGCCTCGCCCTCGTGCGCGTTGCCAGCGCTGACCGGTTCAGCGTCCACGGTACCGCGAGCGTGGACGCCGCGGTCACGGACAACGTCAACTCGAGCCAGTTCGGCAACCGCGAGGCCGACGTCTTCTTCACGGTGCGGCCCGGTGCGCTCCTCACCTACGCCCTGCCGCGCATGGTCCACGAGCTGAACGCCGAGGTCGAGCTCAGCCGCTACATCGCGCACTCCGATTCGCCGGTCATCGCCGCGCGCGGCGGCTGGAAGGGCCTGTTCATCCCCGGGCCGCGCTCCGAGGTGTCGTTCCAGGCCAACGGGAGCCGCAGCATCGTCTCGGCGGCGTCGGCGGCCGCGGCCCCCAGCGACACCGTCGTCATGCTGCAGCCGGTCGGCGAGGTCGTGGCCGTCCAGGGCGACGCCAACGAGTCTGGCTCGTACACCGCGACCCGCGAGCTCCGGCTGTCGGAGTCCCTGTTCGCGCGTGCGGGCAAGACCGACGACCACGCCGCCGCACGGACCATCGTCACCTCGTCCGAGTACGGTGGGTCGGTCAGCGTCGACCGGACGTTCCAGACGAACACCCTCACGGTCGAGGTCGGTGCCTCGGTGCTGCGTCTCGAGCGCGTCGCCGACGCGGGCGCGCCGATGGGCTCGCGCCTCGATCGCCAGATCAACCCGCGCGGCCGCGTGCAGTGGCGGCGCGACTACTCGAAGAGCCTCTCGAGCTCGGTCGACGCCGGCCTCGTCGTGGTCGTGCCGTACGGCACCGACCCCTACAACCCCGACGTGGAGCGCCACGTCGGCACGTTCCCGATCTTCGGCGCGCAGCTCGCGTACACCGACGTCTGGGGCATCGCCACGGCGTCGGTGCGTCGCGACGTGACACCGAACCTGTTCGTCGCGGCGAACACCGTCAACAACACGGCGGCCGTCGCCGCTGCGATGCCGCTCTACTGGATCGACAACACGCACCGCCGCCAGCCGCGCCTCGCGGGCGTGGCGTCACTCGGGCTCAGCCAGACGAAGATCATCAACGAGGGCTCCTCGGATGCCGAGAGCTCGTTCCTGATCGGGCGCGCCGACGTGGGCATCCAGTACGCGCCGCGTCCGGGCCTCACGTACACCGCGCGGTACGAGCTCATGTACCAGTCGAGCGGCACCGACGCGATCACGAAGCTCGAGATCCCCGGCTTCCTGCGCAACACCATCTACCTCACCGCGGCGGTACGGTTCCCCGCCGACGTGGCCGCCCGCGTGCCGAAGAGTCAGCGCAACTCCGTGCGCTCGGATGGCAAGGACAGGGCGCCGCTGGGCGCCGAGCCGGTGATGGATCTCACCGAGGGCGGAAGCGAAGGCGAGTGACTAGCGACAGACCGCGGGGACGGTCTCGGCGTCCGCGAGCGGTTTGCGCGTCTTCCACGCGGCGGCGGTCGGCAGGAGCTGCTCGGTCACGGGATGCGCGAGCACCGCGGCGTGGATCTTCGCGCGGTCGAGCTCGTAGTTCGTGATCACGTAGTCCACGAGGTCGATGCCCTCGTACTCCGCCGGGTCGAACTGCGCCTCGAGGTAGAACGCGCGGTACTCGTGAATGAATGCGGAGGTGGGCAGGTCGTCGTAGTAGCCGACCTCGGAGCGGTTCACGACATGGTTGGTCTCGTGGATCAAGGTCGCGGCGAGGCGCTTCGCGGTCTGGCCGCGGCTGACGTAGATGCGGTTGCTCCACATGTAGCCATCGAGCTCGTTCTCGATCGCCGTCTTCACGGGGCTGCTTCGTTCGTGGAGGCGCAGGTAGTCGGCGGGCACGAGGCCGGCGTCGGGCAGGTCGGCGCGCACGCGCTCGAAGTCGGCGCACGTCAGGTCCACGAGCTCGTCGAGCCGTACATAGCCGGCGGCGATCGATGTCAGCGTGAGCTGCGCGAGCTGCGAGTGATCGGCGGCGAGCACGTCGAGCGCCTTGCCGATGTACGTGCGAAACGCCTTCGACGAGTGCGCCGGATCCACCTCGGTGAACCGGCTGCTCGGACCGCCGCGATCGCCCTTGTCGTCCGTGACCTCGTCGTCCGCGACCGGATCGGCGGCGCACGCGGCGAACAGCATCAGCGAGAGGCAGGTCAGGCGGCGCACGGCGGGCCACGTTGCTGCAGGATCGGGACCTCGCCAACGCGTCGAAACTGCGTCGGTGCGGTGGCTACTCGAGCAGCCGGTTCGCGTCGCCGATGACGACCTCGGCTGCCGGTACGCCGCCGAAGCTCGTGTTCCACGCGACCGCGTAGCCGGTGACGCCGCGCAGGACCACGCGCGCTCCCGCGGGGAGATCGGCCGGTGTGATCGACCACTCGCCGACCACGTCGTCCTCGAAGCACGTGGGGCCCACGAACAGCGCGCGCCGGCCCTCACCCGGATGCGGCGCCGCGGTGACCAGCTCCACCTGGCTCCAGCGCAGGTGGCAGATCCGCGAGAGGTCCACCACGCGTAGCGGGCGATCCGCGAGCTCGCGCGCCACCACCACCGTGCCGCGCGCGAATCCGGCGCCGTCGACGATCGCGCGACCCGGCTCGATGATCAGCTCGAGCGCCGCGGGCAGCGCGGCGCGCACGTCGGCGAACGCGCGCGGCAGATCCGCGATGCCGTGCCACGCGCCGCCGAGATCGAGGAAGCGTGGCGTGATCTCCACGAGGTCGAGGACCGCGCGTGCGGTGGTGATGAATCGCTCCGCCGAGGTCGCGGTCACCGGGCCGTGGTGCACGTGCACGCCGATCGGTCGTCCCGCCGCGGCATCGACCAGCGCCCGCACGTGCTCGCGATCCTCGAGCCCGAACCGCGAGCGGCGATGGCCGCTGCCGTCGAGCACCGCACCGATCGCCGGATCGCTGCCGGCGAGCGAGGCCGAGATCCGCAGCGCGATCTCCGCGTGCGCGGGCGCGGCGCGCACCTGGTCGATGGTCTCGCAGCTCACGATCAGCCGCCCGCGCCAGGTGGCCGCGGCCTCCACCGCGCGGCCGCTCGGATCGGCGATCGACAGCACGCCCCGGCCCGGCGCCGCGCCGACCTCCTCGGTGCTCGCCGCATCGAACCCGTCGACGTGCTCGGCGACCAGCGCGCGAACGTCCGGATGCGGGAACGACTTCATCGCGAACAGCGTGGTGATCCGCGCCGCCCGTGCCGCCGCCGCCAGCGCGCGTACGTTGTGCTCGAGCCGCGCCGCATCGAACACGAGTCGCGGGCCCACGAGCCGACACTATCGTGACGAACGGTGAACTGCCGCACGGCGCGCACGGGGATTCGAGCGGCGGCCGGCCGCTCGTGGTCTGATGGCGGCATGAGCACCACGATCTCGCTCGCGTGCGGCGCGCCCGTGCTCGAGGACCTGGTCGATGCGATCGCCATCGACGATCTCCGGATCGATGCCGGTGGGGCCGGACTCGTGCCGGGCGTCTACCGGTTTCATCGCGAGGGGGTCTCGACGCGCTTCACCGAGGTCACGGTCGCCGAGGCGAGCGTCGAGGTGCGGATGTTCTCGATGGCGTCGCCCGAGGACGTGGCGTTCGCGATGCGGATCGTCAGCGAGGTCGCGGCGCTCGGCGGGCTCACCGAGGCGGATGCGGAGATGATGGGTGTGACGCCGATCTCGACGATCCTCGCGCATCACGATGCCGCGTGGGCCGATCATCAGGCGCAGTCGGGGGTGCGCGTGCTGCGCTCGATGATCGAGGATGGCCGCGGGCCCATGGAGATTCCCGGACCGCGGCGCGGCTACTTCGTCGGACCGCGCGTGCTCGCCGAGCTCGATGCGAGCGGGCCACCGGAGACCGCGCACCTGCGCATGCTGGCGTCGATCCGTCACGTGCAGTGGTTGCCGGTGCGCACCGCGGGTACGTTCCTGTCGAAGAGCGAGGACGACAAGGAGGTCAAGCTCGCGGTCTGGCTCGGCGAGGAGGTCGTGTTTCCTTCGGTGCCGTACGCCGCCGTATCGGTCGAGCACGAGGGCGGCGCGCGCGATGTGGTGCTGATCGATAGCTCGCACGTGCCGGGGCTCGCAGGTGACCGCTGGTCGTACCTCGACGAGCGCCAGGGCCACCTTCGCGATTTTGGCGACGACTGGGCGGCGGTGGTCGAGGCGGCGCGGGCGTTCGCGACGCAGCTCTGAACCGCGCGGTGTGAACGGCGCGCGCGCGCTCGGATCGGGCGCTGACGCGCGCGACGGTTTGCCGCAACGCCGAACCACCGGTCCCGGGGCATCACAGCACCATGCGTCTCATCCTCTTCGCGATCGTGGTGTCGGTCCTCGGGTGCGGCAAGAAGACCAGCGACGCGCCACCGGTAGACCATCAGGCCGTCACCGAGGCTCAGCATATCTTCCACACGCTCTGCATCACCTGCCACGGCGAGAGCGGGAAGGGCGACGGCTCGGCCTCGACGAAGCTCGATCCGAAGCCGCGCAACTACACCGACAAGGCGTGGCAGGCGAAGACCTCGGATGATCAGATAAGGCAGATCATCCTGCTCGGGGGCGCGGGCGTCGGGAAGAGCCCGATGATGCCGGCCTCGCCGCAGCTCGCGAACGAGCCCGCCGTGGTCGACGAGCTGGTCAAGATCGTTCGCAGCTTCGGCGCCTGATCCGGCATCCCACGCATCAGGAGGCACGATGGTCGACGACGATTCCTGGTACGAGACCGGCCTCGCGGCGGTCGAGCGCTGGTTGCGGCTCGGCGACTTCGAGATGGCGCGGCTCGATCTGGCGGCCTTCGATCTCGAGCTCTCCGGCTACGTTCGCAGCGAGGAGCGCGTGGTGTTCCCGGCGATCGAGCGACTCCACGCCGAGCCGTTTGCACCGACCGCGCGCATGCGGAGCGAGCACGGGAAGCTGCGCTCGCTGCTGCTCGACGTGTGGTCCGCGCTCGACCACGGCCAGTCGTGGCAGGCGCTCGAGGTCCTCGGCGGGCTGCGTAGCGTGCTCGTGCTCCACGTCGCGAAGGAGGACTGGATCCTCCGCACCTCGGGTTGATGTGCCATCGCGGCAGCGCCGCGACCTCGATGCGCTGCGCCGAAGACGAACGGTTGGTGCACGTACAACGATAGCTCGAAGGCTGACGTCGACGGCGGCCGCATCGTGAGCTGCTTCGCGCCGGGCATCGGCGTCGAGAGCGGCTACGACGACGTCGGCGGCGAGCTCGATCGATTCGAGTTCCGCGTCCTCTGAATCAGGGCGGCGCCACGCGCGGCTTCGGGCGCGCGAACTCGTCGTCGGGAGCTGGCGCGGGCGCGGGCTCCGCCGGCTTGGCCACCGGCGCGTCGGCGACCTTCGCGTTGTTCGCCGTTGGCCCGCCGGAGAGCAGCACGTACGCCAGCGGAGCGGCGATGCCGATGCCGACGAGGATCGAGCCGCGCCACTTGAGGCCGAGCTTGCCCTTGATCATGAAGATGCCGCTGATCGCGAGGTACAGCAGCATCACGGCGTAGACGTCAGCGACGTACGTCCACGCCTTCTTGCCACGGTTGTAGTGCAGCCAGTTCGCGACGCGCAGGAAGAACCGCGCCTCGCGCGCCTGCACGGTGACCTGACCGGTGTCGCCGATCGCGGTGACCGCGGTGCCATCGGAGTAGCCGAGCCGGATCTCGTCGCCGGCGCGGAACACGTCGTCGGGCTTGCCGGTGCCGGTCGCGGCGATCACGAGCGCGACCGCCGCGTCGTCGGTGGCATCGGCGGGAATCGGCGCGATCGTCAGCGAGCGCTCGGAGGAGTGGAAGTTCGGGTCCCAGTCCTTGATGTGATTGATCGCGATGCCCGAGAGCGCGTAGATCAGCGTGAAGCCGACGGCGAGGTAGCCGAAGTCGCGGTGGATCGCGCGCAACCAGCCGCGCCAGCGCTTCTTGATGATCGCGCCGAGGCCGGGTCGTGCCGAAGCCTCGGCGGAATCATCAGGCATAGCGTTCCTCTTTCCACGGATCCGCGTGGTTGTTGTACCCGCGGACCTCCCAGTAGCCAGGCTGATCCTTGCCGACGAACCGAATTCCGGTGATCCACTTCGCGCTCTTCCAGAAGTAGAGATCCGGCACGAGACCTCGCACCGGCGCGCCGTGCGAGAGGTCGAACGGCTTGCCGTTGAGGCGATAGGTGATGAGCGCGTTGTCGGCGGTCGCTTCCTTGAGCGGGACGTTCGCCGTGTAGCCATGGGCCGCTTCGAAGATCACGTGGCGAACGCTGTCCTTGAGCCCGGCCTTCTCCGCGAGCATCGAGACCTGCACGCCCTTGAACAGACCTCCGATCAAGGACCAGCCGGTCACGCAGTGCACGTCGGCTTCCTTCGTCACCTGCGGCAGCTTGAGCAGCGCCGCGTAGTCGAGATCGAACGGTGTCTTGACCTCGCCGTAGACCTTGAGGTTGAACGTGCGTACGTCGCCATCGCCCTCATCGCCGCCCATCGCACGAAGCGCCTCGAGTGCGCGCTGACCGGGAGGGAGGCGCGTCTTGCCGTCCTTGCGGGTCTCGGCGCGCGCCTTCTTGGACAGGTCATCGCCGGCGATCCGGAGGAGGGTTCCGCCGACCGCCATGAGTGCCGTGCCCGCGGCTGCCGACTTGATGAACTGCCGGCGATCCCACGCTTTCTTGAGCTCGGGGTACCGGTCGAAGTCGGGTCGGCGGTCGTCGGTCACATGGCCTCCTGAAGAGAGTACGAGGCAACCTGCGAGATGGTTACCCCGAGTTGGAGACCGTGGAAGGTCAAAGGGTTACGCGCGACCGAACACGGGCACCAGGGTGCCGGTGGTCAGGGTGTTGTCGGGGGAGGCGAGAAAGGCGATGGCCTCCCCCAGCTCGGTCGGCTTGGGCCACTTGTCGTGGTCGGCCTTCGGCATCGAGGCGCGATTCGCGGGAGTATCGATGGTGGACGGCAGCACCGCGTTGACCAGGATGTTCTCGGCGAGCAGCTCGACCGCGAGCGTCTGGGTCAACGACGCCACGCTCGCCTTGCTCGCGACGTACGCGACCATGCCCCCGACCGGTGCGATCACCGGCCGCGCACCGACATTGACGATGCGCCCGCCGACGCCGCCCTTGCGCATCGACGCGACTGCCTCGCGGCACGCGATGAAGCAGGTCAGGGCGTTGAGCCGGAACTGGCTCTCGAAGTCGGCGGCGGAGGTCTCGGCGAGCGGCTTCATCGCGAAGCCGCCGACGAGATGGATCGACGCCCAGATCGGTGGCAGCGCGCCGAAGAACGCGGCCGCGGACGCCTCGTCATCGAGCTGCACGTCGGGCCGATCGGCGACGTGGACGATCGCGCCCTTCGCCTTCAACACCTCGACGACGCCCTTGCCGAGCGCGCCGTTTCCGCCGGTGACAACGACGTGGCGATCTTTCACGCCACGACTCTACCCTAGAGAATGATGCCGCCGCAGGCAGCCTGGAACTTCGCGAGCACGTCGGAGAGCGCCATCGTCAGGTTGCCGGCGCAGATCGACGAGAACACCGCCTGCTGCGAGCCGCCCGCGTTCGTCATCTGGACGAACTGCTTGAGCCGCGTCGCCTCGGCCGCGGCGCCGAACGTGGAGTTGCATGCGGTCTCGCCGGCGATCACGCCCGCGGCCCACCGCGAACGGTGACCCTTCACCGTGTCGAGGAACGTGATCAGATCGGCGGGGTTGTAGTCGATCGGGGGATTCGCCGAGGTCGGGCTCGACGGATCGACGGAGATCATGTTCGCCGACGACGAACCATCATCCTCGTCGGTCAGCATGACGACGCCGAGCAGTGCGTCGTCGCGCAGGAAGCCAGCGTTCGGACCGGCGGTGACCTGGTCCGCCAGCGCGTGCTTGGTCATCAGCAGCGGCATCTCGTACGAGCATCCGCCGGTGCCGACGTTCGCGCGGCAGCCGAGCGTGGTGCTGAGGTTCGGCGTGGTCGAGTCGAGCCAGCGCTGCGTCACGCCGCAGTTGTTGAGGAACGCGCCATTGGGCCCGTGCTCGGTCATCGGCGGCAGCGGGAAGCCGGTGAACGTCGTGGTGAAGTCCTTGCCGGTCGTCGTCACCGCGATCCGGAAGTCGATGTGCTCGCCTTCCTCGTTGACGTAGTTCTGGAGCACCGTCGCGAACATCGGGAAGTTCGATGCGAGGTTCGCCTGTTCCTCGGACATCGAGCCCGAGTCGTCGACGACGAACACGATGTCCATCTTGTTGCACTTCTGCACGGTGCCCGGGTCGTTCGACCCTCCGCCATCCGGCCCTCCGCCCGTGTCGTCACCCCCACCGCCATCGCGGCCCGAGGGCCCGCAGGCGACGAGAGACAGGGCACAACCAAGCAGAACGGAAGCGGTAATAGGCTTCATAAACTTCCCCTCGAAGTTGCGCGAACGATACACAGCCGCCGTTTCGATCAAAAGAGATTTGTGGCCAGCGAGCCTGCGGCGAAGTCGCTTTGCACAGTTCGCGCAACGCGTTAGTAACGCGGTTCTCATGGGCGCACAGTGGAAGGCCGCCGGAAAGCTCGCGAACGCCAATGCCCGCGGCAAGGTGATCAGCAAGCTCACCAAGGACATCATCATGGCCGCGAAGGCCGGTGCTGATCTCGATGGAAACTCGCGACTGCGCGCCGCGGTGGAGTCCGCGAGAAAGCAGTCGATGCCGCGCGACAACATCGAGCGCGCGATCAAGAAGGGCGCCGGTCTGCTCGACGAGACCGTGACCTTCGAGACCGTGACCTACGAAGGCTTCGCGCCGCACCGCGTGCCGGTCGTGGTCGAGTGTCTGACCGACAACAAGAATCGCACCACCACGAGCGTTCGCGTGCTGTTCCGCAAGGGCCAGCTCGGGACCAGCGGCTCGGTGACGTGGGATTTTCAGCACGTCGGTCTCGTCGATGCCGCGCCGCCCGAAGGTGGCGCCGATGCCGAGGAGGCCGCGATCGAGGCGGGAGCGCAGGACTGCGAATCCGATGGTGAGGGCGGCATCCGGTTCTATACCGAACCCACCGACCTCGACACTGTGAGTAAAGCGCTCACAGCGCGCGGCTGGACCCTGGCGACCATCCGCATCGGCTGGCGCCCGAAGAATCCGATGGTGCTCGACGTTGCGGCGCGCGCCGAGGTCGACCAGTTCCTCGCCGACCTCGATGCCGATGACGACGTGCAGCACATCTACGTCGGCTACGCCTGAGTAACTGGGCTACGCTTATCGGGTGAACACGGTCGACGTCACGGATGTCACCGAGGCCGATCCTCGGGCCGATGACGACGAGGCGGGCACCCAGGCAGCGTCACCGCACGCGATCGCGCAGGGCGTGGCGGCCTCCGACGCGGCGACCGGTGTGCCGGATGCGCGGCCCTCGCACGCGTGGGGCACCGGTTCGAAGGGCCCGATGCCGACCGCCGCACAGGCGCTCGACCAGGCGGACTTGCCGCGCATGCGCGTGTTCCACATGTTCGGCATCCTCGCGCCGCTGATCGCGATCGCGCTGTCGTTCGCGATCGGCGCGGATCCGTTCGCGCAGAAGTTGTTCTGGGCGGGCGCGGGCGTGATGTCGGCCGCGAACGTGGCGCTCGTGTGGCTGACGATGAAGCCCGAGCGCTGGCAGCCGCGCCGCGTCGGCATCCTGTGGATCATCGCCACCGCTGGTGGCGTGCCGTCGATGTACTACTACTTCGGTCCGTTCTCCGCGATCGTGATGATCTCGATCCTCGGGATCATCCTGATCTCGCTCGGGCGCAGTCGCTGGATCTCGCTCTCGGTCACGGCGATCTGCCTGGTCGCGCACCTCGGGCTCGCGGTGCCGATGATCGTAGGATGGATTCCGGACGTCGGCCTGCTCTCGAGCATCGTCGCGACGCCGGTGCAGCTCGTGATCGCCGAGTCGCTGATCGTGGCGTTTCAGGTCACCGGCTACCTGCTCGGTCGCTGGGCACGGCACACGAACACCACCGCGATCTCCGAGCTGCAGAGCGCGATGCAGCTGATCGGCGATCAGCAGCAGGCCCTCGCGGAGGTGAAGGACGATGTCCTGCGCCAGAAGCACGCCGACGAGGGCCGCTGGACCGGTCAGGTCATGGGCCACTTCAAGATCGGCCTCGTGCTCGGCCGCGGCGCGATGGGCGACGTCTACGAGGCGGTGGGCGAAGACGGTCGCTCGATCGCGATCAAGCTGCTCAACACGCGCTCGACGGCGAGCTCGGCGCTGATCGATCGCTTCCATCGCGAGATGGACCTCGCGGCGCGCCTGGTCTCGCCGCACATCGTACAGGTCATCGAGCTGTCACCGCCCGAAGCGCCGGTCCCGTTCATCGCGATGGAGCGGCTCTACGGCACCGACCTCGCGACCCGCCTTCGCACCGATCCGCGCATGCCCTCCGACGAGGTCGCCGTGATGCTCGATCAGGTCGCGCGCGGCCTCGAGGTCGCGCGGCAGGCGGGCGTCGTGCATCGCGATCTCAAGCCGCACAACCTGTTCCTCCACGAGGGCTCGACCTGGAAGATCCTCGACTTCGGCGTGTCGAAGCTGGTCGGCAGCGAGGGCACGTTGACCGGCGAGGGGGTGGTCGGCACCCCGCAGTACATGGCGCCGGAGCAGGCGTCGGGCGGGCACGTCAGTCACCTCGCCGAT
>JBBRED010000017.1:0-46019 GCA_038203335.1 Haliangiales bacterium | reverse complement strand
GGTCCTCGGCCCTTCCCGGCGAGGAATCGCGGATCTAGGCGCGGCGTGGAACGTGCTGTGGCTGGTCCCATGTCCAAGCACCAGCTCGCGCAGCATCAGGGCCAAACCGCCGGTTCCGAACAGCAGGAGCCGGCGAACCGGCGGCCGGCCGCCCAGCCAGCGACGGCGATCGTTCGCGAGATGCTCGCGAGTCGAAACCACGACCCGAAGGCGATCGCCGCGGTGATCAGCACACACCCCGCTGCTGCGAGCGAGATCTTCGCGCTGCTCCACGCCACCGCAGGAAACCGGCTCGCAAGTCAGGTCGCGAGCCTCGTCACCACGTCAGATCTCGGCCCACCGCGCGACGTGGTCTCGTTCGACCAGACCAGCGAGTACACCGAATCGCGTGCCACGATCGACAAACCGCGGCACGAGGTGGAGCCCGTCGACATGTCGAGCGACTACATGGAATCGCGCGCCACGATCGAAGGCCCCGCGCCGTGGGTGATCAAGGCGCAGCACTACAACCGCGCTCACGCCGACAACATGTCCCTGTTCCTCCAGGCGACGGGTACCCAGTGCGTCGACGAGGCGACCGGCGAAGCCGATCCACGCAAGGTCGCCCGATGGCAAGCCGATCACGGCATTCCTCCCGATGGTCGGATCGGTGACCAGACGATCGTCGCCGCATTTCTCGCTGCGTAATACGTATCCGGTGACACGAATCCGGAGGTCAGCGACGATTTTGCGCCGACGGCGTGGGTCGGCAGCGCGATTTCCCTCACGCTTGGTGGATGCCGGAACGCCGTACCGACGAGCGATTCGAACTGCTCGCCCAGGTCGCGGTCAGTCACGGCGATCAGAGCGAGACGTTCGTCGTCATCAACATCTCGGCGGGCGGCGTGCTCCTGCGAAACGATCGCAACGTTCAGCGAGATGTCGGCGAGCGGGTTCGCGTCACCATCGATGCGCCCGAGCTGGCCCCTGCGTTCTCGCTCGATGCCCGCATCGTGCGCGTCGTGGGCCCGACCTCCCGGCCCGCACTTCTCGCGGCGATGTGGACCTCGACCGACGCGGTCGCCACCGCGGCGCTCGGCCAGATCCTGTGGAACCTCCGGAAGCCTCAGGGTGCGTAGAGCGTCACGACCGACTCGGGCTTCTTGATCTCCTCGGCCGCGAGCTTCGCGAGCCCCGCGTCGCGCAGGGCCTGGCCCTCGTCACCGCCGACCAGCGCGCCGAGGCGGACCCGGCTGACGGCTGCGTAGAGGCCGAGCTCGGTCGCATCGCACGCGGCCACCGCCGCACGGAATTCACGCTCCGCACCCACGGTGTCTCCACGCGCGGCGAGCAGACATCCTCGTCGCACGTTCGTGATCGCGTTCATCCACGGCAGGCCTTCCTTGGCGAGCTTGCCGATGTAGTGCCCTGCGGTCGCGAGGAGCTGGTCGCGTTCGGCGCCCGTGGTGACGCGCGCGGCGGCGATCGCGGTCCGCACCTGCAGCTCGTTGACCTCGAAGCGCACGATCTGCACCTTGGTCAACAGCGAGCGCGACATCGGCTCCCACGCCTCCACGACGCGTCGCCGCGCCGAGAGCATGTCGCCCGAGTACATATCGAACAGCGCGTTCGACATCATCTTGTTCCAGTGCTGGACCTGGTAGCCGCGCAGCGACCACCGATCGGAGACCTTCGTGATCGCGTCACGGCCCGCGGCCACGTCGTCGCGCGCGATCCAGTTGAGGGTCGAGTTGGAGGCCCACACCGTCGACAACGCGTACAGGTTGCCCTGTTGCTCGGCCTCGTTGAGTCGCTGCGGCAGCACGTGACCGAGCTCCTTCAACGAGCCGAGATACACCAGCGCCCACTTGCTCAGCGCGTGCACGGTGTCGCGCTCCCAGACGACGTTCGCGCAGTTCCCGCTGAACCAGGCATCGGCGCGCTCGGCGCCCTCGTACGCATCTCGCCAGTTGCCCTTGAAGTACGCGATGTACGCGCGCGCGAGCTCGAGCCAGCCACGCAGGTACGGATCCTCGAGCTCCTGGCCACCATTCGCCGCCGCGACGAGCTGCTCGGCGCGCTCGGCACTTCCCGCGGCGGCGGTGTGACACGCCTCCAGGAACAGCGCGCGGCGCACGCGCATGGACTCGCCCGCATCGAGCGCGAGCAAGAGGTTCAGCGCCTGGAACGCCGCGCCGTGGATCCAGTCCGTCATCGAGAGGCCGCACGCCGCGGTCCATACGATGTCCATCTTCGCCAGCTCCTCGCGTGGCACCTGACTCGTATCGCGCGGGTCGAACCGGATGCCGCGCACCTTCAGACGAGCCCGCCGCCACAGCAACGAGGCGAGCGCGCGTCGCGGTGTGCTCGGCATGCCAATGCCGACCGAGGTGAGCAGGCGGTCGAGCACCTCCCTGCCCTCGTCGATCAACCCGGCGCGAAGCAGCTCGTGCGCCGCCTTCTGCTCGAGCTCGAGCGCATCGGCCGCGATCTTCGACTCGCTCGCGAGCGCCAGGAACACGTCGGCCGCCTCGCGACCGCGTCCCGCATTCGCATACGCGTCTCCGAGCTTGCTCCGCACCTGCGTCGACATCTCCGGCGCGAGCAGGAGACAGCGCTCGTACAGCTTCACCGCGCGCTCGAACGCGAAGGCCTCCGCCGCGCGATCACCGGCGCGTCCATACAGCGCCGCGGCACGCGCCGGCTCACCGGCCTGCTCCCAGTGCACGCCGACGAGCATCGGCTGCGTCTCGGCATCCGTCGCCTCGAGGGCGACCGCCAGGCGACGATGCAGCTCGGGCTTGCGCTCCGCCGAGCGCTCCACCACGGTTCGCCGCGTCCGATCGTGATCCGGCTCCACCGAGTCCCGCCGCGTCCGCACCGACCGCAACAGATTTGCCGCCTGGAGATAGCCGACCAGCGGCAGGACCTTCGCCGGTGTCATGCCCAGCGCGCGGCGGAGAACATCGAGAGGTAGCGGCTGGCCTGCCGTCGCGACCAGCTCGAGCAGCTCGCGCTCGGCCGGCTCGAGCGCGTCGATCCGCGCGGCGAGCACGTCATCGAGCCGGACCTCGTCGCGCACCGTGGTATCGCCGCTCAGCACGAAGTGCCGGATCAGCTCCGCGACGAACATCGGGTGTCCCGCCGACTCGCGCACGATCGCGGTGGTGACGTCGGCACCGCCCGCGCCACTCGCGGTGAACAGCGCGTTCGCCAGCTGGGCCGTATCGCTCTCGCCGAGCGGCCGCAGCGGGATCCGGCGCTGGTTGCCGCCGAACTCGAGCGGCGGCTCGTCGTCGCCGCGCGGCCACGCGGTCGAGACCAGCAGCAGGCACGGCGCATCGGGGCCGCGCATCACCGTGTCGAGCAGCGAGAGGCTGTCCTCGTCGGCCCAGTGCAGATCGTCGATCAGGACGACCAGTGGGTAGCGCGCGCCGATCCGGGCGAGCAGCTCGCGCACGGCCGAGAACACGCGGCGCCGCTCCTCCTTCGGATCCGGCACGTGCGCCACCGGCGGCTGTTCGACGATGACGCGCACGCCGCGCAACACGGGAAACACCTCGGCGAGCAGGCTGATGTGAAACGGCAGGAGCGCCGCCGCCGTCTTGTCGGGAAGGCGCGCCATGAAGCGACTGATCGAGTCGATCACACCGTCGACGCCCTTGTACGGCACCGACTCGCGCTCGTAACACCGCCCGCGCAGCACCACGACATCGCGCCGATCGAGCCCGGCGACGAAGTGCTCGGCGAGCGCGCTCTTGCCCATCCCGGACTCGGCCTCGATCAGCAGATTCACGGCCACGCCGCCGTCGCACTCGGCGAGCGCGTCCCGCAGAACCGCCAGCTCGGCCTCGCGACCAACGAACGTCTGCCGCGGGATCGGCGTCAGCACGCCCTCGCGCGCCGGCGGCGAGCTCCCGCGCGGTGACGCCTTGAGCTTTCGCAGAATGTCACCACGCGACGGCCGCGCCGCTGGATCGATCTGCAACAGCTCGCAGCACAGCTCGTCGAGATCGGGCGGAACGTCGGCGATCGTCGACGGCGCGGCCGGTACGACCTGCTGCTTCTCCATCATCATCTGGAGCGCGTAGCCCTCGATCGGTAGCTTCCCCGTCAGCGCCTCGTAGAGGATCACGCCGAGCGCGTAGAAGTCCGCTTCGGGCCCCGTCGGTCGCGAGCTCGCCTGCTCCGGCGCCATGTACGCCGGCGTGCCGACGGTCTCGCCATCGCTCCACGACAGCGGATCTCCGTCGTGGCGGGTCGCGAGCCCGAAGTCGACCAGCACCACGCGCTCGTCGGTGACCAGCACGTTCGACGGCTTGATATCGCGATGGATGCGCCCCGCGTCGTGCAGCACGCCGAGCCCGGTCACGAGCTGCACGAGCGCATCGCGCAGCCGCTGCTCGTCTCCATCGCGCAGCCACTCCAGCAGGCTGACGCCCTCGATCAGCTCCATCGTGAAGAACCAGTCGCCGCGCGACTCGAACAGGCCGCCGAGCGCGATCAGATTCGGGTGATGCAAACCGGCGAGCGTGCGGAACTCCTGCTTGAGCAGCAGGATCGCGGTGCCGTCGACGTTGCGCAGCGTCTTGAGCGCGACCGTCTCGCCGCTATCGCGATCGACCGCCTCGTACACGATGCCCATGCCGCCCATCCCGAGCTGGCGGATCAGCTGGAAGCGTTCGGTGCCCGAGAACTCACCCGCGCCGAGCCGTCCCGACGGCGACGACGGTGACGGCAACGTCGATGGCTCCCTCCGCCGCACACCTCGATTGTGCCCTCACGGCGGGCAGGTGAACAGCGGCGCGAGCGGCGCGAAGTCGAATCCGTCGGCCGTCGTGAGCGCATCGGCGTCCACGAGCGCTTGACCGAGCGCCGCGATGATCTGCGCGTACGTCTGATCGAGCTTGTTCGTCGTCGCGGCGGTGGCGACGCAGAGGAACTTCGCGCCGCCGCACACATCGATCGTCTCGCATCCGGGAGCCGCGGGAGCGGCCGCTTGCAGCAGCGCATCTCCGAACAGCACGACACCGTCGACCATGACGAGGCGGACCTGCGTGGGCCGCGCGGCGAGGATCGCATCGTACGGATGCGCGACGTCGCCGGCGAACACCGCGAGGTCCGCGCGGTAGCCCGGCGCCAGCGTCCCGAGCGTGGTCGCGAGGCCGAGCGCCTGCGCGGCGTGGCTCGTGGTCATCACGACGAGATCCTTCGACGTGAGGCGGTCGGCGAACTGCGTGTCGTCGTATGCCGCCGCGAACCGCAGCTCGTCGAGGAGGTTCTGACTGCCGCCCATCGACCAATCGGGCGCGAGCGCGATCGTCACACCCGCGTCGAGCGCGGCCGGAATGTCGGCGGTCTGGCCGTAGAGCGAGACATTCGAGTGAGGCGACCAGATCAGCTTCATGCCGGCCTGGGCCATCTGCATGAACTCGGTGGAGGTGAACGCCGTGCCGTGCGTGATCGCGGTCTGCGGCGCGTACAAACAATCCGCCGGCGTGGTGACCGTGCCGAGCCTCGCGAACTCCGCGAGCGAGCGTGCATCGGTGCCCTCGCCCACGTGCACGAGAAAGGCATCGGTCTTCCCCGTCGAGTAGTTCGTGCACACGGTGGACGGACTCGACGGCGGGAACAGCGCGCTCGTCTGAATCTTGTCCTGGCCAAGCCCGTTCTGCGGCTGATCGATCGAGCGCGCGAGCGACGCGAAACAACCCGCCGACGTTCCCGCGAGGCCCACGATGCTCGTGGTGCCGGCGACGAGGCCCTTGAGCTCGCCAAACTTGTCGGCCTCGCAGCGAAGACTTCCGGCCGTGGTTCCGTACGGCGTCTGAGCACACCACGCCGGCTTTCCCTGCGCGTCGTTGACCAGGCACTGCTTGACGTCGAGCATCGCCTGGTACCGCGGCTCGTTCGGCCACTGGTCGTGGTTCTGGTAGACCTGCGATGGCAGCCAGTCGTCGTCGTTGAAGATGTCGAACAGGATGTGATTATGGGTATCGATCAACCCGGGCGCGATCACGCCCTTGGTGTCGATGATCGTGGCACCCGGTGCGCCCGGCATCGCGGCGCACGTCGTGCCACTCGCCACGCACGTTATCAGATTGCCTTCGATCAGGACCTGGCCCTCGACGATGGTCTCCGGGGTGACGATCGTGCCGAGGAGCAGAATTCGGTCGGGAGCGCCAGCGGTGATCGTCGGATCGACAGCAGGCGGACTATCCGGCGGCGCATCGGGCGGCGCGTCGGGGCTCGCATCGAGCCCAGCATCCAGTCCTGCATCGAAGATCCGTGCGTCGACCGCGGACGCATCCGGCGGCGCCGCGAGGTTATCGCCACATGCCGTCGTGACGAACAGAGCCAACGCAGCGAGCCGGCTCATCCCGCAAGGGTATCACCGGCCCATCGCTCTACCGGCGGAAGTAGAGACCTCCGCCGCCGAGGAGGAGAACGATGAGGGCAATGATGAGGATGGTGGTGAGGGACATGATTCTCTATCGAGCAACCTCCGTGCCGCCCGCGTAGGTTGCCGTCCCCTCGCGCAGGCCTCCGGGGGCGCTCCGGGCGGACCGGTGCTCGCCCGATCTGGCTCAGGTGAGCCCGAGCGCTCGCGCGGTACGGATCGGCGGGTTGGCCGGTCGCTCGACGTGGTCGAGGAGGGCCGCGAACGTCGCGGGCTTCGTGAACACGCGAACGCCCGCCGGCGCCAGCTCGGGCGACCCGGTGACCACGGCAACGCGGCACGTCGCGAACCGCGTCTCGCTCTGGATGAACTCGAGCACCGAATGCCCGAGCACACCCGGCATCATCAGGTCGACGAAGATCGCCGTCGGCGCGGCGACCTCCTGGAGCACCGCGATCGCTTCAGCGCCGTGGCTGGCGGTGCGCACGCAGTACCCCGCATCCGTGAACCGAGCGCTCACGATCGCGAGCACGTCCGGATCGTCATCGGCAATAACGATCGTTCCTCGGTCGGTCGTGGGGGACATCGGCGGGAAGGTGTGCAATGCCGAGGCCGCCGAGCGGTCTCGGTGATTTCCCCAGATACCTATTGCGCGAACGCCACACCATCGAGGGACGTGAAGCACTGCGCGTTGGCCAGCGTGCCGCTCTCGGTCTGCACCGTGGTCACGCCCGATGGCTGGACGACGAGACGGCCGTTGGTCGAGCCGCACAGGTTGACCGGGACGTACGTCGTGGCCGACGGGCGAAGGCCGGCGGGCAGCGTGAACAGCGACGCGGCGCCGCCGCCGCCGATCGCGCCCTTCAGTTGAACGATGCCGCCGATGTTGGCCGCGGTCGCGGATCCCGTGCCGTACGGGCCATTGGTCCACCCGTTCTGCAGCACCAGCGTGGAGAAGCCGCTCACCGTGGTGGGAAACGACACGCCGTCGAGCGACGTGAAGCACGCGGCGGCGGTCAGCCCACCACCCTCTTGCTCCACGGTGACCATGCCATTGCCGTCGATGACCAGCCGACCATTCGTGGCGCCGCACAGATCGACCGAGACGTACGCCTTGGCTGACGGCCGGAGGCCGATCGGGAGCGTGAACACACCGCTCGACGAACCGCCCGCGATCGCGCCCTTCAGGTGCACGATTCCCGCGATGTTCGCCGCGGCCGCGATGCTGGTGCTGAACGGCGCGCTCGTCCATCCGTTCTGCAGCGCCAGCGGCGTGAAGCTGCTCGTCGACGGGGCGAACTCGACGCCCTCGAGCGACGTGAAGCACGAGGCGTTGGCCAGCGTCCCCGCCTCCGACTGCACGCTCACCGCGCCGCTCGGCAGGATCGTCAACCGGCCCGTGGTGGCGTTGCACAGATCCACCGGGACGTAGACCGAGGTCGCGGGCCGCATGCTCACCGGCAACGTGAACAGCTGCGACGAGCTCCCGCCTGCGATCGCGCCGCGGAGATGCACCATCCCACCCACGCTCGCGACTGCTGCGCTCCGCGTGCCGAACGGTGCATGCGTCCATCCGTTCTGCAGTGCCAGCGGCGTCCACGTCGGAGCGATCACGCTCGAGATCCACGCAGGATCGATCGTCGTGTAGTTCTCGGCGGTGTGTGCCGGCCACTCGCCATCGCTGTGGCCCTTGACCACCGCGGCGATCTGATCGCCTCCGCACAGCAGCGGGCCACCCGAGTCGCCCTTGTCGGCGATGCCGGTGACCATGGTGACGGCGATCAGCGACGCACTCGACGACGTCACCTGCTCCGTCGCCGAGCGCTTGGTGCCCCACGAGGTGACGCCGCCGCCATCGTGCCGGCCATATCCCACGGCGGTACAGACGGTGCCCACCGGCGGGGGCGCGCTCACGCTCCACGCCGAGAGCGAGGTGCCCGCGATCGGAGTGGCGAGATGCGCGATCAGCAGATCCTGCGTGGGATGCGCGATCTGCTGGTCGATCGGATGCCCGACGAGGTTCGTCGGGTCGGTGCCCGTGTAGAACACCATCGAGCTGCTCGCGCAGTGCGCGGCCGTCAGCACGTAGCTCGGCGCGATCACCGTGCCGGTGCAGAACGAGCCACTGGCGAGCAACACCTCACCGATCGCGGGATACCCGGATTCGAACTGGCCGCCCTGAATGTCCTGCTCCGACGACATCTCGTCAGCAGGCTCGGTGACACAGCCCGCGGCACACAGGAGGATCGCGGCGCGAAACGCTCTCGTCATGTCCAGGTAGAGCCGCGAGCTCCACCAACGTAACGAACAATCGATCAGTACGTCTCGGGGTACAAGCTCGCGTACTTCAGCGACGTGCGGGGCACGGCCATCATGTCGGCCACGGTGTCTCGCCACCGCTTGTAGTGCTCGGTGTCCTTGTGCGCCGCCGGCGCGTCCACGGTGCGATAGATCTCGACGAGCACGAACGTCGTCGGCGCGTCGCGATCTTGCAGCACGTCGAACCGTGCAATGCCCGGCTCGGTCACGCTCGCTCGTGCGTTGATGAGGGTCGCCTCGCGAAACGCATCCACGGCCTCGGGCTTCACACGCACGGTGACGTGTACGACGATGGGCTCACTCACCCGCCCCACGTACCACGGCCTGCCGCATCCACCGCGGGGGGAACGCGGCCATGACCGGGGCGTGATGCGAACCCGTGATGTCAATCTGGCTCACGGCCAGGACACTCGCAACTCGATTGCATATAAACGTTCACCAAACCTCGTGATGATCCGCGCCGGGACTCGACTTTGCGCCGCGGTTGTCCAGAGTAGTGCCCAGCATGAGCGGTCAGTTTCTCGCCCAGCACGCGACGGCAACGCAGGTCCTTGTCGACCCCGCGGACGTCATGCAAACGACCGCCCGCATGCTCGCGGAGCACCTCGACGCCGACCGGTGCGCCTATGCCGAGGTCTCGGAGGAGCGCACCTTCGTGATCACCGGAGACCACACACGCAACGGGGTGTCGAGCATCGTTGGAAACTGGGACGTGGCCGCGTTCGGGGCGGCGTGCCTGACCGCGATGCGCGCGGGCGAGCCGTACATCGTGGAGGACTCGGAGCACGATCCGAGGATCGGCGAGGTGGATCAGCCCGCGTATCGAGCAACGGCGATCCGAGCGGGGATCTGCGTTCCGCTGCACAAGAACGGCGTGTTCACGGCTGCGATGGCCGTGCACCAGAGCACGCCACGCTGGTGGACGCCCGGCGAGATCGAGGTCGTGTCCCTCGTCGTCGGCCGATGCTGGGAAGCGCTCGAACGGTCTCGGGTTCTCCGCGGCTTGCGCGAGAGCGAACAGCGCTATCGTACGATGGTCGAGACCACCCCGGAGTGCGTGACGCTGCTCGCTCGCGACGGCACGCTGCTGCAGATCAATGCCGCCGGCATGCGGATGCTCGAGAGCGACGAGAGCGCGATCGGAACGTCCATCTACGACATGATCGCGCCCGAGTCTCGCGAACGCTTCCGGCGATTCAACGAGCAAGTGTGCGGCGGCGGCGGCGGCACGCTCGAGTTCGACATCATCGGCCGGTCGGGAACCCGCCGCTCGATGGAGACCACCGGCGCCCCTCTGCCCGTCTCCGACGGGTTTCGACAGCTCGGGATCACGCGCGACGTCACCGCACGCGTCGCCGCCACCAAGCGTCTCGACTATACGGTCCGACTCTCGGGCGTCGGGTTCTGGTACTGCGACCTGCCGTTCGGGGTGCTGCAGTGGGACCCGCGGGTCAAGGCGCACTTCTTCATGCCGCCCGATGCGCGCATCACCATCGAGACGTTCTACGAACGGATTCACCCCGACGATCGCGAACGCACGCGCGCGGCGATCGATGCCTCCATCGAACAGCGGGCCTCGTACGACGTCATCTATCGGACCGTGCATCCCACCACGGGAGACTTCAAGTTCATCCGCGCGCTCGGCGGCACGACCTACGGCGATGACGGCACTCCGACGCGATTCGACGGCGTTACCGTCGACGTGACCGATCAGAAGCGCGAGGAAGAGCGCGTTGCCGGCCTCTACGACCAGCTGCGCGAGGAGGAGCGGCGCAAGGACGAGTTCCTCGCGACCCTCGCCCACGAGCTTCGCAACCCACTCGCGCCGATCCGCACCGGCATCGAGCTCCTGCAGACCGGTGGTGAGACCGAACGGCCAAAGGTGGTCGCGACGATGGCTCGCCAGCTCGGGCACCTGGTCCGCATGGTCGACGACCTGCTCGACATCTCGCGCGTCAAGCTCGGCAAGGTGAGCCTGCATCGCGAGTCGACCAACCTGCGCGCCGTGATGGACAGCGCGGTCGAGACCACCCGACCGTTGGTCGAAGCACGCGGCCACACGCTCGACGTTCTGCTGCCCGACGAAGGCTTCGTTCTCGACGCGGATCCCACCCGGCTCGGCCAGGTGTTCGCAAACCTCATCAACAACGCCGCCAAGTTCACCCCGAAGGGCGGCCGCATCACGGTCGGCGCCGACGTGCAGGGCGCGGACCTCGTCGTGCGCGTCACCGACACCGGCGTTGGGATTCCCGCCGACATGCTGCCGCGGGTGTTCGACATGTTCACGCAGCTCGACCGCGCCACCGAGCACGCGCAGGGTGGCCTTGGCGTGGGACTCACCCTCGTCCGCGGACTCGTCGAGATGCACGGAGGCAGCGTGGAAGCCACCAGTGGAGGCGCCGGCGCCGGAACCACGTTTACGGTGCGGCTACCGCGAGCAACGGCGGTTGCTCCCCCGGCGCAGCAGACGTCGACCACGGAGAAGCGCACGCGCGGGCTACGCATTCTTGTCGTCGATGACAACGTCGACGCGGCCGAAATGCTTGCGATGCTCCTCGAAGTCGAGGGCAACGAGACCCGCCTCTCGCACACCGGCGAAGCGGCGCTCGTGGACATGCTCGAGTTCGCCCCCGATCTCGTTCTCCTCGACATCGGGTTGCCCGAGATCAGCGGGTACGAGGTCGCCAGGCGCGTGCGCGCGAACGCGCAGATCCACCAGCCCGTTCTCGTCGCGCTCACGGGCTGGGGCTCCGAGGAAGATCGACGCCGCGCGCACGAAGCGGGCTTCGATCAGCACCTGGTGAAGCCGGTCGACATGGCGAAGCTGCGCAGTGTGCTCGACTCCCTTGACCGTTAGCTCATCGAGGTGACGTATGTCGCGTCGGCGGTCGAGTTCTGGCGAGAAGCAGGACAGCTACCCCTAAGCGTAAGCGGGCTGGAGAACCACGGCACCAGTCCTCGTCCGCCACGTGATGGCGATGTCGTGCTCGAGACCGATCTCGACGGCCTGATCCGGCGTGTGTTGCGCGAGGAGCTGTGGTGCAGGCTCGAGGGCGCGAACTTCTTCGTGCACTTCGGAAACGACGACTACATGTACGTCGACAGACATTCGGGATCAATGCCAGCGGCCGCTCACCCACCCGTATCCCGTTGCGCGCAGGGTCCACGTGCCGCTGATCCAGATCGCGCCCTCGGTGGGCGGAGCGCCGGGCTGCTCGAAGCGTGGCGGCGGGGGCGCGTTGCGCTCGTCGCGCCAGAACCCGGACCGCCATCCCCATTGGCCAGCGGCGAAGGTCCAGTAGCCCGGGATCCACGTCGCTGCCGCGATCGGCTGTGGCGGGCGCTCCTCGGCGAGCGGCGCCGGCGGCGGGCCGTGGTCGGCCGGATGTGCCGACAGCGATCGCCCGCTGTCATGGCTCTTGTCGCGCTTGGACTCCTCCTTCGCGGCCTGCGCCGGCGTCTGGGTCGAGGTGAGCTGCCGGATCATGAACACCACGCCCTCGAGATCGTTGGGAGCGTCTGACCACAACCGGACCCGGAGCTCGGTGCCGCGCGGTAGGAAGTCGTGCTCCGTCGACGTCCGCGTCAGGACTGTCGGCATCAGCACGACCTGCGCGGTCAAGCCGTACTTGCCGCAGAGCTCGTCGGAGAACGGCGTCTCCGCGCTGGTGAACGGGCGCTCGACCAATACCGGCGCGGGCGAGCTCGCGTCGCCGACACCGCTGCCGCCAGCGGACGAGGTCCGCGAACCGCCGCTCGAGCTGGCCACGACCGCGGATGGACCGCCGAAACAACGCTGGTTGTCGGAACCTTCCCCGTACGACTGGTTCGCGAGCTCGAACTGGCCGGCGCTGAACACGACGTGACCGGAGATTCGACGCGGCGTACACGCGATGACCTCCACCCCGTCACCACCGGTGGTGCCGTCCGCGGGGAACGTGATCTCGTACGGCCCCTGGCCGCACGCGGTCGACGCCACGAATGCGCGCGTATGACGGTGAAGGTCGTTGCCGCAACCGACCAGGCCAACCAGGCCGGCCAGGCAGACCTGGAATGGAAACCGGTGCCTCATGCGGATCCAGACGCTCCTTGGACTCCCTCGGTCGCATCCACGCCCAACCGTCTGGAACTCCGCCGGCGCCGGTGTCTCCGACGTCTCCGGCACAGGCGCGTGCGACTGCCGTGGGGGAGCTCGCGTCTGTATTCAGAGTCGCTGTGTTCGTTCGTTGTACCGGTTCTGGATCGGCGCGATTGAAGTTGACGATCATGCTGCACGATCGGATGGTGCGGGCGCGATGTTTCGACACGAAGGAGCGGAACGTTCGCACCGGCACGATCAACAGCTCGCCGGCTACCTCGCGCTGATCGCGGGCATGGTCAATTCGTCCGGGTTCATCCTGATCGGCTCGTTCACGTCGCACGTCACGGGCAACGTCGGGCGATTTGCAGATGACCTCGCGCTGCACAGCTCGGCCGCGCCGTATGCGATCGCACTCGTCATCGCATTCTTCATCGGCGCCACGCTCGCGAGCATGGCGATCGAGAGCAACGTCGTGCGTACACGCTCGACCGTGTATGGCGGACTCCTGCTTGCGGAGGCAGGGCTGCTCGGCGCGTTCGCGCTGCTGTCGTACGTGCTGGACACCCACAACCCACGGTTCCACGACGTCCAGGCCATCCTGCTGTGTGTCGCAATGGGTATGCAAAACAGCTTCGTCACCCGCCTCTCCGGCGCCGTCGTACGTACGACGCACCTGACGGGCGTGGTGACCGATCTCGGGATCGAGACCGCGCGCTGGTTCCGCCACTGGCGCTCGCGGGTCGGCGAACGCACGAGCGTCCGGCTCGTCGCCGGTGATGCGCCGGTGGTCGCGCCGCAGGCAGCCAAGACCGTCTTGCTACTGACCATCATCCTCGCGTTCTTCGCGGGGGGTGTGATCGGCGCCTTGCTCGTGGTCCGGATCGGTCAGAGCGCGTTGCTCTTTCCCATCGTCGCGCTCGTCGCCGGTGGCCTGTGGGCGATCTGGGGCAAACACACGGAGTTCGAGCTCCGAAACGACGCCACCTAGACGAGCTTCGCGTTCCCGTCGATGATCTGACGAACCCGCCCCGCGAGGACGTGCGGCGGGTAGGGCTTCTCCAGAAACGATCCGTCCGCCGGCCGAAGCCCGTGATGGGTCAGTGCTTCGTCGGTGTATCCGCTGGTGAACAGCACCTTGAGGCCGGGGTGTTCGGCGCGCGCGAGGGCGGCGAGCTGACAACCGTCGGTCCCCGGCATCATCACGTCGGTGAGCAACAGCTTGATATCGGGATGCTCCCGCAGCCGGGCGAGCGCATCCTGCGCATCGCGTGCTTCGAGCACGGCGTACCCACGCGCGCGCAGCGAACGCCCGGCCGATGCGCGAACGAACGGATCGTCATCCACGATCAGGATCCGCTCGTTGCCACTGGACGCGATTCGAGTGACGTTGCACGCGCGATCCACGGGCTGATCGGTCGCGGGCAGATAGATCCGGAAGGTCGTACCACTTCCGAGCTCGGACTCGATCTCGATGCGCCCGCCGGCCTGCTGGATGATGCCGAGGACGACCGAGAGGCCGAGGCCCGTGCCTCGCCCCACCGACTTTGTCGTGAAGAATGGCTCGAACGCGCGCCGCACGACCTCCGGCGGCATTCCGGTGCCCGAGTCGGTGATCTCGAGCAGCACGTCGCGACCGACGTTGCGCGTGGTGAGCGCAAAGCTGCCGCCGCGGGGCATCGCGTCGCGGGCGTTGACGGCGAGGTTCATCAGCACCTGCACCAGGTACCCCGGATCGATCTTCACCGCCGCGAGCTCGTTCTCGAGCGAGGTGGTGATCACGATGTCGTCGCCGATCATCCGCCGGAGCATCTTTCGCGTGTCCTTGACGGCGGTGTTGAGGTCGAGAATGACGGGCTCGACGACCTGCTTGCGGCTGAACGCGAGCAGTTGCCGGGTGAGGCCGGTCGCGCGCGTCACCGCGGTCTCGATCTCCTCGACCAGCTCCTGCTCCAGAGTTCCCTTCGCGACCGACTCGCCGAGCAGAGCGATGTTCGAGTTGATCACGGCGAGCACGTTGTTGAAGTCGTGCGCGACACCACCCGCGAGCAGACCGAGGGACTCGAGCTTCTGCGTTTGTCGGAGTTGCTCCTCCAGTGCGACGCGCTCGGTGATGTCGAGTGCGACACCCGCGATCCGGATCAGCTTTCCGCCCGCATCGCGCACCGGCACGATACTGACCTCGACCTCTCGGATGCGGCCGCCGGGCAGCACGACGCGGTACTGCTCGGTCTTGCGCGGGTCGTCTGGTCCGAGAGAGAACCGGGACATCCGGTCTCGATCCTCGGGATGGACGGCAGCCAGCCAGTCACGTGCGTCCGCATAGAGTCCAGCGCAGCTCCGCCCGAACACCCGCTCGTAGACCGGGCTGATGTAGAAGATCTCCGTGTTCTCCGGGTCGGTCAGCCAGATCACTTCCTGGAGGTTGTCGGTGACCTGACGCAACCGTTCCTCGGTCTCCAGCGCACGACGTCGATCGCGGTTGCGCTCCGTGACATCGACGAACGTCGTCATCGCGACCTTGACTCCGTCGAGCTCCGCTCCGAGGGTCCAGATCAGGATCTCGAGTGCACCCTCCGACGTGGTCATGCGCACCTCGTCGCCTTCGACCGCCTCGCCCGCGCGAACTCGCGCGAAGATCTCCTCGCGGCGCCCGGCAGCCGTGTGGATCCCCACCTCGTCGGGCCTCTTGCCGATGATCTGATCGCGCTCGACGTGGAACAGCCGCAGGTACGCGGCGTTCGCGGCGATCACGGTGCCGTCATCGAGACGGCTCAGGCCCTTCGCGACGGGGCTGTTGTCGAACAGCTCGGCAAGCCCGATCACCTTGCGGCCCCACACACGAACAGGTCAGTCATGGAGGAGTCAATTTGCGTCTGGCGTGCCACCGTTCCGCCGATCATCCGCCGGAGATTCGCGCAACCGTTGCGTGTGAGGAGCGCTCCGCGCAAGTCTGCGTTTGACCACCTGCTCACCCGACCGCGCGCTGCAGCGTCTCTGCCAGAGCGCGCAGCGCATCCGTCGCCGTGAAGATGCCCTGTATGCCGTGGCCGCCGAGAACCACCACGCAGTCGCAGTCGGTCTTGCTCATCATTTCTGCGACTTCGTCGAGCGGTGTCGAACCCCAGACGGTGGTCGGCTTCGTCATCACACAGCTGACCGACATGTGCGCGAGATCCGCGCCGGAGACCTTGCTCATCGCATCGAGCTGCGCGCTGCCGATCAGCCCGACGACCTCCGGGCCATCGAGAATCGGCAGATGGCGGACCAGATGACTCTGCATGACCGCACGGGCGGTCGCTGCTGAGGCGGTGGAAGGGATCGAGTACGGCTCTCGCGTCATGTACTGAGAGATGGCGGGCATCAGCATGGAGCAGCCTGGTGCAGCCCGTGTGCCGCCCCCGTCTCAGTGAACAGGCACGAGGCCGTCGTTCGTCGCGAGCCAGTGCGCGATATCGAGGGACGACACCACGCCGACGAGCTTCATGCCTTCGTCGACGACGAGGACGTGATGGAACAGCTCGCGGCTCATCAGCGCGGCGGCTTGTACGACGGTCGCATGGGTATCGAGCGTCATCGCGTGCGGCATCATCACCTCGCGCGCGGTGGCCCGACCTTCGGCCTGACACTCGATCAGATCGAGCTTTGTCACGATCCCCGTTGGACGGTTGTGGTCATCGACGATCGGCAGGCATCCGATGTGGTGGCGCCGGAACAGGTCGAGGATGATTCCGACCGAGTCCTCTGCCCGCGCCGAGATGACGTTGCGGGTCATGATCTCGGTGATGGGTACGATCCCGGCGGCTCTAGGAATGGAGACGGTCTGCTCGCTTCGGGTCATGTAGGTACCGCCAAGCAAGGACCACGCCGGCCTTCGGACGTCCATTGTCGCGGCCCGGCTGCAAGGCGTGCGCAGGTTGGCGTGCCGTACGCAGACCCTGCGCGAAACCGCGAGTGATCGCAGGGGTCGGGTCCAGCTCGCTTCAAACGAAGGTCGACGGTCAGGCCGGCATGGGACCTGCTACCTCAGCCGGCGTGTCGCCCCGCAGAGCGCTCCTGGTTCTCCTCGCAGCGTTGCTGGTCACGGGGTGTGTACGGGTCGCTGCGCACCAACGCGGTAGGCTCGCTGCACCCGCGATGCAGGCGCCGATCTGGCCGGCGCTCTCGGCGGCCACGGATCACGTGTTCGTCGTCCGCGAAGGGACGGGGGGGGCAACGACCGCAGGCGGTGGGGGATGCGGCTGCAACTGACGTTGCTCGTGGCCCTGACGCGCGTCCTCCACGCGGATCCAAGCGTCGAATCGGGCGCAACCATCGGCCTGCACGTGTACGCCGACGACGATCATGTGACGGTCGTATCGCCATCAGCTTCGATCGGGGCCGACGTCACACCACGCCTCTCGATGTCCGCCGATACCACCGTCGATGTCGTGTCGGCGGCCTCGGTCGACGTCCTGACCTCTGCATCTCCGCGTACGGTCAGCGAGCAGCGTGTCGAGCTCGGGCTCGCATCGACCTATCGCTACCATCGAGCCACCTGGTGGACGCTGGGCGTCCGCGGCTCGCACGAGCACGACTACGATGCACTGAGGCTGCGTGCGAGCGCGAAGACCGAGCTCGCTCAGCGCAACACGACGTTGCAGATCGACTACGTGTTCGGTCACGACGGCGTGGCATCGATGATGGATCGAAGCTTCCATCGCGAGCGCACGTCTCACGAGCTGATGCTGGGAGCGAGCCAATTGTTGAGCCGGCGAGCCATCGTCGATGTGGTCATCGATCTCACGCGTGCAGACGGCTATCACGCCAGTCCATATCGTCAGGTTGTCGTTGACGTTCCGGCGTCGCCGCTCCCGCTCCGGCTCGAAGAAGCAACGCCAACCCTGCGAACGAGCATCGCGGTCGCGGGACGCATTCGATCCTCGCTGACACGGAGGTGGACAACGAGTGCGTCGTATCGGTTCTATGCCGACACGTGGTCGATGCTCAGCCACACCATCACGACCGAGATCGATCGCAGCATCGGAGGCTGGCTGGTCGGTGTGACCGTCCGTGCCTACAGCCAGAGCAACGCAGCGTTCTACGCGCCCCGCTACACCGGTCAGCCTCGCTACCGGACCAGAGATCGCACGCTCGCGGCGATGGGCAGCCTCTACGGAGCGGTGACGCTGGATGCGCCCATCGCGAGCTGGCACCTCGTTGCTTCCGCGGGAGTGCTGCGGATGTGGTTCATCGACTTTCCGCTGCAATCCGATCGCAACGCGGTGCTGATGTTCTCGAGCCTCGCGCGCGTGTGGTGACTTGCTACGGCACGCAGCCGAAGCCGTCGGTCGAGTGCCATTCGCGTGCGGCGCCGTCGAGCGTATGCGTCGAGGTCGCATCGATCACAGCCGGGTCGAGGTCGCCCGTCGCGACGAGATCCAGCAAGATGTCGACACTGATCGGCTGTTCGTGCAAGGCCAACCGGATCACGTCGGGTCGACCCGACATCTGAAAGCTGCGCGTGCGAGCGTGGTAGTAGCCCGGCGCCTGCGGATCGAGCGTGGCCCCTGGCATCAAGAGCTCGCTCTCGATCGCCTCAGCCTCCCAGGCGAACTGCACCTCCTCGCCACCGCGCAAGAAGCGACTACCGAGGATCCACACCTCCGGTGTTTGCGCAGAGCTCACGACGGCGTTGCGTTCGAACGTCCCGATCGACTGCGTCACCCCGCCGGTGTCTGCGACGAGCTCCACCCATAGTCGTCGCGCGTGCGTCGAGCCACTTGGAAAGGCGTGGCCGACCTGGGCGTTGTCGAGCGTGACCGAGATCTCGACACCACCGCCTGTTGGCTGCACACATAGTTTCGAGAGCACCGAAGGTCGCAGGTCCCGAGCGACGAGCTTCCGCTGCTCGGCGACGCCGGGCCACGGTGACGTTGCGACGTCGATACCTGGAAACGAGTGGTCATGCCGCCGGGGCCCCGTCCCGAACATGTGACACCCGGAGCACGAGAGACTCTGCGCGAACACACTCGCATTCCACTCCGCGAACGTGTTCTCGATCGCGAGTCCGTTCGGGAGCACGACGTCGTGGCACGCACCACAGACGCGTGACGATTCCGGACGAGCTGCATCGACCAGTTCGGAGTAGCGAGAGTCATGTGCCGGTGTCTCGATGGGAGCATGCAGGGCGCCCCGCATCGTCCCACCGGGATCCCAGCGCAAGCCACCGTTGTGGGTCGCCTCGATGGACGCCACCTGATGACACGCCACGCAGCCGACGCCCCGTCGTTCGCGCGGTACGGCTTCGAGGTCGGCCGCACCCGCAAGGGGCGCGTGGCAGTTGACGCAGAACGTGCCGAGCTGGCCGCCCGTCGCACGTTGGCCGCGGTGGTTCATCGCGACGAACACCGGATCTTCACTCGCGTACGCATGCATGCTGCTCGCCCACTCTCGAACCTGATCGGGATGACAGCCTTCGCAGGTGGTCGGATCGCTGGTCGCGGCGGCATCCAGCGGCTCGCATGCGGCCACCAGGCAGATCGCGCATGCGAGCAGTACTCTCATCCGTCAGCGTGCGACCGCGGGCGCCGCGTCCATCCGTTGCATTCAGCGTCGCTCTGCAAGTTTCAGGCAACTCCGTCCGCGCCAACGTGCCGTGAAAGGGCGCACGAGCCGCGCCTCTCCTCCGACCGCGTGCACGAAATGCGCGAACCGTCAGCCCGTAGCCGGGCATGGCGATTGCGGCACCTACCACGATGACGCGGGACCTCGTACTACCCGCCGATGAACCTACCCCGGTTTGTTGTCTGCGCGCGGGGCAAGATAGATCCGAGCCACTCGTACCACCCACGGAGCGAACGCGATCAGCCAACCCAGTGCCGCGATCGAGAACCACACGAACGGATCGTGGGTGAGCTCTCCGGCGAGCCGGGTAAGCGCGACGAGCTGGATGGTTCCAAACGCAAACCACGCCGCGCGAGGCATGACGAGCGCGCGCCCCGAGTGCCCTTGCGTCACGCGCGTCACCATCGCGATCAGCACGCTGCCAAAGAACCCGACGAAGAGGGCATGCGCCGGAGCGCGACCCAGCATGTACAGACCGTTCGCCGCGTACGCTGCGTCATCGATGACATAGAGGAGCATCGCAATCGGCAACCACGCGAGCCCGAGGAACAGCACGGCCAGCAAACCTGGTTTGACACCACGCGGCCACCACCTCCAGCACGCGACTGACGTGAGTCCGAGCAACGCCGAATCGGGCACCCACAACCACGCATAGGTTCCGGTCAACGCGACCGCGAGACGGACGACAATCGCGGCCCAGACCGCGGCAAGCAGCCACATCGGCCGCCACGGCACATAGTTCGCGACCACGCTACTGGCGAAGAACGGGAACATGCGGTGGGCCACCGTGAAGAAGATCGGGACACCGAACCCGAATGTGCCGAGCTTGATCGCCACCCACGCCGACGACGGCGATGCGTCCAGCAGGAATGCCAGCGATGCGAGCAAGCCTGCGTACCCGATCGAGATCGCAGCGACGCACGACCGCGCATGCCAGGTCGTTCCCTCTTCTCGCCAGAGCATCGGTGTCAGTGCGGCCAGCGCGGCCGTCCACCCGACGACGGTGAACGCGATCCCGACGAGGAGTGCAGCGTGCGAGCCGAGGGCGCCAGCGAGCGTTGCAACCTGGCCGACCAGCAGCGAGACGCCGACGGGCACGTACTGCCTGATGCCCAGGTCCGGCTGCTTCGTCCACTTCGGGAACGTTGTCAGCAAGAAGCCGAAGATGAAGCTCGGCAGCATCTGGTACTGCATGACGAACGCGTGGAGCCAGCCGGCGTACACCGGTGGGTACTTCATGACGAAGAGGCCGGGCCACCGCGAGCTGACGAGCCATGCCGCCCACCACGACATCGCGAGCAAGATGTTCGTCGCGCCGGCGAAGAACATGAGTCGGTGTGGTGCTGCGCCAAGCTGCCGCAGCGCTATGGTGGGGTGATGGCTCTGACGATTCACGAGTACCTCTCGAAGGACCACGCTCGTCTCGCCGGTCTCCTGGCGCGTGCGACCGAGAATCCGCAGGTCATAGATGAGGAGGCATTCAGCAAGTTTCGCGCTGGCCTTCTGCGTCACATCGCGATGGAGGAGAAGGTGCTATTTGCGGACGTGCGGGCGCGAAACGAAGATGCACTGGTGCAGCTCGTTCGCGTGCTCCATGCGGACCACGCCGCGATTGCGTCCTTGCTCGTGCCGCCACCGACGAGGTCGTTGATCGCGACGTTGCAGGGGATTCTCGACGAGCACAATCCACTCGAGGACGCTCCAGGTGGCCTGTACGAGCACTGCGACAGGATCGCTGGCGATGCCATAACAGCGGTGATCGGTCGCATGGAGGCGATCGCACCGGTGCGCGCTTCGAAACACCTCGACGAGCCGAGGATCTACGAGCACATCGAACGAATGATGGCCGCACGAATCCGTCGCGACTAGCCACGCACGGCCGCTGGGCCGAGACGGCCGATCTCGTCGCGTAGGTACGACGCGACCTCGCGCACGAAGTTCGCCACCGCCCGCTCGGCAAAGCGATGCATCGCGACGGCGTCGACGACCGCGCCGAACAGTCCGAGGGGGGGCTCGTACGTGCCATCGAAATCGAGCTGCGTCTCGGTGGGAGTGAGTGCGTAGCAGGTCAACGTGGCGGTCATCTTCGGAAACCAACCCGGCCGACGCGGCGAACACCACGAGAGCGCCACCGCGAGCGCCGGTTTGCCGAGCGGCGAACGGGCGGGCGATGTCGAGCCGATCTCGATCTCGATCTCGGCCGACAGCTCGATCGCGCCGATCGTCATTCGCAACTCGCTGATCGCAGCCTCCCCCGCACCGCGAGTCGTCGCCTGGTGAAGGATCGCGGTCGGATGTGCGACCAGCGCCGCACGGACCGATTCGTAGTCGTGGTTGACGTAGTCGAAGCAGTGCAGCTCGTGGTGCTTGGTCATATCCTCATTCACTGCAACTGCGGAGCCAGCGCGGAGATCAGCGCGTCCCGCTGACCGAGGCGATCGACACGCGCCACCGGGCGACCTTCGCTGTCGAGCGCGACGATCGTGGCGCCGTGCGCGAACTCGCCGCTCGGAAGCCGCCGGTACTTGACGCCCAGCACGGCGGCGAGCGTTCTCGCATCGTCTTCGCTCGGCGCAGCGATGACCCAGCGCTCGTCGAGGGCGCGCTCGCGTGCCAGCACGGATAGCCGTTCCGGCGTGTCGCGCGCCGGGTCGAAGCTGACCAGCAGGACCCGGGCTTCGGGCTGTCCAAGCTCTGCGAGGGTCATCTTCACTTCGGAGATCAGGACGGGACATGCGACGGCGCAGCTCGCGTAGAACATCGCGACGAGCGTTGGATGACCACGGTGGACGTCGAGCCCGATCGCCTGCCCTCGCGCGTCGTGCAGCGGAAGGTCCAGATCGTAGATCGACGGTCCGAGTGGCGCTCCCCGCGGTGCCGCGATCACCGGCTCTACCGGAACTTGCTCTGGTGGACGCTGGGCGCGGCAAGCGACAAGGAGAAAGAGCGCCATCATCGCGGGCCTCATCGCACCACCTCGTCGTACGCGCAGCGAAATCCGAGCGCGGTCGTCGTGGCGCGCGCATCGAGAGCGCTGCGAAACGCGATCCGCATGAACGTTGCGTACGCAGCGGGATCGCGCGCGGTCGCGCCTGCACCGCCGCAGAACATGCGCGCGGTCGGATCGCGCGAGTCGGTGGAGATGAGCGACGCGCTGAAGTCGTCCACCCACTCCCACACCAGCCCGTGGAGGTCGCGAACGCCCCATGCGTTTGCGGCACCGCCCACGTCGGGCAGCACCTGCGGCGTGAGCTTCGCGTACCACCCGAGCACACGCTCCTGGAACGCAGCGTCTCGAGATGCATCGCGCACGCGCTCGCTCGCCGCGGCCGCGAGCTCCCACTCGCGTTCGAGGGGCAGGCGTCCACCATGGGCCGCGCAGAATGCGCGTGCCGCGAACCAGCTCACGCGGACGACCGGCGCGTTCGGCCGCACGTTGCCAAGGTCGGTCGGCGAAGCCCACGGCGAGAGGTATCGCTCGTCCGCAAACAAGGGCTTCACGCGGTCGCGGCGCCAGCTCGGGTTGGTGCTCACGAACGCGAGGAACTCCGCATTCGTCACCGGGGTACGGTCGAGTCGGAAGGCGGGGACCGCGACTTGGCGCTCGCTCGGCGCGGCGGGAAACATCGGCCGGTAGGTTCCGGGGCCAACGCGCACCGGCGGCTCCGCGGCGGCGACGGCGGCGACGGCCAGGAGGATCGCGAGCGCCCTCATCGCGTCCGCGCCCGGGCAACATCGCCCGCCGTGACGGGGCCACGCTGGTTGCCCCAGGACGTGCTGATGAAGCTGAGCGCGCCGGCGATCTCGTCGTCGCTGAGGTTCGCCATGGGCGGCATCACACCGTTGTAGGCCGCCCCGTTGACCATGATCTCGCCCTGCAGGCCGTGGACGATGTGCTGCGCGAGCTTGTCGGCGGACGCGTTCGCGAGATAGTCCGAGCCCGCGAGCGGCGGAAATGTTCCCGGAAGGCCACGGCCCTCGGGCTGGTGGCATGCGGCGCACACGTGGGCGAAGGTCGCTTTGCCCAGCTCGAGGCGCTGCGCATCGTCGAGCGGTGCCGCCGCGATCGTAGGTGCCGTCGTCATGCCCGTGCCCTCGTAGGGCTTCTCGACATGGTTCGCGAGATAGATCTCCGGATCCTTCGGGCCCGTGACGATGAGCTGTCCGACAGCGCCCTTGTTGAACGCGCGGAACAGCGCGTGGTCGACGATCGCGTACGTGCCCGGCACGTTGACCTTGAACTCGACGATCGACGCACCACCCGCCGGGATGACCGTGGTCTGAACGTTCTCCTGCACCCTCGAACCGCCCTCGGTCCACACCCGATCGAACACCTGACCGATCACGTGGAAGCTCGACGTCAAGTTGGGGCCGCCGTTGCCGACGAAGATGCGCACCGTCTCGCCCGTCTTCGCGCGGATCGCGTTGTCGCCGACGAGCGCGCCCTCGGCACCGTTGAACAGCACGTACGTCGGCTTCTCGTCGATGCCCTTCTCCATGTCGAACTGCTGCAGCCCGCGCTCGTGGTACTTGCCCGTGGTGTACAGCTCGCCCTGCATCACGTAGTACTCGTGGTCGGCCCAGCCGAAGCCCTCCGGCGGGTCGACGACGATCAGCCCGTACATGCCGTTCGCGACATGCATCGGCACCGGCGCGGTCGCGCAGTGATAGACGTACACGCCGGGGTGCTGCGCGCGGAACACGATCTCCGTCTGCTTTCCGGGGGCCGTGAACGTTCCTTCCGCACCACCGCCCGGCCCGGTGACCGCGTGCAGATCGATGTTGTGCGGCATCTTGCTGCTCGGATCATTCTTGAGGTGCAGCTCGACGACGTCCCCCTGCCGCACGCGGATCATCTTGCCGGGCACCTTCCCGCCGAACGTCCATTGCGTGTAGCGCACGCCCGGCGCCACCTCGCGCTCGACCTCCACGACCTCCAGGTTCACGACGACGCGCTCCGGCTTCGTGCGCCGCGCGAGATAGGGCACCAGCGGCGCATCCGTCAGCTCCGCCTGCACGACGCGCTCGGGGGAGCTCGTCACGTCGGGCTCGACGGGTCGCGGTAGCTGGGCGCCGGCACGATCGTCGGGAGCGACCCCGCGGTCGCATGCACCGAGGACGAGGAGCGAAACCAGGAGCTCGCGGTAGTTCACGAGCAGCAGTTCAGCAACCGGCATGCCGCGGTAACTCGCGCAACCCCCGCACCTGCCGCGCAGGTCTTGCGCGCCCATGGGCGCGCGCTCGCCATTTTGCGCGGTCAGCCGCGATCTCGAATGGGCACGGTAGATGCTGCAGCTCCGACCATGCGCAGCCCGATGTGGTCGCTCCTTCTGTTCGCCGGCGCCTGCCAGCTCGAAACACATAGCGAGCGAGGGCGCGAGGCGCAGCCCTCGTCCACGTTCGGAGCCAAGGTCCAGGCACTCGCGCAACGGATGCACGCACGCTACGCGGGCGCGCACCGGCTCGAGGAGGCGATCGCTCGCTCGGATCTCGACCGCGCGCACATCGAAGCCCATGCCCTCAGCATTCTCGACGAGCCCGAGGTTCTTCCCACGTGGCAGCCGTACTTCGCCGCGGTGGCCCAGGCTGCTCGTGACGTCGAGGCAGCCGGCGATGTCCGCGCGGCTGCCGTGCAGTTCGCGATGCTCGGCACGCGGTGCGCCGGCTGTCACGATGCATCGGGAGCCAAGATCGAGCTACCTGCTCCGGTGGCTGCGGGTAGCGGCCAGCCCGGGATGCTCGAGCATCAACAGGCGGCGTTGACCATGTGGGATGGTCTCGTGACTTCGTCCGACGTGCACTGGCTCGCCGGTGCGCAGGCGCTGACCACGGTGCCCTTGACCATGGTGGCACGCGCCGCGACACCCGGGTTCGAAGAGGATGTCGACGATGTGGCGCGGGTGCGGCTCTACGCGCGCCGGGCGATCGATGCACGAGGGCGGAGTGAACGCGCCGAGGTGTTCGGCTCCCTGCTCGGAACGTGCGCGCACTGCCATGCCGTGCTGCGCGACCGCTGATCAGAGATGACTCGTCTCGAGTCGATCGCGGGGACACAGGTCGGCGATATTCTCGGCGAATCGGCGGACGATCTCCCAGTCGGTGAATTCGTAGTTCCTGCTCGTGTCGGTCGGGCGCCCGGCGCGCCGACTGATCAGCTTCATCACGAACCGCGTGATGACACCGTAGTCGCGGTACTTGAGGGCACCGGCGATCGCGATCCGCAGCGCTGGCTGCCAGCCGAGCTCGTTGCACGTCTTCGCGATGTACCCGTCGGGATCTGGCCCCTTGTCGGTACTCGCAGCCGCCATACACACGGAGAACAAGGCGGTCGGGATCTCGCCGAGCGCGGCGCGATGATCCCGCACGTACGCGCCCAGCGCCGGCGAATGACGGCCGATCTCGATCCGAGAGCCGAGGACGACGACGTCGTAGCTTTCAGGGGACGGGGTCTCGGCGAGACCGTCGGCGAGGTTCGCGAGGTCGACGTCGTGGCCGAGAGCACGGAGCTGGTCGCCGAGGCGAACGGCCACCTTGCGCGTCTGCCCATGGTGCGATGCAAACCCGATCAAGATCGCGCTCATCGGTGCACTCCTGCCGCCGGGCTCGTGACGAGGACACGCATGACGACCTCCGCTAGCTGATGGGCCAATCATTCGGACGCGTGATCGCTTGGCGATCGACGTACGAGAACCGATGTGGCGGCGTGTACGGCTTCCGCTCGTGGTCGTAGCGGATGACGTTGAGGAGCTCGACCGGCTCGTAGGTGGAGGCGCGGACCACCATCACCGCGCACTTCGCCTCGCGCGCGATGCGCTCCGAGACCGAGCCGAGTACGATTCTCTCGAGCCCGCTCGCACCGTGGCTTCCGACGAACACGAGATCCGCAGCCACCTCACGGCACAGACCGAGGATTTCCTCGGCAGGCGGGCCGATGCGCGCGTGCACGTAGAACTGGACCTCGCTGACGCTATGGCGCTCCGCGAACGCGCGCTTGACATGATCCGCCAAGAGCTCCTGGACTCGTTCCGCGTAGTCGTAGTCGACGTGCTTCGTTGGAAGCATGGCCAGACCGTGGCGACCGTCGATCGCGGTGAGGATGTGAAGGATGTGCTGCGGCGCCCGGCATGCGACGTCGATGCCGCGGTGGAGTGCGAGCTCCGCGCTCGGCGAGAAGTCGTACGCGATGACGACCTGGATGTGCGGGATTGTGGTGCTCACGGGTTACCTCCACTCTGGTGTGTTGCATTCGCGGTGCCAGCAGACGTGCCTGTGAGCCGCCGTGATTCGCGCACGCCTTGCACCGTGGGCGCGAGCCGCGCAACGCTTGCGCTGTCAGCCCTGTCCATGTGGTTGCGGTGCCGGCAACAGCCCGTGCGACGCGAGGTGCTCGCGCAGCTGTACGGGCGTCAGCTTCGTGAAGTCGCGCGCGAGCTCGTCGACCTGAACACCCTCGCGCGGCAAGGCGCCTCCGGCGGCGCGAAGCTCGCCGAGCATGTGCGGGCTCGCGCACAGGATCACTCGCTGCGCGCGCACCGACCGCATGAGCGCGACGAGCTCCGCGATGATCGAACGAGAGAACGCAGTGTCGAGTTCGCGGACATGCGCGTCCTGTCGATCAGCGTGGCGGTCGTGCGATCCGCCACGGAGATCGCGGGCCGGATCGACGAGATCACGGTCCTCGGTGAGCGTCTCTTTCAGACCCTCGGGTTCGCTGGAGCGCTCGTACGTGAAGAGGCGGGCGCGCGATGCGTCCACGACGGCGATACAGGTTCGGTACATACGGACCAATGTTGCAAGGGGACGGCCAGCCCGCTCAGCGGTTGGCCAACCGCTCCACCAGCTGTTTCCACCAAGGACGTGGCCAGGTCGCGCGCGACTGGGGGATGTAGCCGAGCTCCTCGCGCGCCCGGGTGCCGTCGAGGACACCGCCGAAGTGGAAGCGTCGCGCGTTGAGGTCGTAGCGAAACTCGAAGCCGGCGAGCCTGCGCCGGAGCTGATAGAGCGGCGCCATCAGCGCACCGGGGACGGGAATGTCGAGACGCTGGCTCTCGAAGATCGCGCGGGTCAACGGCAGCGTATCGGCGCCCGGGATGTTGAACGGTCCGCTGGCCACGCTCGCCGCCGCGGACACGAATGCGGCCGCCGCGTCGTCGAGCGACAGCACGTTGATCACGGGATCGAAGCCGAGCGGACGCATGCACACGCGCGACTGGAGGTAGTCCCACAGCTGGCTGCCGCTGTTCGGCGCGAGCAGCTCCGCACACCGCAGCGCCGCGACGTGGAGGGCGCCCCCGATGTGTGCGCAGGCGGTGAGATCCGCCTCCACGCGATCGCGGACCCATTGCGGGGTCTCGGGCGCGAAGTCGAGAGCATCGTCTTCGGTCAGTAGACGCGTGGCTGCCGGCGGGGTCGCATACACCTCGGCAAAGCTGCGAAGCACGAATCTACGGATCGACGGGTGATCGTTGCACGCGAGGAGAAGGGAGCGGGTGGCGTCGACGTTCTGGCGGTGGATGTCGCGCCCCTCATCGCGCACACTGCGGTGCTGCGCCGCGTGGATCACCGTGTCCACGACGTGCTGCCGCGCCTCGCCCCAGACGAGATCGTGCACGGCGCGCTCGTGCCGCAGATCCGCGCCGACGTAGCGCAGGCGCCGATCATCCACGAGCGAATCGGGGCGCGGCTCGCGGCCCACGGCGAGCACGAAGGACACTTCCGGCAAGGCGCGGAGTCTCTCGACGATCGCGAGGCCAAGCGGCGTCGAGGCTCCCGTGACCATCGCTCTCATCGAAATACTCCGCGACGCTCGGCCAGCGTCTCCGCGAGCAGGCGCGCCACCGCGGCACGAGCTACCTCCGCGGTCCGCTGGACCAGATCAGGATCGTGCGCGTCGCAAGAGAGGTGGCCACGATCGACGTGGAGCGGCTCGCCATAGCGGATGAGATAGCGCGCCGGCAGCGGTACCGGCGACGCGGGGATCGGGAGGTACGGAGCTCCGAACATGCGAAGACCGCGGATCCGGGCAGCGACGGGCCAGCTCTCCTCGGCGCCGACGATCGCGACAGGGATGATCGGCGCGCGATGACGGATCGCGTGCTCGGCGAACCCCACGTTCCACCGCTGCAGCTCGTACCGGAGACCGAACGGCTTGGCAGGCCCGCGCACACCTTCCGGGAAGATCACGAGGAGCTCGTCGCGCTCGAGGAGGCGGCGGACGTTGATGTGCGCACCGCTCACCATGCCGAGGCGCGCGAACAGCGCGCTGACCAGCGGGAGTCGCGGCACGAAGTGGTCGGCGATCGCGCGCGGGATCCGGGGCGTGTGGCGGAGCACGTCGTAACAGAGCATCGCGGCGTCCACCGGCAGAGCACCACCATGGTTCGCGACGAGGATCGCGGGACCTTGCGCCGGCACGTTCTCGGCGCCGCGGCTCTCGACCCGGAAGTAGTGATCGTAGACCGGCGCGCCGATCGCGAGCGCCCGCTCCAGCGTGGGCGGATGCAGCCCGAACGTATCGAAGCCGTAGCCCTCGTCATGGAACGCCCCACCTTGCCGCTGGAGATGTGTCACGCCTCCTGACAGAGCAAGCAGCGTGCACACCCGGAGCGGACGGACCGCGCACGGATTGCGCGACCGTCCGGACCACGGCATGCATCGCTCTTGGTGCATGCAGGTACATCGTCAGGCGTGGTGGGTGCTTGCGGCCTTTGCAGGTTGCGGCGTCGCCGATGCCAAGGACCCCGAGCCACCCGCTCCTAGGTTCGAACACGACATGATGGTGCGCTTCCACATGCACGAGAACTTCGATCTGCTGCGTGCGATCGAGAAGCTGCTGCTGCGTGGGAAGCGCGAGGAAGCCACCGCCCTTGCCCGGGCGATCGCGGAGGCTCCCGACGAGCCCAGTCTCGGCGAGCTCGAGGTTCACGCGATCCGCGTGCGTGATCTCGCAGCCTCGCTCGGCCGCGCTCCTTCGATCGACGAGGCCTGCGCGCGGGAAGCACGGCTGGCCGTCGCATGCGCTGGATGCCACACGGCGACGGGCATCGTTCCGGCGATGAGCTCGGTGCCCACGTTACCGCCCGACAAGCCGACGATCGAGGCGCGGATGGCGCGGCACGTATGGGCGACCGACCGGCTGTGGGAAGCCGCCGTGGGCGGAGGTGACGAGCCGTGGGTAAAGGGCCTCGAGGTACTGGCCGCCGCGCCGCTACCGTTTCGTGCGTCGATGGAGGACCGCGCTGGGCTCGCGAAGCAACTCCAGCGGCTCGCAAGCGGCGCGCTCAAGCGCAAGACGACCGATACCCTCAACGAACGAGGACGCGCGTACGGCGAGATCCTCACGGTGTGCGCGACCTGCCATATGGCCGCGCCGCCGGCGGCGGCGCCCTGAACGCCGAGGTCAGTCGCGAGCTGGATTCCGCGATCACGTCCGCGTGCGCGCGACGAGCACGGGGCACGTCGCGTGGCGGACGACCTTCTCCGCGACCGACCCGAGAAGCGCGCGCCGGATGCCCGTGCGGCCGTGGCTACCCATCACCGCGAGGTCGAACGCGCTGGTCTCGAGGAGCTCGAGGATCTGTGCGCCCGCGCGACCGCGGCGAGTCTGCGCGCTGACCGGGCCGCGTGCCTTCGTGCGCGTCGTCTCCACCCACCGTTCGAGGGCACTCGTGGTCACGCGGTCGAGCTGCTCGACGGAGTCCATGAGGGTCGGTTCTTGCCCGTAGCTTGTTGGGAGCTCGATCGCGTGCATCAGAGCGATCTCCGTGCCTTCGACACTCATGTCGATGGCGAGATCGATCGCGTGGCGCGCGCTGTCGGAAAAGTCGACCGGGCACAGGATCGATCTGAAAGGTCCATCGACGAGCCGCGGACGAGCCGCGAACACCGAGCATGGGGCGTGGCGAACGACCTGCTCCGCGACCGAACCGAGGAGCACGCGGGCCATCCCGGTACGGCCGTGCGTACCGACCACGACGAGGTCAAAGGTCGGATCGCTGTTGAGCAACGAGAGGATCCGATCGCCGGGAACGCCGCTCTGGAGGACCGAGCTCGCCCGGGCGCCGAGACCAACGGCGGTCGCCAGAGCGGTCGCGAGACCTCGTGCGCTCTCCTCCACCATCCCGTCGACGATTTCAGCCGACATCATCCAGGCTTCGCCGGCGTACGCGAGCGGCGGGATGTACCAGCTATGCGCGATGACCAGCTCGGCGTCGCTGCTCGTCGCGAGCTGAACCGCCGTGCGTAGGGCCTGCTCGGCACCCGCGGAGAAGTCGGTCGGACACAGGATCTTGCGAAAGCGCATGATCATCGGTAGTGCAACGGGCCGGCCAGCGCCGTGGCTCGGTCGCGCACGTGAACCGCGCAGGATCAGCGCCGGAGAGCGAAGCCGCGCAGATCCAGCGTAGGTCAGCGCAGGTCGTCGTAACCGCCGCCGTTGACCACGCGCAAGTAGCCAGCGGCGTCCAGGATCTTCTTCGCCTTCGCCGCCCGCGACCCCGCGGCGCAGTACACGACGATCGGCTTCGCCTTGTCTCCCGCGACCAGCTTGTCGATATCGGCGAGCCGGCCGTCCACGTCGGCGACGGCGATGTTCGTCGCACCCGGCAGGTGCCCGCTCGTGAACTCGTCGGCAGTGCGGACGTCGATGACGACCGCGCCTTGACCGATCAGCGCGCGCGCCGCCGCGGGATCCTTGCCCGCCGGAACGCTCGAGCCCGCAGGCGGCTGCGCCTGGTCGGAGCGCGAACAGTTCGCGAGCGAGATCGTCAGGGTCAACAGCGCGATGACAACGGCGGCGATCAGGGCGGGACGCATGAGCCGTGATAGTTGCAGGCTTCGGGCCACAAGGGGTGCGACGTTGCTCCGATCGAGGTCAGGAAGATCCACATCCCCGGGCACCACAGCCGTGACGGCACGGTATGTCCCTCGTCACGAGTGAGGAATCGTTTCGTGAGCGAACGGCCCGCGTGGCGTGTACGTGTGCACGACCGGATCGAACACCCAGAGCGAGTCGTGGTTCCCAGGTGGGCGATAGATCAATGCGCCCGGGATGAACGTCACGCTTCCAGTACGCACGATGCCGTCTTCTCGGCTCTCGACGACACCGGCGAACAGCGGATCGATCTCGCCGCGGAATCCGAGCCGGTAGACGCCTAGCCAGGTCTGCTGCTCGCGACGTCCGCCGCTCGTGAACGCGAGCACGATCGTGCGCTCGCCGAACACGGTGCCCGCGGCCAGCACTTCGAGCTCGTCGGCGCTTCCTTGACATGGATACCCGGAGGATGTCGCGAGCTCGACGCCTTCCGAGCTGGTGACCCGGATGCCGCCCGTGAGCGTCGCGACGATGATCTCGCGACCGGCTGCTGGTGAGACATCGGCGACGAGCCGGAGCGGAGGCTGCGCATCGGCCGGGCACTCGACCTGGCCGCCGAGCCAGCCGATCGCGCCCGGATCGGCGCCCGCGCGGACCCGGGCTCCCGCGAAGCCGTGCAGCCACGGCAGCGTCGGCACGTCGGCCCCCGCCGCGCCGGAGAGCTGCGCGACGGCCAGAGCCGCGACCAGCAACGTCCTGGTCATCATGGTCCATCCGTGTGGAGCACCCAGGCCGCGATGTCGCGCGACGACACCACGCCGACCAGCTCGTCCGTCGGCGACACCACCAGCACGTGATGGGTGTCTTCGGACACCATCATCATCGCGGCGTGGGCCACCGTCGCGAGCTCCGACAGGGTGAAGGCGAGGGGCATCATGACGTCGTCGGCTGTACGCGCCTTGATCTCGTCTGGCAGCGGGCTCCCTTCTGCCGAGGAGATCAGCGCCGCATGAACGTGCTCGACGATGTCGCTCTTGGTGATGATCCCGATCGGCCGTTGCCGCTGATCCACGATCGGGATGCAGCCGATGTGCTGCTGGATGAGCAGATCGACGACGACGCGAATATCCAGATCGGGAGTCGCGCAGATCACGCCGCGGCTCATGATCTGATGCAAGGGCACCGCATCCGCCGAGATCCGCGCCGTCATCGGGATGAACGCCGGCAAGATCGGGATCGGGATGGTCTCCGGCGTCTTTCCGCGACCGCGATAGATCTGACGCGTTGGGGTCTCGGAGTTTACCTGCATGACGCCTCCTCCTCCGCGTTGGAGCAAACCGCACGCCATCACACACGCCCACCGGTGTACGACCGATCGCGCAAGGCTTGCGCTGCGATTCTCCTGCGCCGCAGCTCCTGCACGGAAGCGTCAGATCCGGATCCGTGCGCCTGCCGCTGGGACATCGACCGTGGGAAAGCCCGCGCCGGCGAGCCGGGACGCCAGCGCGGTACGCGGTCCGTCCTCGCCGTGGACCAGGATGACGCGCCGCAACGGGCCGCGCTCGCGAACGGCCTCCGCGTACTCGACCAGGTCGCGCTGATCCGCGTGCGCGCTGAGCCCACCGAGGTTCACGACGTCGGCGTGCCGCGGCCGGAGCACGCCGAAGATCTTGACGTCGCGGCGCAGCTCGACGAGCCGCCGCCCGAGCGTGTGCTCGGCCTGAAACCCGACGATGACGATCGTCGTGCGAGGATCCTCGATCGTCGCACGTAGATGGTGAAGCACGCGACCGCCCTCGCACATCCCGCTACCGGCGATGATGACCGCGGGCTCGGGCGAGTCGTCGAGAGCCTTCGAGTCCTCGACGTCGGAGACGTACGTCAGCCCGGGAAAGTCGAACGGCGTCTGCTTGCCCTGGAGCGGCAACTGGTGCTCGCGGCGCAGGCACTCCGGGTGAAGCCGGAACACGTCGGTGACCTTGATGGCGAGCGGCGAGTCGACATAGACGGGCACGGCAGGGATCCGCCCGGTGAGCCGGAGTTGCCGGAGCGCATGGACGAGCTCCTGAGCGCGCTCGAGAGCGAATGCCGGGATGATGACCTTGCCACCGCGGTTGATCGTGCGCTCGATCGTGGCGGCGAGTGTTCCGATCGCATCGCCGAGGGGCGGGTGCAAGCGGTCACCGTACGTGCTCTCCATCAGCAAGCAGTGAGCTCCCGACACGACCTCGGGATCGCGCAGGATCGGGAGATCGCGGCGGCCGAGATCGCCCGTGAAGGCGAATCGGGTGCGCGCCCCTGCGTCGTCGATGTCCAGGACCACGATCGCGCTGCCGAGAACGTGCCCTGCGTCGAGGAACGTCAGGGTCACCCCCGGCGCGATGTCCTGGGACCGGTGATACGGCAACCCGATCATCAGCGCGACCGCACCGATCGCCTCCTCGGCGGTATACAGCGGCGTCACGGGCTGGAGGTCAACGCCCCGCGCGATCAGCTTGTCGATGTGGCGCGCATCGGCGATCTGGATCGCGGCGGAGTCTTCGAGCATCGGGACGCAGAGGTCGCGCGTCGCCGGCGTCGCGTAGATCGGACCGCGATAGCCGCGCTGCCAGAGGATCGGCAGCGCGCCGGAGTGATCGAGGTGTGCGTGGGAGAGCACCACCGCGTCGAGCAGGGCCGGATCGATGACGACCGCGCGATTGCGATCGGAGCTCTCCTTGCGCCGGCCCTGGAACAGACCGCAATCGAGCAGCACCGTCGCGCGCTCGGTGCGCAGCAGGTACTTCGACCCCGTGACGGTGCCGGCGCCGCCGACCAACTCGAGCTCGATCATGACTCGACTCCCTTCACGCGCCACGCCACCGACAGGATCGCGATGTCCACACCGACAAGCAGCGGAATCGCTCCCAGGTCATGCAAGCCGGGCAACAGCAGCGCGAGCAGCAGCGTCGCCGCAACAGGCGCGCAGATCTTGCGGGGAGGATGATCGAACGCGGGGGACCTTGCGCCGGGATCCGTCGCCACCGGCCGCGGTGCCCTGGCGCAACCCATGCAGCCGCCTTCGTTACGATGACGCCGAACAATATTCTCGTCCCCGTCGACTTCAGCGCGTACTCCGAACGCGCACTCGACTACGCCTGCTCGCTCGCCGAGAAGCTCGGCGCAAAGCTGCATCTGGTCCACGCGATCGGCGCGGGCTTGCCCGAGCTGAGCGCCGTTCTGACCGACTCGATGATAGCGACGCTGCGCAGCGCGAGCATGACCGAGCTCCAGAGCATCGCGAAGGCACGTGCCTCGATCGCGACTTTCGGGAAGGTGATGGTCGAACCCGGTGACGCGCGCGACGCGATCCTCGCGGCGGCCAAGACGTGCGCCGCCGATCTGATCATCATGGGCAGCCACGGGCGCCGCGGCCTGGCCCGAGTCGTGCTCGGCAGCGTCGCCGAGGATGTCGTGCGGCGGGCCGATTGCCCCGTCCTCGTCGTTCGCGTCCCGGGGGCAACATGAAGCGGATCCTCGTCGCACTCGACGGTTCAAAGCGCGCTCCGGGCGTGCTCGCGGCCGCGGACCGGCTGGCCGAGCTCACCGACGCGAAGCTGATCGTCTTTCGCGCGATCGGCGTCCCGCCGGAAATGCCTCCGGAGTTGTTCAAGGTCACGGACCTCCGCCTGGAGGACGTGCTTCGTAACAACGCGCATACGGATCTCGCGCGGTTGGTCGCAGATCTGCCGCAGGAGCGCATCGAGAAGATCGTCGCCGAGATCGCGACACCGTGGGACGGCATCTGCCGGGCCGCGCGCGAGCAGGATGTGGATCTGGTGGTGATCGGCTCGCACGGCTTCGGCGGACTAGATCGACTCCTCGGAACCACCGCCGGCAAGGTCGTGAACCACTCGGACCGCAACGTCCTCGTCGTCAGGACGCCGCTGTGAGCAAGCCGTGCAGCTGCGAAGTCGTGCACACGCCTCGGGTCGTCGTGCTGACCGGCGGTCCGGGCGCCGGCAAGACTGCGGCCCTCGAGGTCTTGAGGCAGGAGGTGTGCCCGCACGTCATGATCCTTCCGGAGGTCGCGAGCATGCTGTGGAACGGCGGGTTCCCGCGCCGCAACTCGAGGTCGGCACAGCGCGCGGCACAGCGCGCGATCACGCGCGTGCAGATCGAGCTCCAGCGGCTCGCGCTCGAGACGCCGTCGACATCACTGATCGTGTGCGACCGCGGAACGCTCGATGGTCTGGCGTACTGGCCCGGCGATCCCGCGGAGTACTTCGAGGATCTCGGGACGACACAGGATCGCGAGCTCGCCCGCTACGCCACCGTGATCCACATGGAATCCGCGACACGCGATCACGGGTATTGCACGACCGCGATGCGGATCGAGACCGCCGAGAACGCATTCGAGATCGATCAGCGGATCCTCAGCGTATGGGCGAACCATCCCCGCCGCTTTGTCGTCGAGACAGAGACCACCTTTCTCGTCAAGCTCGATCGGGTGCTGGCACTACTGCGAGCCGAGGTGCCGGTGTGCTGTCGTTGAGCGGTGGCTCGAACGCGCTCGGATCGGCCAGGTACTCGCGAACCGCGACCAGCGCGCGACTGACGTGCCAGCCATCGGCGTAGCGGTGATCGATCGTCACCGTGATCGGCAAGATCGGACGTGCCACGACCACGCCGGCCTCGACGACGGGACGCTCCGTGATCTCGCCGACGAGCAGCAGCAGCGGGACGTCGTACATCCAGGCGAGCGGCGCAAAGCCGTGGGGGAGTCCGAACATCCCGACGCTGCTCACCATCGCGCTGCCGAACGGCGAGCGACGGAGCCCGAGGCGCGGCAGGTCGAGCTGCAACTGCTCGGTGAGGAACGCGGTCGCCCGTAGTGCGCCACGCAGGAGCCACCATGGCAGCGCATCGGTGAGTCCTTTGCTCCGGGCGAACTCCTTGTCGCGACCTACCTTCATCGCCGTCGCGCGCTCCGCCAGCTCGCGGGCGATCGCGGTGACCGGCTTGTGCGGGACGTCCGAGATCTTCACGCCGGAGAGGTCGTGCCCACTACCCACCGCGGTGATGAAGAAGATGTCGATGGTAGGGCGTGGATATGCTCGACCGGCCACGATGCGGACGTTGAGGTCTGGTACCGCGTCGAGCATGTGCGCGAGCGCGCGCCCGACGATGTGGGTCGGCGTGATGCGCTGCCCGGCGGCGCGGTGCCGTTCCATGACCGCGAGCAGGGGCCGCGCATCGATCTCGAGTGCGCCGAAGATCTGCGGATCATCGGGAGCTCGCCACATCGCGCCGGCGACGCGTCGCCATCCTGTCACCCGCGTGGAGCTGGTCATGCGCCAAGACGCAGCATCGGACGTGCCACGCATCGGCGGCTTGATTCGCGAACCCTGTGCGCTGCGGTCACCGCACACCGCAGCGCTTGCGCGACCTGGGCAGCGATGATCACACGTGCGCGGGCACGACGGCTGCAACCGCGAGAGCTATGCGACTTCCCTACCCGGTCCACTATACCGTCGAGCCACCTCCGAGGTTCTCGCGACTCCAGTTGCTCGGACGGGTGGTCGCGTTCTGCGCGCTGGGCATGCTTGGACTCTCGTTCGGGGCGCTGTTCGCGTTCCTGTTCCTGATCCTGCCGGCCTACGCCGGCAGCCGTCTCGCGACGCGAGACTTCGATCCGGCCACCTACGCGACCGAGGATGGCCCGCGTGTCCTCAAGCTCCTGAGCTGGTTCGCGGCGCTCAGTGCGTGGACCGGCCTCGTCGCCGAGCACCTCCCGAGCAGCACGCCCACGGAGACCATCCATCTCGACGTGACCCGCCCCGCGAATCTGTCGCCGATGGCCGCCCTGCTCCGGGTGTTCACCGGGATCCCCAGTGCGATCGTGCTCGGCATCCTGTGCTGGTTCGGTGTGTTCGTGTGGCTGTGGGCGGCGACCACCATTCTCGTCGGTGAACGCGTCGGGTCGCACGCGTTCCGGTACCTCGCAGGCCTGCAGCGTTGGTCGATCCGCCTGCTCGCCTATCAGGCCTCGCTCGTCGATGCGTATCCACCCTTCTCGTTCACGGAGAGCGCCACCGCGCCGCCTGCCATCCGCGCCACCGTCTAACCCAGGAGGGTCAGGACCTGGTCCCACGCAACGTCTGCAGCAGTTCGCCGCCACGCGCACGATCTGCGCGTTCTGCGCGCGATCTCCGCCCGTTGCGTGGAGCGCGGCGTGCACGACTCGGCGTTGGGATGAGACCACGGACGACCGTACGCATGCCGGCCTACACCGCCCTTCACGGATGAACGTTCGCACCAACACGCCCTTTGGCGCGGCACCGACCTGCATGCTCCTCCTGGACCCGGATGGTCGGATCGAGGCCGCAAATCCCGAAGCGGAGCGCGTGCTAGGACATCCGCGCAGGCCCCTCGCCGGGCTGCTGTTCTCCGCTCTGCTCTCGGAGGGTGATCGCGCGCGCGCGCAGGTCGCGCTCACTTCGGTGCTGACGGACGTCGTGCCCGCCGGCGCGCGTTGGCACACGATGACCACACTCGATCCCGGCGGCACTCCCCAGACGGTGGAGATCGCGTTCGGCAAGCTGCTTGACGACGACGGCCCGGCGACCGCGCTTGCGGTGGTTCATTGCACGCGCGGAATCAGCGCCTCCACCGACGACACGCGGGCACGGCTCGAGGCGATGCTCGAGTCCGCACCCGCGTTCATCATCCGCTTGAGCCCGCAGAACACGATCGACTTCATCAACCGCTCGCTGCCACAGCACCCGAAGGAGTCGGTGATCGGAGCCCACTGGCTCGACGTTTTCCAGGCCGACCAGCGCGTCGTGATGGAGCCGAAGCTTCGCACGGTGTACGAGACCGGCACGACCCAGAGCTTCGAGACCCAGACAACCGGGCCGGATGGCCGGCCGATCTACCTCGAGACGCAGATCGCGCCGATCCGATCCGAAACCGATCTCGTCGGTGCGGTGATGATCGCGCAGGACGTGACGGAGCGAAAGCGCACGCAGACGGAGCTGCTCGCGAATCGACACCTGGCGCTCCTCAGAACGATCGCCGCCGGCGTAGCGCACGAGATCAACACGCCGGTCCAGTTCGTGATGGACAGCCTCGAGTTCCTCCGCGTTGCGTCCAACGACCTGTTCGATCTCCTGTCCTCGCTCCAGGCGCTGCGGGCTGCGGCCACGGCCGGACATCTTGCCGAGCTCGTCACTGCGGCCGAGCACGCCGAGGCGGCCGTGGATCTGCCGTACCTGCGCGAGAACCTGCCCGCGGCGATCGCCCGCTGCCACGAGGGCCTGACGCAGATCTCGAGGATCGTGCGCTCGTTGAAGGACCTCGCGCACCCGACCTCCGAAGCGATGGCGCCGGTGGATCTCAATCGCCTACTCGAGAACGCGATCACGATGACCCGCAACGAGCACGAGCACGTCGCGACCGTCGAAACGGACCTGGGCGATCTGCCCGCCGTCATGTGCCACGCGGCCGACATCAGCCAGGTCATGCTGAACATCCTCGTCAATGCAGCCCAGGCGATCGGCGACGCCGTCGCGGGGACCGACAGCCTGGGCGTGATTCGCGTCTCGTCGCGTTACGAGCCGGGTGTCGCGATCCTCTCGATCAGCGATACCGGGACGGGAATCCCCGAGGCCGCGCGAGCGCGGATCTTTGATCCATTCTTCACGACCAAGGGTCTCGGCAAGGGTATCGGGCAAGGCCTGTCGATCTCGTGGTCGATGATCAAGGAGCGCCACGGCGGCGAGCTCACGTTCGAGACCCAGATCGGGAAGGGAACCACGTTCGAGATCCGGATCCCCGCGCCGTGAGCGTCAGCGCGCAGCGCGCGCACGCGACCTTGCCCATGCGTTGGAGTAACCGCATGCACAGCCCGGCACGCCGCTCACGACATGATGCGCAGCTCGTCGATGATCACGTCCACGCCGCGCACGCCGCGCAACGTGCCGATGATCGCGCGGCGCTCGGACCACGAGTGGATCGTTCCGGTCAGCGTGACGCTGCGGTCGCGCACCCTGACCTGCACGTGCTCGGCCTCGCGCTTCGCCTGGCGCTGCAGCGCCGCCGAGATCGCAGCCTGGATGTCCTCGGCGCCGAGCTCCGGTGCGGTGACCGCGAGCCGGTTCGACAACCCCGTGACACCACGAACCCGGCGAACCGCGCGTGCGGCCTCGTCGCGCTGGCCCGCCGAATCGACCTCGCCGCCAAGCGTGACCATGCCGCGCGTGATGGTCGTGTGGATCCGCTGCGCCGGGAGCTCGAGGTCCTCCGAGAGGACGCGCCGCACGTGCTCGGCGAGCTCGGTATCGCTCGGCGCGCCGAGGCCCGGCAGCTGGAGCTCGAGATCGTTCGCGACATCGAGTACGCCCTCGACGCGATGCGCCGCCTCCTGCGCGGCCATCTTCATGGCCCACGATGACAGGAGCCCGGTCAACGTCACCACGCCGTGGGCGACCGTGACCCCGACGCTGGCCTCCACGACGCGCGGGTCGACACGGAGCTCGTCGAGGACGTCGCGCTGGATCTGGGTATCGGACTTGTGAGCCTGCATGCCCCGACAAGGCTGCATCGCCGATGCCAGGTTACTTGCCGTTGCCGAATGGGTGACACCCGGAACACCGCGCTGCAGTGACCTCGTGATTCACGCGGTCCTGGTGACACGACAGGCACGTCGCCCGATCGTCCTTCGGTTTGGTCTCGTGGCCGGTGTGACAGCTCGCGCAGGTCTCGTGACCGACGACCCGGTGCAGACCCGGGCGCTTCGTCGGGCCGTGGCACGTGATACAGGCGGGGGCCTGCGTCGATCCCTTCGGTCCGTGCGGCTGGTGGCAGCTCGCGCACGCGAGACGCGCACCGTGACCCGTGCTTGCCTTCTCGACGTGGCAGCTCGCGCACTTCGCAGCCGGCCTCTGGTTGCCCGAGTGCGGCTCGTGACAGCTCGCGCACGCGGAGTGCCCCTTCGGCGCGCTGGAGGCCTCGGCCTTGTGACAGCTCGCGCACGCGAGGATCGGAGTCCGCGGCGAATGCGAACCACCGGTGTGGCAGTTCTCGCAACCGCCATGTCCCGTCCGCACCTCCGCCACCTTCGCGAGGTGGCAGCTCTTGCACGCCGGGGCTGGCGTCTTCGGCTCGTGGGCCGCCTTGCTGTGACAAACGATGCAGTTCGCGTGACCGGTCAGCGCGGTGGTCTGCACCAGCTTCGTGTGGCAGCTCGCGCAGAGCGTCGCAGTGAGCACGGGCTTCTTCGCGTGCGGCTGGTGACAGTCGAGGCACTTGACCCCTAAATGGTGCTTCGGCTTGTCGTGACAGGACTCGCACGCGACCGCCTTGAGGCCGACGACGAGCGTGTGCGGTGGATGGCAACCTGCGCATGCATGCGCGGCGCCTCCACCAGGTGCAGGCGCGGGATGCTTCACGTTCTCGTTCGCGTGGCACGTGGTGCATGCCTTCGGCGCCGCTCCATCGTGCTGCTCGTGACACGAGATGCATGCGGTGTGCTTCGACGGCGCGAGCACGGGCTTGTTCGGATGGCAACTCGCGCACGCCGCGACGGTCTTCGCGCTGAACTCGTGCGGGGTGTGGCAACTGGTGCACTTCGCGTGGCCGGCGGTGATCGCGCGGCCATCCACCTTCACGTGCCCGGTCTGCTTCGCGTGGCACGTCGCACAGTTCGCGTCGGCGGCGAGCGTGGACTCGTGCATCTGGTGGCAATCGAGGCAGCCACGGAGGCCCGCGTGCTTCGTGGCCCGCTCCGCATGACAATCGGTGCACTGTCGCAGCGTCAGCGAGGGAGTTCCGTGCGCGCGGTGACAATCACTGCAGGCTTGATCGGCGTGCGCACCGACGGCGGTGTGAGTGCCCTGCTGCTCCGCATGACAGCGCATGCAGTTGGGCGGCTTGATCTCGAGATCGCGGCCAAAACCGTGGCAGTCGCGGCACTGCGGCGTGGGCGTCTTGCCGAGCGGGTCCTGCTTGTGGACCGTGGCCTGCGTGTTCGCGTGGCACTTCTCGCACAAGGCGAGCGGCGGCGTCGTGAACGCATCCTCGTGGCACTCGGTACACGGCAGCTTGTTCTTGCCGACGTGCACCATGTGACCCGCGCTCTCGCGCACCTCGCGCCAGGTCGCCGGCACGTGCTGCGCCTCGACCGTTCGATCTCCGCCACATGCGACGACGAGCACGAGCCACACGAATGCGAGCGCTGCCTTCATCGCGCTCCGATCGGATGGCACAGGCGGCACGGCATCGACGTCAGCGGCTGCCGGCTCGAATACCCCGATGGATGCGGATTCCCTCCGACGCCACCCACCGCATGACACGTGACGCACAGCTTCTCACCGGCGCCGCCGTGGCACGAAGCGCACGCCGCAGGATCGCGTCTCGCTTCGCGGCCATGCCGGTTCTCGCTCGCGGTCAGGCCCACCCAGTCTCGCGGATGAGGGTTCCCCACGGTGTCGCCGGCGACACCGCGCGCGATGTGGCAGCTCGCGCACTTGTCGGGCTGGTGACACGTCGCGCATGCACCGGGCTGCGCGCGCGCCTCGAGACTGTGACGAGCCACGAACCCCGCACGATGCAGGCTCCCCGAGTTCGGATCGGCGAACCGCCGTTTCGCCGGGATCGCCGGAGCCGTGACACCGTGACAATCCGCGCAGAACGCTTCCTTGTGGCAGGTCTGGCACAGCTCTCCGGACGAAGCCGCGCGCACACCGTGCTCGCGGATCCAGTCGCCCTCGTGCGCGAGATGGCTGCGCGGCAACGAACCCTCCTCCGCGAGGTTCTTGTGGCAGGTGCTGCACGTGCGCGCGTCGCGTCCCGCGTCGTGTGCGTGGCAGTTGAAGCAGGTCGCCATCACCGGGCGCATCGCGGAATCGCCGTCGGCCACGCCGACGTGACAGCGCATGCAGTTGCCCTTCGCCTCGCCGGCGAGATGGCGAGCGTGATCGAACTTCAGGTGATCCTGCACTTCGACGAGGCGACCCACCGCATCGACCGGGGCGTGGCAGCCGAGGCACGGGCGCGCATCGTGGGGCGGGTTGTGGCAACTGGTGCAGGTCGCGTCGTCGGGAAGATGCAGCCCCGGACCGCCCTTCTCGACGTTCGTGTGGCACCGGGTGCACGACACGCCCGCGACCACGTGTTTGCGGTGAGGAAACACATCGGTCGGCGTCGTGCGAAAGCCGAGGACGCCCGCGCACGCGACGAGCACGATCACCGCGCCGATCCACGCGTACCGGATCACTTCGTGCTCCACCGTCGCGAGAGCTGGACGAGCGCGTCCAGGCGCTGTCGATACTCCGGCGATGCACTCGCTTCGACGGCGAGCGCGGCTTCCCAGTCGTCGCGCCGCCACGACGCCGCGACCAGCCCCCACGGCCACACCGTGCCGCGGCCGCGAGCGTCGTCGGGGATCACGAGCTCGAGCTCGGTGGATGCCGAGATCCCGTGCGCGACGGGCACGCGGGCAGCGAAGCGCGCACCCACCCACGCATCTGCGCCGACACCGCTGCGACGCAGCTCGCCGGTCACCGTTCCTGCACCGCGGTCGTCGAGCCTCAGGCGTGCGCGGCCCGTGACGTCCGGGGCGACATCGCGGTCGACGCGGAGCACGGCGAGGTCGCCGATGATGTCGAGCCGCGGCGCAGCGCGCCAGGTGATCACCGTGCCGGCACGTTGTGCCGGAACATCGCCGATCACCGAGAACAGCGAGGTCGCCGGCACGAGGTGCGAGGGCGAGCGTTGCGTCGCGTAGAGCTCGCCCCGAATGGCGCCGCGGCGATGGCTCGCGGTCACGCCGATCTCGGCGATCCCTTCGCCGAGCAGATCGTACGCGAGGCGAGCGGCCGCATCGGTGTGGTTCCCGAGCTCCGCGCCTGCGTCGAGGCCCAGCTCCTCGCTCGCGCGAATCCCGCGGTCACGGCGCTGCTCGTAGGCGATGCCGACGGCACCGCTCTCGTTGAGGCGGCGGGAGACCCGCCCACCCACCATCCAGTCCCACGCCCGTCCCGTACCGAGCCCGAGCACCACCGGCACGCCGGCCACGGCCTCGACGTCCAGCTTCCGCGGCAAGCGGTAACGCAGCGAGCCTCCGTCGACGTGCATCGGGCGTAGCGCGCCGAGGCTCGAGACGAACCGGCCAAGCCGGGCGAACGACTTGCCGTCGTGCGAGCGCGCGCGCACGGCGATCACGAGCACATCGCCGGTGATGTCCTCGCCCGGCGATCGCTGGCCTGCCATCCACACCACGGCCTCGGCAGAGACCCGCTCGTGCACCGAGCCGTCGGCGTCGAGGACGAGCAGACCCGCCGGCGAGGCCGTGGTCGCGTACGCGTCGCCGCGCAGCCGGATCGGATCGGCCGCGGCCGATGACGCGCCGGCGAGCACCGCCGCGAACGCGCAGAGCCTCATGACTGGTCCTTGGGCTCCGCGGAGTCACGCCGCCGAATGTACGACCGCCGCAGATCGCGAATCACCACGTACAAGAACGTGCCGAGCGCGAGCGTCCCGAGGCCCTGCCCGACCGTCATCGCGAGCATCACCGGCAACGGCGTCGGCTGCAGCATCTACCACACCATCAACGCGAGCGCGAGCAACGTGACCACGGCGGCGATCTGGAGAAGCCGCATCAGTGACCTCCTGCCTTCAAGCGCTTCGCTTCCTTGCTGAACGGGTGCGCCGGGCCGTGACAGCCCTCGCTCGCGCACGACAACGTCCCGGCACGCAACCGATCGATCGTGCTCGTGTGGTCGGCGATGGTGCCCCACAGCGGATTCTCGGTGGAGTGGCAGTGGATGCACGTCGAGTTCGGGAACGGCTTCCGGATCTCGATCTCCTCGAGGAACTGCTTCACCGGCATGTTCCGGTAGTTCATCGTGTACTCGTAGACGTGGCGCAGACCGCCCATCTTCGTCACGATGACGCCGAACATTCCGTAGTCGGCGTGGCACGTGTAGCAGTTCTGGTCGCCGAACATTTTGTTGCGCGCGTGACGCGCAGCGAGCGAAGTACTCTCGCGGCTATCGGAGTCATCGCTGTACGGCGTCATCACGTGGCAGGAGCCGCAGAAGCTGCGCTGCGTGGTCGCGTGAAAGCCCGCCACGTTTCCGTTCGCCGCGGTCATCAGCGGCAGGATGCCGATCCCGAACATCAGGATGACCTTCGTCGACTTCGTGAGGGCCGGCCGGCGGATCAGGAACCACAGCAGGAGCACCACGGCGATGCCGGTGGTGACCAGTGCAGCGATCAAGAATGGATCAAAGTGCATCGACGTCTCCATCGAGGTGAGTCGTCGTCCCGTTGACGAACCGGATCCCTCCCTGCGGGGTTACCGAGCTGGGGTGACAGGTGGCGCACTCGGTGATCGCCATCCCCGCGGTGTGGCTCGGCGTGGCGGGCGGGATGCCGTGGCAACTACCGCACGTGACCTGCCCCATCTGAGTCCACTGCGGCCGCGCGGAGCCGTGGCACCACGCCGTCGTACAGGTCGCCGTGGTGCGATCCCAGCCGAGGCTCGGAGTGACCTCCGCCGGCAGCGCAGAATCGATGTGACCCGGTGAGGTGACCGATGCAGGCACGAGGTGACACGTCGCGCAGTCGATCGGCCCGCGCAGTCCCGATGCGTTGAGGTGCGCCTGGTGCGCGCCCACACCGAGCGCGGTGGTGAACGTATTGCCAGCCAGATCGCGCGGCGGCGCCGGGGATCCCGCACCGCCGTGGCATCCATCGCAGCCCGACGTGGTGCCGATCTGCACCACCCCGTCGACGTGCGGTGCGTTGGCCGGATGGCAGCTCGTACACGCACTCTGCGCGTGGCTGGGCGGCGGCGACGCATGACAGCCGGTGCACGCTCCGGTCGGCGTCGCATCGGTCCACCGCGGCGAGGTCATCGCTCCGCCGCCCGCGTGCAACACGGCGCCGTGGCAGTACACGTTCGAGCACGTGCCGTCGGCGAACGTCGCCGCGCCTGCGCGATCTTGCACGAGCAGAGAGAGGTTCGCGCGCGCGCCGAACGTGACCTCGGCCGGCGGAGGATCGGCGTGACCGTCTCGCAGGATGTGCCCCTCCGCATCCCAGGTTGCAGGGACCGTGTGGCACTCCGCGCACGCGAGCTTACCAGTCACGCAATACGCGACATGCGCGTTCGTGGTCGGGCCATCGGCGTGGCAGGTCGCGCACGCCGTCGGGCCATCCTTGTGGCACGTCAGGCACGACACCTTCGCCTTGCCACCGTCGAGCTTCTCGCCATGGCAGGTCGCGCAGAGCGCGAAGCTCCAGTCATGACGCTCGAGCTCCTTGCCGTGGAATTGCTCGCTCGCCGGATCGAGGATCCCATCCGGGTGCAGGCGCACCATCGAAGGTCCGCCGTCGGGACGGTCGCGCTCGTCGGCACAACCGGCGAGAACGAGGATGATCATCATCCACCTCACGGCATCCCGTGGAACTTTCCGACGTCCCACTGCTTGCCGGTCCCGTGGCACGTCGCGCATGCCTCTGCGCCGAGGACGGTCGTGTTCACGAGCGCGTGCGCGGCGGTGTACGGCGCGTCGTGGCAGCTCGTGCAGACCGAGGTCTGCGGCGCGATCCTGGTGGTGGCCGTGACCGTCCAGAACGGCGCATCGCAGTAGCTGTTCGTGTCGTTGCCCGGGGGCTCGCTGCACGTCAGCTCGAGCGCGGTGCTCGGCGCGTACGCAGTCGAGTGGGTCATCGGCAGCGTCCAGTTCGTCGACGTGTGGCACGCCGCGCAATCCGTACGCTTACGCGGGTAGCGTGTCTCGCCGAAGTTGATCGGCGTGCCGGCCGGGTTCGCCACC
>JBBRED010000016.1:0-46037 GCA_038203335.1 Haliangiales bacterium | reverse complement strand
ATCGCGAGCCGCGGGCTCCAGGTGCTCGCACGTGTCCATTCAGTTCCTGGCCCCGGTGAAGGCGCGCCCGTGGTCACGTCCTTCCAGCAGCCGGCGCACTCGGTTCAGGCTCGGAGCAAGCGTCGGGCTCGGGGGCGGATGGGGATCGCGGACCCGGGCGCATCGGGCGATGGCGTATCGGTTACCGGCGCGCTGGAGGGATCGGACCCATCAGGTGGCGGTGCGATGGGGGGATCGCGGTGTGACCGCCGCCGGCGGGCGCGGGCGAACCGCGCGATGCGAGAAGCACGAGCCTACACTCGCGGCGTGAATCGCACGCGCGTGAAGACCGTCCTGCGCTGGGTGCTCACGGTGGTCTTCGTCGCAGCCGGCGCGAATCACTTCATCAATCCGGCGCCGTATCTCGGGATGATGCCGGCGGAGCTGCCGGCGAGCACGCATGCTCCGCTGGTCTACATCTCCGGCGTGTTCGAGATTCTCGGAGGGCTCGGCCTGATCTTGCCGGCGACGCGACGCCTCGCGGCATGGGGACTGATCGCGTTGCTGGTCGCGGTGTTCCCCGCGAATGTGAACATGGCGGTCAATCACCTGAAGCTCGGTGACACCGATGTGCCTGGGTGGGCGCTGTGGGGACGCCTTCCGTTGCAGGCGGTCGCGATCGCGTGGGCGTGGTGGTTCACGCGCGCCGATCGACCGGATGGCGGTACAATGAGATGAGTGTTCTGCCGGTCGCGCAACTGCCCGCGCAACGTCTCGACGGAGACGATCTCCACCGAGCTGCGGCTGCGCACGCCGTATCGCGGCATCGAGACCGGCAAGGACACGCTGCGGATCCGCGTGAACGTCGTGCCGCGACGCGGGCTCGATCCGTTCGACGTGGTGATCGACGTCGATGATCTCGCGCTCGAGGTCCGCGAAGGCGAGGACGGCTTCGTGATGGGTGCGGGCGCGATCGATGCGCTGTTCGTCGTCGAGCGGCAACCGCGTGCGGGATTTCTGACCTGGTTCGGCGTGTTCGCACGCAGGCGTGGGCGTGCGGACCGGTTGGTGCTCGAGACAAACGAGAGCCGTGTCGCGCGATACGTCGAGCGACAGATCGAAGACTGGCTCGGGCTCGACGACGAGCCGGTTCGTGGCGAACTGCGCATCGACTGATCCCGAGGCGTGGTACGAACGAGCGTGACCGCGTCGCCGCTTCGCGAGGCCTCGTCCGTGATCTTGCTCCGGAGGAGCAAGCCATCGGGCTTCGAGGTGTTCCTCGTGCGCCGGCGCAAAGGCGCATCGTTCATGGCCTCGGCGTTCGTGTTCCCGGGCGGCGGTGCCGAGGCAAACGAGGACGCGCGTACGTGTGCGGCGCGCGAGCTGTTCGAGGAAGCCGGCGTGCTGCTCGCGAAGGATACGGGCGGAGAGAACGAGACTCTCGCCGATGGCGCGCTCATGTCGATCGCGGCTCTGCGCAAGAAGGTCCTCGATGGCGCGGACGCGACCGCGGTGATCGCGGCGGCGGGAATGGGCTGGTGGACGGACGTGCTGCAGCCGTGGTCGCACTGGATCACGCCGTCGATCGAGCCAAAGCGATTCTCGGCGCGGTTCTTCGTGTGCGAGCTGCCGAGCGGACAGGACCCGAGCTTCGATGACATCGAGACCGTCGATCAGGCGTGGGTGACGCCGCAGGATGCGATCGTGCGCGCGGGTGCGCTGGCGTTGCCCCCGCCGCAGATGCGCACCATGTGGGAGCTCGCCGAGCATCCGACGATCGAACGGGTGCTCGCGGCGTCGAAGCTTCGCGCCGAGGAGCCGCATCCGATCCTGCCGCGGCTGCGGACGATGCAGCCGGGCGATACGGGGCCGACGCTGCTGATGCCTTGGGATCCGGAGTATGTCGACGGCGGCACGGGCGACAGCGCCCCGCTGACTTACACGCCCGCGTGGGCGCGCGGCCCGAGCCGCTTCGTCCTGGAGGACCGCACGTGGAAACACGCCAGCGCACCCGGTTCGACGAACGCGGGCTGACCATCGCAACCCCGGGCGGTGAGCGGCGGCTGCCGTTCTACTCCGGGGCGATGCACTACTGGCGCGTCGACCCGAAGCGGTGGGGCGCGTGCTTGAAGTCGATCCACGCGCTCGGGTTGACCTGCGTGGAGACCTACGTGCCCTGGCGGGTGCACGCGGTAACCCCGGAGGCCTACGACTGGACCGGCCCCAACGATCTCGCGGCGTTCCTCGAGCTCGCCCGCGCCACCGGTCTCTCCGTCGTGCTGCGCCCGGGCCCCCACGTAAACGCGGAGCTTACCGCCTTCGGCTTTCCAGACCACGTGCTCGCGGATCCGGCCATCCAGGCCCGAACAGCCCACGGCACGCCGGCCTGGCTTCCGTCGCCGCCGCGCGCCTGGCCGCTGCCCTCCTACGCCAGCACCGCGTTCCACGCGGCGGTCCGGGGTTGGTTTTCGGAGGTCGCACGCGTGGTCTCGCCGCACCTCGCTCCGGCCGGTCCGGTCGTCGCGATCGGCGTCGACAACGAAGCCCAGCTGTTCTTCCGCCTCGGCGCCTACGACCTCGACTACCACCCCGACGCCGTCGCCTGGTGGCACGAGGCTTCTGGCCTCGAAGGTGCGCCGCCGCGCGCATGGGATCCGGCGCAGGCCTCGCGGTGTATCTCGTGGGTGCGCTTCAAAGAGCAATACCTCGCGCGCTCGCTCGGCCTGTTCGCCGCGGCCCTCTCCGGGGTTGGATTTTCGGGCATCGCACGCTTCCACAATCTCGCGCCTGGCCCGCTCGCGCTGTCCGAGCAGCGTGGGGTGCAGCACGCGATCGGCGGTCCCGTTGGCCTCGACGCGTACACTCCGCGTGCGGAACTCCGGACCGTGCGTCGTCGGGCACTGCAGGTTGCGGCCGTCGCTTCTCCGGTCCCGCTCGCGTTCGAGGTTGGAGTTGGCTTCTTCCCGTGGTTCCCACCTCTAGACAATGGCGACGACGCCAACCGCGAACGCGACCACCTCCTGACGCTTCTCGCTGGCGGGATGCGCGGCTTCAATCTGTTCATGGCAGTCGAACGCGACCGCTACTACGGCGCTGCGATTACCAAAGACGGTGTCATCGAACCACACGCCAAGTGGATCCCCCAGCTTCTATCTACCCTTGCGGACATCGACTGGCCTTCTCTCCGCCGCGCAACCCCGATAGTGCTCGTCGACACGCGGGCCGATGCGCGGTTCGGCGCGGCGACGAACACTGCCGGCCAACTCCCCCCAGCGCTGGCCGAGATTCTCCATCTCGGCCCGGCCGGCTCCGCCGAGCTTGGCACCGATCCGTCTGCGAGCGCAGCCCGCCGCTGGCACTCGGCGATCTGCGCCGCACTCGAGCTCGCCCAGGTGCCTTACGCAATCATTGACGAGTCGGCCACCGAGGACGAGCTCGCACGCTTTCGCGCCGTGATCGTGCCGACAATCAATCGCCTCGATCGCGGTCTCGCATCGCGCCTACGGGGGCTCGTCGAGCACAAGCGCGCCATTGTCGTCGTCGGTCCGGGGTTGCCCACGCACGACGAGTTCGACCAACCATTCGCCGACCCACTCCCCCGTCGTGTCGGCAAGATCCGAGAGGGTTCCTTCGACGATCTCCGCGGTCTCGCAACAGATCTCGCGGCGCTCGCCGGCGAGCTTCCCGAGACATGGCAGATCGAAGGTCCCGATTCGGTGCGAGCGTACGTCTACTCCGACGCCACCGGGAACGCGCGCGCCGTATTCCTGATCAACGACGGCCCCAAGCCCGTGACTGCGGTGCTGCTCGCCGACGAGCGATCCGTGATGCGGGACCCGTTCAGCGGAGAAACGTTCCGCGTAAGTGGCGGCAAGATGACGCTCCCGGTCGCCGGGGTGCGTCTGCTGGTGTAGACCGCACCGGGGTTTCGGTTCTTTTCTTCACTTGGTTGGTGTAGACCGCGCCGGGGTTTCGGTTCTTCTTCGGTTCTTCTCTGGGGTTTCGGTTCTTCTCTCTTCTCGGTTCTTCTGCCTGGATGACTGCTCGGTCTCCGACATCGAGACGACCTTGCAGGGCTCGAACGATCCGGTGGCGCCGGCCTGGAAGGTCGTCCATGCAGCAGCGGCGCCGGGACCGTTCGTGGCCCGACGCGATGGAGCGCCTGTCCGAGTCGTTCTGGTCGACGCTCAATTGAACGAGAGCGCCTGCTCCACGGTGATCGGTGCAATTCGTGCGAGGTAGTACGTGCCGGCGGGAAAAAGGGCTACTCCGGTTGCGAACCACTGACGCCTCGCATCGCGATGTGCCGCGAGAAACTCGCGGTACGCGAGGAGCGCAGGGACGCGCGTGCTGATGTGACCCGCGAATCGAGGGCGGATCTCGCGCGTGGGCGGCTCGCTCGAGGGGGAAGCCTTCGGCGACTGCTCGAGGACCCGCGCGCGTCCAAGAATCGTTCGCCCCGTTTTGAGGCGGTGACGAAGGAGTGCGGTCTCGAATCGCTCGACTCGCGCACGAAGATCCGCGACGACTTCGTCACGCGGTCCGACGACGGCAGGGATCACGAAATTGAGCTCGATCTCCTCAGGCATCACGCCGTTCGCCGAAAAAAAATGGTGAGGACGGCGAGCCTTGAGAGTCCGCCCGTTGATGAGCGCGGCGTATCCGTTGGCTCCGGGCCATTGGACGGCCCGCTGAACGAGGAAGTCTTTGACAGGGTTGATCGCGGCGTACACGAGCTTCGCGACAACGGCTCGTCGATCAAGCAGCCGGGTGATGCACGGCTCCTCTGATGACCACAGGTTCTCGGAGCGCCCCCACCGTTCATTGAGGCACCGGGCGACCATCTTGTGAAAGTGCTCGACGAATTGGGGGAAGTTCCCCCGGCGGTCGAAGCAGATCGTATGGTGGTGATTTGATTCCGCCATCGTCATCAGGACGTCGACGCTGAATCGCTTTGCAGCCTCTGCGAGGCAGTAGACGAAGATGCTCGTGGTGGTTTCGTCCGGTCGGAGCCAGAACTGCCGCTGCGTCGTCCGGCGCGTGAGCATGTAGAACTTATTTGCGAGCACCTGACGTGGCTGAGACATGGGCTCGTGCACAGCAATTCGCGCGCCTCAACCAGTGCGCTGGCAAGTACGCGAGATCGGTGGACGGCTCTATGAATCGCGTCCGTCCGTCGGACAAGACCTCGTAGCTGGGGTCGGTTGTTCCAACCCCGGAGTGGGTTACGAGTGGGTTACAGACGCTCACCAGCATCTCCAACCGGATCTGCCCGAGCGCAAGATCATGTGCGCGTTCCGGCGCATCCAGCGACGAGGAGGACAGCGCAGGCCACGGCTCGAGCCATCCACGCTGGGCTGCGGCAGCCCGCGGCCGGTTACGCTACTCGCTCGGCTTCGGCGTGCCGTCGCCGATGTCCTTCGCGACCCGTTCGTCGACCGCTTCCTCGAGCTCCTCGGTCCGCTTTGCCTGCGCTTCCTCGGCGGACATGATCGGGATCTGGCCGCTGAGGGTCAGACCGCGCTTCTCGGTGTCCTTGATCTGCTGCGCAAGCTCGCTCGCGATCACGCCGGCATCTGCGGCCGTCGCGCCTTCAGCGAGCTGCTCGTAGATGGTCTCGGCCTTCTCGTCGCGAACCCGCATGGTCTCGTTTTGCGGCGCTTCGCCGGGGAGCTCCACGCGCAGCTCGCGCACCACCATCTGCACGCCGGCGGCAATCGGCAGCGCGATCAGAGCGCCGAGAATGCCCATCAGCGTGCCGCCGATGAGCAGCGCGATGATGACGATCGCCGGCGACAGCCGCAGCACGCGACCGTAGACGCGCGGCACGAGGATGCGTGACTCGAACTCCTGGTAGAGGAACATCAGGACCGTCACGAAGATGATCGACGTGGATCCGGACGGGATCACCGCGATGATCGCCGGCGCACTCGCGATGTATCCGCCAACGAACGGGATGATGTCGGTGAGCCCTGCGAACAACGCCAGCGCGAGCGCGTTCTCTACGTTGTAGAACGTGAGGAGCGCGAACACGAACGCGAAGATGCACACCGACGTGATCAGCTGCCCACGCATGTACCCGCCGACGATGACCTTCAGCTCGAGCAGGATGCGCGCGATCTTGATGTGGTAGTGGCGCGGCACCACGGCGTAGAGCAGGCCCTTCGCACGCACCGGATCCGCGAGGAGGTAGATCGAGAGGAACAACGTCGAGATGCCGTACCCGATGATCGTCAAGAGATCCGACGAGTAGCCGAGCATCGTGTTGCCGGCGTGCACCACGAGGTCGTTGATCGGTACCGCCTTCACCGACTGGATCAGCGGCTTGGCCCACTTGAAGTGCCGCAGCCACTCGATGAGCTGATCGCGTGCCTTCGGCGCGCTCTCGAGCATCGTCAACAACTGAGAGACCAGCGGCGGAACGGTGAGCAGCAGGATGGCGCCGATCGCGAGCACCACGACGGCGAACACGAGGACCAACGCTCGCCCGCGTCCGATGCCCCGGCGCTCGAGAAACGCCACGAGCGGATCGAGCGTACCGACGAGCACGAGGGCCACCGTGATCACCGTGAGCACGGTCGCGAGCTGGAACGCCATCCACACGGACGCCACCGCGAGCAACAGGTACACGATCGTACGCGGGGCGATTTCGATCCTGAGCGTGCTCTGCTCGAGCTTGCCGTCATTCACGGCCCGACTATGCGTCAGATCCGCGGGCGCGACGGTCGGCTGGGATCACCTTCGACGATTCTCACTGGGCGAACTGCCCCACCGACGAGCCGGTTTGTCACGGCGACCAGCTCGGCCGGGTCGCAGGGCTTCGGCAAGAAGGCGGCAACACCGATGCGGGCCGAGATCTCCGGCGCCTGCGGCGAACCGGACAGCAACACGATGGGCGGCGCATCCGGCAGTGCTTCGATCGCGCGCGCGAGCTCGATGATCCCGACCCGTGGATCGTACGCATCGATCACGACCGCATCGATGCCACCCTCGCGAATAATCGGGAGGACTTCCCGCGTCAGCATCGCGGTGAGCACCGAGTGCCCGGCTGCGGTGAGCGCTGTTTCGAACTGATCGCTGATCGCGGGATCGGCTTCGACGAGGAGGATACTACCCACCAGTAAATAGTACCCTGGATCACCATGTTTCAGCCGCATGATGGCGGCAAATCGGTCACTCGGGTTTTGCGTTGGGGGGCGGGTTCGACTTCCGCTTCGCCCGTTCGTGACCCTCGGCCCAGCCGATCTCCTTGGTCAGCGCCATGGCGTCGCTGAGCCGGTTCGGAACGATGACCGCGGACTTCGCCGGCGTGTCGTTGAGGAGCAGCTCCGCCGTTGCCCGTCGGTCGCCGAGCGTGCGCATCTCGTTGATCGCAGCCGCCCGATATCGCTCGGCCTTTCCTTGCAGACCCGCCTTGTCGCAGAGCGTGGCGAGCAGCTGCTGGACCCGCGCCGCGCCGAGCCGGGAGCGAACACGCTGGGCGTGGAACAGGGCGGCCTCGGCCAGCCGGAGAGCCCGATACGAATCCCCGGAGGCGTCGATCATCTGCGCCTGCGCCCGGAGGATCCGCCAGAACGGCTCGGGGCCATCGATCGCCGTGAACCCCTCGCCGAGCGTCGCGAGATCGATGCACTCGACCAGCTCGTGGAGCGCCATCTCCGGATCACCGGCGCGAAGCAGCGCGGTCGAGAGATCCAGGTACAGCTCGCACACGAGGTTCATGTCGCCCGTCGCGATCGCGCGCCCGACACCGCGGCGGAGCCCGGAGATCGCGCCGTCGACATCGCCTTCGCTGAGCGCGATCGATGCTCCCGCGCGATCCACCATCGCCACGAGCAGCGGAGCGCCGGACCAGTCGCGCGCCTCCGCGAGGACACCACGCGCGAGCGCCGTCTCGCCGCGGGTCCGCAGCACGTCCGCGAGCTTCACCGACAACAGAACAAACTGAGCCTCGGCGGTCCCGTCGTCATCACCGACGTGCACGGCCTGGCGCACGGCGACCAGCGCGCGATGGAAAAACTGTCCGGCGCCGACCTCGTCGAGCTGCTCGGACGCGTGATCTCCGGCGCGTCGGAGCAGCGTGATCGCCTCCTTCGCGTGTCCGGCCAGATCGTGATGATGTCCGAGCAGCGCGATGTCCGGCGACAGCGCCTCCACGGCGGTCGCGGCCTGCGCGTGCAGACGACGGCGAACGTCCGCCGGGGTTGCGTCGTAGACGATGTCGCGCACCAGACGGCTCGTGAAGGTCAGCTCGCCCGATGGATCGTGTCCGAGTAGTCCGGAGCGCTCGGCGTCGGCCATCGCGGTCTCGAGCTCGTCGGACGGCAGCATGGAGCGCAGGAGGTCGACCTGCGGCTCGATGCCGAGCACGGCGGCGGCCTGCAGCACGTCACGGGTGGACTGCTTGAGCATCGACAGGCGCGCGGAGATCAAGTCGGGCAGGGAGGTCTGCGTGTCCTCCGCCTTGCCGCCTTCGATCAGGTAGCGCACCACGTGCTCGACGTGTCCAGGGTACGCGCGGGTGGTCTCGAACAGCTGCTGTACGGGCGGGAGCTTCTTGACGCCCGCCTCGGTGAGGTAGCCGACGATGCTCTGGAGGTCCTTCGCTTCGAGCGCGCCGATCTCGAGCCTCGGCACGCTCGACGGCCACTGCGTCCCGAACAGCGTCGTGGACGTCATGATGACCGGCGGCAGCGTCAGCTCGTGCACCTCGGTGGTGCGGCGCAGGATCTCGAGGCTCGGATGATCGAACCGGTCGATATCCTCGCACACGATCGTGACCGGACCGGCGAGTGCGGCGCGCTCGAGCGCACGGAGCGCGGACCACACCATCTCGCGGCGGCGCACGGGCGGCTCGAGCTCGAGGAGGCTCGTCGGATGGCCGAACAGCTGCGCGATGCCCGGGATGTCGCGCTCGTTGAGCCCCAGCTGCATCACGGCATCGCGAAGCTCGACCTCGCTCGACACCGGCGGCAGCTGCAGCACCGCGGCGAGCAGCGAGCGGATCGGATAAAACGGCGCCGCGAGACCGCTCGGGTCCGGACCGATCTGATAGATCACGCGACCCTGCGTGCCGTCGGGGCCATCGGCCGAGGCGATCGGATACGCGTGGCGCAGCAGGGCGCTGCGGCCGGCGCCATCGAAGCCCATCATGAGCAGACCGGTGTCCTTGCCGGCCGGCTTCTTCATGTGGTCGAGCAGTGTCTGGAGCTCCTCGGCGCGGCCGGTGAACTGCAGCGGCAGCAGGTTGTCCGGGCCGGGCAACGCCAAAGGCTCGAACGCCTTTGCGACACGCGAGCGCGGTGCACCGCACTCCGGGCAGAACTTGAAGCTCGGCGGGCAGGACGTGCCGCACTGCTGGCAAGCATCGGTCTTCGGCGCGCGCGTGCGTGCCTGCATCGCGCCGAGCGCGGTGCGCATGTCGGCGGCGGAGACGAAGCGATCGGCGGGGTGCTTCGCGAGGGCGCGCGCGACGATCGCGTCGAGCTCCTTCGGCACCGAGTCGCGGCGGTTGGACAGCGACGGGATGATCGCCTTCAGGTGGTTCGCGAGGATCTCCGTCGTGGAGCCGGCGAAGAACGGCGTCTTGTACGCGAGCAGCTCGTAGAGAATGATGCCGACGGCGTAGATGTCCGAGGCGAAGCTCGGCGGCGCGCCGCTGATCACCTCGGGCGCCATGTACTCGGGCGTGCCGCTGATCGAGCGGTCCTCGGTCTCGCGTGCGCCCGTGATCAGCCGCGCGATGCCGAAGTCGACGATCTTGACCACGTCGATGCCGGCGCGTCGCTGATCGAGAATGATGTTGTCCGCCTTGAGGTCGGCGTGGATCACGCCGGCGAGGTGCGCTTCCTCGATGCCGGCGAGCGACTGCATCGTGATGTCGACGACGCGATCGACGGCGAGCGGGTTCTCGTTGACCAGCAGCTGCGTCAGCGTGGGGCCCTTGACGTACTCCATCGCGAGATAGAGCAGGCCGTCCGAGGACTGGCCGTAGTCGATGATCGAGACGCAGTTCGGATGGTTCAGCCGCGACGCGCTCGTTGCCTCGTCACGGAAGCGCTTGATCATCCGCGAGTCCGCGGACAGGTCCTCATTGAGGATCTTGACCGCGACCGTGCGGCCGAGCGCCATCTGGTCGGCCTTGTAGACCGCGCCACTCCCGCCGATGCCGATGCACGCGGTGAGCTTGAACTTGTCGCCGAGAACGCGGCCGACGAGCTTCAGCGATTTGGCGACTTGTTCCTGCACGCTACTCATCGGACAACGCCCTCACCCCCCCACAACGCCAGACGGCGCGTTGCTTCAGAGAGTGTGTGGTGTGGCGGGCCCAGATTGTCACCGATAATTGGCGTCAAACGCGTTCGAGGACCATCGCGATCCCCTGCCCAACCCCGATGCACATGGATGCGAGTCCATAGCGAGAAGACGAGGTCTGGAGCTCGAGCATCAGGGTCAATGCGAGCCGAGCGCCGGACGCGCCGAGTGGGTGGCCCCACGCGATCGCGCCGCCGTTGACGTTCACGCGCTCGGGATCGAGCCCGATCTGGTCGATGCACGGCAGCGCCTGGGCGGCGAACGCTTCGTTTAGCTCCGTGATGTCAATCTGTTGCGCCGTCAACCCGGCCCTGGCCAGCGCCTTCCTTGTGGCCGGCACCGGGCCGATGCCCATGTAGCTCGGCTCCACTCCCGCGGCGGCGCTGGTCATGTAGCGCGCTGCCGGGGTTAGGCCTAACTCCTTGATCGCCGCTTCGCTGGCGAGGAGCAGGGCGGTCGAACCATCGTTCAGGCCGGACGCGTTGCCGGCGGTGACCGTGCCGGTCTTCGTGAACGCAGGCTTCAGCTTCGTCAGCTGCTCGAGGGTGACTTCGGGGCGCGGATGCTCGTCCGCGGTGACCCGGATCTCGGCGCCGGTCTTGCGATCCGTGCCGGTCAGGATCGGTGTCAGCTCGCGCGCGATGCGGCCGGACGCGATCGCCCTGCCGGCGCGCTGCTGCGAGGTCCACGCGAAGCGATCCTGCGCCTCGCGCGTGACGTTGTACTTCTCGGCCACGCGCTCGGCAGTCTCGCCCATCGCGAGCGTGCCATGCATCGCTTCCATCTTCGGGTTCACGAACCGCCAGCCGAGCGTGGTGTCGAACAGGGTCTGGTTGCCGCGCTGGTACGCCTCGGTTGGCTTTGCCATCACCATCGGCGCGCGCGACATCTGCTCGACGCCGCCGGCGATCACAAGGTCCGCTTCGCCGGTCGCGATCAGGCGCGCGGCGTCGGCGACGGCCTGCAGCCCCGAGCCGCACAGGCGGTTGACGGTGACGCCGGGGACGGAGACGGGGAGGCCCGCCAGCAACGCGCTCATGCGGCCGACGTTGCGGTTGTCCTCGCCGGCCTGGTTCGCGCAGCCGAAGATGACGTCGTCGATCCGCTCGACGGGGATCTTCGCTTTCGCGACGAGCGCCGCGATCACCTGACCGCCGAGGTCATCGGCGCGGACGCCGGCGAGACCACCGCCGTACCGGCCGAATGGGGAGCGCAGACCGTCGATGAGAAAGGCAGAGCGCATGGCGCGGAAGATAGCCGAAAACTGGCGCACCGGATCTCGCCCTGCCTAGGGTCGAACCATGCTCAACACCGACCCCCATCTGATGGCCGCCGAGCATGACGTCAGCTGGCTCGCGATCCGCCAGCCGGCGGTGATGCGTCTGCTCGAGCGCGAGCTCGCCACCGACGACAACGACGCCTTCGCCGCTGGTCTCGCACTCGCGTGCCGTGTCCTTGGTGGCCGCACGCCGGTCGGCGACATGCGGCTGGACCACCACGCGCTCGCCGCAGGAATGACGGCGGTTCGGGCCGGCAAATGCGACCGCGCGATGGTCCGCTCGATCCGCGATCAGATCGAGGAGCTGAACGTGGTCCTCATGAAGCAAGAGGCCGACGCCGTGGCCACGGTCATCGCTGCCGTGATCTGGGCGGTGCTCGACATGAGCGTCCGCGAGCTCGCCGAAGACGACACCCTCGTCGCGTAGCGTCGCGATTTGGTTAGGTTGACGAGGCAGGCCACCGTCACTACGGTACCCGCATGTTCAAGACCACGCTGCTCGCCACCGCGCTCGCCGCCTCCCTGATCGGCGGGGTCACCGGGTGCGACTCGGGCAACGATCGAGTCGATCGCTGGGCGACGACCGAGAACACGAACGTCCAGATCGACTGGGACAAGGTGAACGAGGCTTACAAGCAGGCCGATGGGCCCGAGGACCTCGAGAAGCGGATCAACGAGATCTACGAGGGCGACGAGGTCATCAGCATCTCGGTGCACGATCAGGGCGACAAAACCCAGGTCGTCACCGGGTTCTTCGACAAGAATACGAACGGCACCGTCGAGGACGCCGAGAAGATCTTCACGATCAAGCGCGAGCCCACGGGCGAGGGGACGGCGCAGTACCAGACCATGGGCTACGGCGCGTACGGCGCCTACCACTCGCCGTTCATCGGCATCGCGACCGGCATGCTGATGGGTCAGATGATGACGAGCATGTTCATGCCGAGCTACGCGCCGATGTATGCGCGGCCCTACGTGACGCCGGGGACGCGGATCAGCGACCTGCACGGGAACCGGGCGAGCTATCGCAACTCGAACCCCGAGCGTTTCGGGCCGCGCTCGAAGAGCGGCCGGTCGTACGGCGGCAAGCCCTCGGGCAGCAGGCCGACCTCGCGGCCGAGCAGCGGTGGTGGCGGCGGTCGTCGCGGTGGTGGCTCGTTCGGCCTCGCGCGGGCCGGTCGCACCTCGCGTCCCGAGCGGCTGACCGCCTAGCAGTGTCGACGCTGACCATCGCGGATCTACCGTTTCGCGAGCGGCCGGTCCTCGAGCTGCTGCACCTGGACGAGGATCGCGATGCCCCGTCGCGCGACTACGCCGGCTTCGGCTGGGCGCAGGTCGACGAGCTGTGGCTCGCGATCGGCGAGGACGATGGCGAGCGCGTCACCGATGTGGTCGTCGTCGCGCTGCATTCGGCCGATGATGGCGAGGTGCTCGCCGAGGACATCGAGCTCGAGCTCGAGCTACCGGATCGAGCGGTCACGGTGCTCGCGTCGGACTTCCTCGCGCGCTGGTTGCCGATGCTGCCGCCGTCACGCGCGATCGTGCTCGCGCTGTGCAATCCGCACGCCGCCACGCTTCACCGTCCCACGGGCGTCATTCCACCGCTGCGCTACGGCCGCGGCGACGTGGCGAGCTGGCGCGACGGGGACCGATTGATTCTCACCGCGGAGGCATGGTGCTCGCTCTGACCGATGACCAGAAGCAGACGTTCGTATCGCTCGTGCTGCTCAAGAAGCTCGACCTCAAACCCGAGGACGGCGGCATCGAGCTGCCGGTGGTGCTGCCGTCCGAGCTGTCGCCCCTCGACGAGGTGCTGCAACAGCTCGCGGTCGACGACATCATCGCCATCAACGCCAAGAAGAATCGTTACGAGCTGACGAAGCAGGGCATCGCGTATCTGGGGACGATGATCGACGAGGCCTCCACGCTCGTCGAGGAGTTCGACGACTACGAGGTCGAGGACGCGCTCGCCGAGCTTCGCGCGCGCAACCTCGACGTGGTCCGCGCGCGGTTTCTGTGGGGCTGGTTCGAGGGTGAGTTCGATGACCTCGTGCTGTTTCAGGAGCGTCGCGGCGTCGAGCCCGTCGAGAGGTTCTGGGCGTTCTACCTGATGAGCGACGCGTTCTGGTCGGAGCTGTCTCGCGATCTCGCGTGATAGCGTGGCCCCATGCAGCAGGGGTTCTCGTTCGCGTCGGTGGTGCTGTCGTATTTTCTCGTCGGTGGCGGCATCTTCAGCGCGATGCTGGTGATGGCGATCACCGGGATCAAGGGGGAGATTCCGGGCTACCTGATGATGGCCGGCGGCGCGTTCGTCGGCGGGTTCATTGCGGCGCGTGCGAGCCGGGGATCGACGGTGATCGAGCCCGCCATCGGTGCCGTCGCCGTGGTCGCGACCATCGTTGGCCTCGCGGCCGGCACGGCGATCGGTCAGCTCCTGTGGCGCGTGGCGCCCGGCGAGACCGCAAAGTTCGTCGCGCTTCTCGGCGGTCTGTCCGCAGGCGGTGCGATCGGGGGTGCGTACCTCTCGGAGAAGTTGCTCGGCTCGGCGACGCTCTCGTCGGCGCCATGGATCCTCTACACGGCGTTCGCGACGTTCGGTGCGTGCCTGCTCGCGACCGTGATCGGGAGCGTCATCCTCGCGGACAGCGGGAGCCCGGAAACCGCGAGCGCGGACTCGATCGGCACGGCGTTGCTCGTTGGCATCGCCGCCGGCTGCTTCGTGGCCGGCATCGCGGTTGGCGCGTCCGCTCGGTCGCGCCCGCTCGGCGCCGCGTTCCTCGGCTCGGCCATCGGCACGGCCGGCTTCGCGTACATGATCGCGAACTCGGTCGCCGCCGGACACGGCGCCGGGAGTGAAGCGGGCAGCGTCATCGCGGTGTTCGCGGTCGGCGGCGGAGTGGCCACGCTGGTCGGCGCGCTCATCGGCTGGGTCGTCGTGGGCAAGAGACACGCGGGCTAACCGCTCCGGGGTTGCGTCGTTTCGGAGCAACTGTCCCGTGGGCGGCGAGCTACCGCTCCGGGGTTGCGTCGTTTCGGAGCAACCCCGGTGCGTAGGCCGTGCGGCAACTCGCGATCGCGGCGGCCATGTCATCGGCGAGGGGGCACTCGACCACGAGGTCGTGGCCGTCCGGGTGCGGGACGGTCAGCTTCGTGGCGTGGAGGGCGAGGCGATGAAGGGCGTGGTCGGTGCGGAAGAGGCGGTTGTGCTCGCCTTTGCCGTAGCGCACGTCACCGATCAGAGGGCACGAGAGGTGTTTGAGGTGGCGCCGGATCTGGTGGAGCCGTCCGGTGTGCGGACGCGCTTCGACGAGGGCGTAGCGGCCAAAGGCTTCCTTGAGCCAGATCTCGGTGCGAGCCTCGACGCGCGCTTCGCCTGGGGCTTTCGGGATCGGATGATCGAGCATCACGTGCGATGCGGGGTGGCCGCGCGTGATCGCCAGGTAGCGCTTGTCGGCGCCGTGCGCCATCCAGGCGTCGGTGAAGTACCGCGCGGCCTCTTTGTCGAGTGCGAACAGCACGATGCCCGAGGCGCCGCGGTCGATCCGGTGGATCGGATACACGTAGGCGTTGACCTCGTCGCGCACGCGCTGGAGCAGCGCGTCGTCGGAGTCGTCCCAGCCGCGGTGGGTGGAGAGCCCGCTCGGCTTGTGCACGACCACGCAGCGATCGTCGCGGTGCAGGATCACAGCTTCTCGCGGAAGAACTCGATCTGGACGCGCTCTCGCGCCAGCGCCAGCTTCGGATCGGGAACCATGTGCGTCGCCGAGAGCGTGATGAACTCGGCGCGCTTCGCGTTGACGTAGAGCTCCTCGACGAGCGCCAGGGCGTTCGCGAAGTGCACGTTGTCGTCGGTGATGCCGTGGATGATCAGGAGGGGGCGCGCCAGCTTCGCCGCGTGGGTGAGCGTGCTGCCGTGCGCGTAGCCCGCGGGGTTGTCCTGCGGCCGCTTCATGTAGCGCTCGGTGTATGCGGTGTCGTAGAGCGCCCAGTCGGTGACCGGCGCGCCCGCGACCGCGGCCTTGAACAGCTCGGGGTGCATCAGCACGGCCATCGCGGCCATGTAGCCGCCGAACGACCATCCGGTCACGCCGACGCGATCCATGTCGAGCTCCGCGTGTCTCGCCGCGACCGCGCGCAACGCGCCGACTTGATCCGCGAGCGGCACGGTCACCAGATCGCGCAGCACCGCGCGCTCCCACTCGCGCCCGCGGCCGGGTGTGCCGCGGTTGTCGCTCCGCACCACGATGAAGCCCGCATCCGCGTACCACTGGTCCATCACGTAGCTATCGCGCGCGGCCTGCACCATCAGCGCGTGCGGCCCACCGTAGACCTTGAGCAGCACGGGATACCGCCGCGCAGCATCGAACCCGCGCGGCCGCGTGATCGCCACGTTGTGCAGCCGCCCGTCGAGGATCACGGTCTCGAGCACCGTGGTCGGTACGAGCGCCGGCTGCTCGGCGACGCTCGGCAGCTCGTGCGCACCACGCGTCGACATCGCCGTGACCTTGCGCCCGCCCGCAGCGAGCATGGTCTCGACGACGAGCACGCCGTGCTTCGCTCGCGTCACGTTCGCTACCCCATCGTCGCGGTCGAGCCGCTGCGGTGCCGCGCCATCGAGCGGGATCCGCCACACCTGCTGAACGGTCTGCGTCGGCGTGGTGATCGCGATCGCCGCGCCATCATCGATACCGACCAGGTGATGGAGCATCAGCTCGGGCTGCGTGAGCTGCTTGACGAGCGCGCCATCCCGCCCGCGCAGCTCGAGCGTCCACGCGCCGAGCCGCTCGGTCATCCACAGAAATGCCGAGCCATCCGGCAACCACCTCGGCGCGCCGACGTTGACGTTGATCCACGCCTCGTCACGCTCCGTGTGCAGCACGCGCGTGCCCGATGCTTCGAGGACGAGCACGCTGATCGTCGTCTGATCGCGATCGAGCACCTGCGCGGTCAGCGGCGCATTCGCCGGCCAGTCGACGCTCGCAAGGTACTCCGCATCCCAGCTCATCGTCCGATCGAACGCGATCGCCGGCGTCGCGCGCGCGATCGCCACCACGCCGAGAGCCACCGTGGCGTTCGCGGTGCCCGCGCGCGGATACTTGAACGGTACCGGCGCGCGCTCCGGGTGACGCGGATCGGAGACGTAGATGGTATCGATCGCCCGGTTGTCGGTACGCTGGACGGCGATCTCGGTTCCATCCGGCGACCACCAGTACCCGCGCGTACGCCCGAGCTCCTCCTGCGCCGCGAAGTCCGCGACGCCATCCTCGAACCCCTCCGGCGGCGCGGTCAGCGCGCGCGCGGCACCCGTCCGCCCGATGAGCCACAGCGCGCGATCGCGCACGAACGCGATGTGCGCGCCATCGGGCGACAGGTGCGGATCGTACGCAGCGCCGCCCGGATCGATCGTTGTCCTCGCACCACTCGTGCGATCGATCAGCACGAACCTCCCACCGATCGGCACGAACACCGTCGCGCCATCCGCCGACACATCGATCTCCACCACCCCCCGCGTCGCCGTCCGCGTGCGCTCGCGCTTCGCCTTCTCCTGTGCCGACAGCGTCTCCTCGCCCGCGCCCAGCAGATCGTTCGCGGTCGCCAGCGTGCGCACCACCCCATCGGGCGACAGCTCGAACAGGTCCGCGGCGAACCCGCGCGCCGGGGTCCGCCGGAACACCACGCAGCCATCCGGCGTGATCGCGAGCGGAGCGGGCACGCCGAGCCGGAAGGTATAGGTGGCGGCGGCGTCGGCCAGGAGCTTGTCGTCGAGAACGGGCCAGGTCACGCGGACAGCTTACCTCCAGGGATCACGTGAGTTGACCGCGTGGGCGCCGGCGTCGGCGATTCCGGACGCCACCGCGCCACGCGCTGGCCGATACGGCGTGGATGTGTTCCGACACTCGAGGTGTGCACGTGCGCGGTCGCGGTTCTCCCCTTCGGAGATGCGCTCGGGTCACTCGGCGACGGAGAGCTCGCAAGCCTCCCGCGCCGCGCCGCGCTGTCGATCAATGAACATTGCCGCGGGAACGGACGCTTCGGCAGGAGGAGCGGCGGGTCCTGGTCATCGCCGCGGCTCAGCGCAGGAGTGCGCCTCGGCCTCGCCGACCAGAGAATCTCCGACGGCCATACGTTCCTGGCGCGCTCGTTTCGGTGCCTACGAAGAGGATCGGCGGATCGCCTGCACCGACGCGGGATCAAACCAGGTGAGCTCTGGAGACAGGCGCAAATGTTGCCCCCGCCCCGGGGACTTGGAACGATTGTTTTTATGTTGATCCAGGAACGTCGGCGACGCCGCGCCAACACGGCTGTTCAAGCGCTCAGGTACCAGCTCGCGCAGTGCTGCGAGGACGGACGGATCGAAGCCATGGTGGTCGCGGACGGGGATGGCCTGCCGCTCGCCTCGTCGGGGGACACGTACGCGTGCGACGAGGTGGCGGCCAGGATGGTGATCGTGGGGCAGCGCATCAAGGAGTTCTCCGGAACGCTCCTCGGTAGCGGCTCGGCCTGGCAGGTCCAGATGATGAAGGTCGAGATCGATGGCACCGAGCTGCTCGTGTGCGCGGTCGGCGGCACGGCCGAGGCCCGCAAGCGCCAGATCACGCGAGGCGCTGAGGGCGCCCTGCGGATCCTCGCCGCCTGATCTACGCTACGCTTTGGGCATGCGCACCTTGCCCACGCTGGCCCTCGCCGCGGCCCTCGCCGCGTGCTCCTCGGCGAAGCCCTCGCCGCACGTCTCGGCCGACGAGGCCAAGAGCCTCCTCATCGACCGCAACTGGCTCGATACCTATCCGACGTCCGAGCGCGACAAGCTCCACGTCTACCGCTTCGTCCCGAACATGGGCGGCGGCGTGTTCCAGGATCGCACCCTGTTCAAGGGTATCTTCGAGCTGTTCTCGTTCAAGGCGACCGGCACCGAGATCACGTTCACGCTGCACGAGACCCACGACGAGGTGACGAGCGCGTACACGATCGAGCCCGTCGATGGCCCGGAGCCGTTCGACCTCAAGCTCACGATCACCGACGATCCGCGCGGCCCGAAGGTCTACTTCGGCATCAAATCGGAGACCGACGTCGACGGTCACCTGCTCGAGCAACGCATCGCCGCCGCGCGCCACTAGCGCCGGATCTGCACCAGGCGCTCGGGCGGTAGCACCGCATCGGGCGCATCGAGCGGCTCGATCACCAGGGTGAACGTGCCGTGATCGAACGGCTCGCCGGGCGCCCGCGTCTCCGGTACGAGGCGCTCGCGCAGGCCCTGCTTCGCCAGCGTGCGCGCGCGGTAGTGGCAGTACGGGTTATTGCCGGGGCGCCCGAACACCGAGTGCGCCGTGAAGCTGCACCCGCCCATACAGTGCTCCGCGAACGCGCACGTGCGGCAGAACCCCCACAGATCGTCGACGGTCCGCCGCCGCGTGAACGCCAGCTCGGGCGCGCGGCTCCAGGTCTCCGCGATGGAGCGCTGCCGCGTGGTCCCGCCGACGTACGCCGGCTGCAGCGACGGGCAACCTTTGATCCCACCGTTCGCCTCGATGCCCATCACGAACTTCCCCGCCTGGCAGCCACGCCAATGATCGCGATCCGTCGCCGCGATCGATCGCAGCTGCGTCTCCTCGGGACCGAAGTAGCCGAGGTTGTTGCCCGGCGTGAGCACGATTCCATCTTCTCTCGCGCGCAGCTTCAACGCGGCGACCCGCGGCACCACCGCGAGCAAGTCCCACGGCTGCAGCAGCAGATCGGTTCGATCCGCAGCGCGCCCCAGCGGCGCGGTGATCTGCACCTGCCACGAGCCAATGCCTCGCGCGCGCAACTCGTCGTACAGCGCTTCGAGATCGCCGTGGTTCAGCCGGTTGAGGTTGATGTTCGAGGAGGTCGGCAATCCCGCCGCGTGCAGCCGCTCGAGCGCGGTCATCGCCGCGCGCCAGCTGCCGCGCAGGTTGCGCATGCGATCGTGCGCGGCCTCGAGTCCGTCGACCGAGACCGACGCGTACGCGAGGCCCGCCGCCGCCAGCTCCGCCGCGAGCTCCTCGGTGATCCCGCGCCCACCGGTGGTCAGCGCCGGGGCGATCCCCGCGCTGCGCAGCGCGCGCACGATCGCGAGAAATCCCACGTGCAGATAGGCCTCGCCGCCGATCAGGATGACCTCGCGTGTGCCCATCGCCGCGAGCTGCCGCACCACATCCAGCGCCTCGTCGGTCGATAGCTCACCTTCTCGGGCGACACCCGCGCGCGAGCCGCAATGCGTGCATGCGTGATCGCACGCGAGCGTCAGCTCCCACACGACATACGCGGGGAACGCGTCCTCCGTGATCACATCGAGCCGGCGGCGCGCGCGGCTATCTCCCTCCGCATCCCCTCCGGGACTGCTGCGCGCCCCTGTTTCGTGGGACTTGGGATCACTCATTGCGCCGGCGGATCCGTCGCGACCGGCATCGGCTTGGCCGGATCGCGCCACCCATCCACACCGTCGCAGTTCTGATCGATGCCATCGCCATCGACATCCGCCGCCCCGTGATAGCGCGTCGGATCGTTGTCATCGCAATCGGCATCGGGTGCCGGCGGCTGCGAGTGCAGCTCCTGCGCGCAGCTCGGGCCCGCGTACTGCTCGCACGTGTATGGCCCGAGGTTGCCGTCGCCATCGTGATCCACGCGCGTGGCACCACCGGGACCCACGGGTCGTTCGGCGTGATAGCGCCCGGGCGCGCCGTAGCACGCCGCGAGCAAGATCGCGCCCGCGGGACCGAGCAGCTTCGTGAACCGCAGCATCCACCGCGGTGGGCGGCGCAGCGGCGCCTCGCAGTGGAGGCACGTCGTGGACGCCGTGGTCGGCGTCAGACCATCGCAGAGTGGACACGTGAGCATCTGGTTCATCAACGGGTCTCGCGAGCGTCCCTTACGGGCGGGGCAAGTTCACGTAAAAGATGAGCCTGTTACCCGACGGATCCTGGATCGCGAGCTCCCGGCATCCCCACTCCTGATCCTGCGGCTCACCCGGCCTCGCGTACTTGTACTGCTTGCCGCGCAGCAGCGCTGCGTACTCGTCGAGCCCCACGGTCTCGATCCGCACGGCGGCGCCCGGCGAGCCATCGCCGAAGTGCCCTGACAGGTTGAGATCGCACGCGCCCTTCCGCACGCCCATGTACAGCGGTGCCGCGGGATCGAAGCGGTGCTCGAACACGACCTCGAACTCGAGGAAGTCCACGTAGAACGCCCTCGTCATCACCTCGTCGAACATCCGCAGGATCGGGATCGTGCGCGTGAACGTGATCGACATCGGCCGCGAGCTTACCGCCGCCGGCGCCGCGCGATCGCGATCACCACACCGAGCCCGAGCAGCAGCGGTCCGGATGGATTCGTGCCAGCGGAGCAGCAGCCGCCGTCGTCCTCGTCCAAGCACGTCGCCGAGCAGCCATCGCCGCCCGCCGTATTGCCATCGTCGCAGTCCTCGTCGACATCGATCGCGCCATCGCCGCATGCCGCGCGCTTGTTGACGCCGACCAGGCAGACCTCGTCGAGGTTCCAGCCTCCGAGCTCGCGCCCCATGTCACTCGCGAGCGACCAGCTGAGCTGCATCGGGCCGCCGGCATAGCTCGTGACGTCCACGTCCTGGAACCGCCACTCGCGATCGATGTGATCGAGATCCTGATTCGCGGACATCGCGTTCGTCCACACCGTGGTGCCGTTGACCGCGATCGTCGCCTTGTCGAACGTCGCGTCCTCGACGGTGAGCCACCGGCGGAACTGCAGGTGAACCTGATCGAAGCTCGGGACCGCGATCATCGGCGCGGTGATCGTGCTGGTCACGTTGCCCGCGTAGCGGCCATCGCCGAGCACGTCATTGCCGAGCACCGCGCTGCCCACGAACGCCATCGTGGGATCGCCGATCACGTTGACCTTCGGCGCGCCCCACTGCCAGTCCGAGTTGGCGGCCGGCGTCCAGTGCGGATCGGCATCGAACCGCTCGCACCAGATCTCCGTCGGCGTGCCGACGAACAGCGTGTACTCGGGATCGGCTGGATTCTGCGGATACGCGACCACCGATCCGTCGTCGAGCTTCGCCGTGATCGTGTACGCGACCACCGTGCTATCGGGCTGCACGGGCAGCATCCCGACCCAGCTCGCGCCGCTCGGCGTGAACGCCACCGTGCTCGGCGCGCCGGCACCCACGTGCCACCGCAGCTCCACGCTGGTCACCTGCGGCGGCGGGCACACCGTGCCGGTCGGCATCGTGACCGGCACCGAGAACGATGTCCCCGTCACCACCGGCACGCCGACCTCGGTGGTCTGGAATCCGGTACCGGCGAGCCCGTGGCGTCCGAACGCGGCCTCGATCGCACAGCCGTGCGGTGTGCCGTTGCCGAGATCGCCGTCGTCGTCATCCGCCGTCCGCGCCGCGAGGTACGCTCCGACGATATCGGGCGAGTTCTGCAGCACGCCGGCGAACGCGGTATCGACCGCCACCTGGCCGGCGCTCTGTCCGAGCTGCGCGATCAACGCCTTACGAAGATCCCACAGCGCACCGGCGATGATCAGGCCGGTGATGTGCGGATCGGAGACCTTGTCGCGCGGCCACACGGCCTCGCCCGTCAGCGGATCGATGTCGCGCACGGCCGCGTCGTTGAACGCGAACCCGCGGCCCAGGCCGTGGTCCTCGACGATCGTCGACGCGAAGAAGTCCGCGAGGCCCTCGGCGAGCGAGCTCGCGTACGAGCCGGAGTTCGCGTGCGCGTGCACCGAGTGCCCGAACTCGTGATCGATCACGTCGGCGAGACGACCGGTGTTCTCGCACTCCGTGCTCTTGCGGAAGAAGTGCACATCGTCGCCGGTAGAGAACGCGTTGCACGTGTCGTTCTCGTTGACGAACACGCCCACCGATTCGTCGAGCCAGCTTCCGAGCGATGGCATCAGCACGCGCGCGCGGGCCTTCGAGATCCCGATGTTGATGTACGAGGTCAGCTGCGCGTCGCTGTACTCGTCGCTCGCCATGCTCCACACCACGGGCACGCCCGGCTGCGCCGTCAGGGACGCGGTCGCGAGTGCACCGCCGCCGTTCGCGACCGCGATCTGCGTGCCCACCACTCCGGGCACCACGGTGGTGCTCGCGGTGCCCGGCCACGAGAACGAGCCATCGCTGCCGGTGGTCACCGCGGATCCGGCCGCCGTGATGTTCGCGAGCGGCGCCGGTGCCGCGTGCCGCGTGCCGCCCGGATAGCGCATGCCCACGTCGAACTGCAGCGTGCTCGTGGCGAAGTAGAGCTTCGAGCGTCGCAGCAACGGCGAACCATCGACGCCGACGTACACGTCCCATCGCCCCGCGCGGTCCGTGGTCTCGATGTCGAGCTGATCCGCGAGGCGGTACTCGACGCCGGTGGCGCTTGCGATCGGCAGTACGACGCGCGGTCCGATCGCGCGCGTCACGGCACGGCCGCCGATCCAGTCCTCGGCGCGTCGCGTGGACACCGGGCCCGTCCGCGCCGGCACCGCGATCGCCACGCTCGGCAGCACCTGCGAGCTCGCCGCGAACACGCGGTCCGCCTTGATCATCACGGCGAGCTGGCCGCCGATCACCGGCGCGCCTCGCCACGTCTGCTGGAACCACACCGTGCGCAGCCCGCGATCCTCGCGGTTGGTGCGCACGACCAGGTCATCGATCTTCGTACCCGGCGCGAGCAGCGCGAGGTTCGCGATCACGAACGTGCGGGCGGCCGCCTCGGCGACCTTCGCATCCGCGACGGCGCCCGGCGCGTCGACGTGACCGCCCCACATCTCCGCGACCACGCCCGTCACGCGGTCCTGCGTGCCCTGCCAGCCGCTCGGCAGCGCGCGCGCAGGCACCAGCGTGCGGTCACCGCGCGTCGCCCCGACTTCACCGGACTCCTGACCCACCCATGCCCCGGCGGTTCCACTCGCGAGGAGCAGAACCGCTGCGATCAACCGGCTACGCATCGCGGCAACGATGCCACGAACCCTCGACGATGGGACGGGCTTTCACTAACCAGCGTGCGCCAGGTTCCAGGTCTTGCCGAGGCGTCGTGGCCTCAGACGCACGAAAGGCCGAGCGCGCATGCACTCGGCCCCCTGTCGTCACCGAGCGACGATCAGGCGCGCGCGACGGTCGCGCTCTTCTTCTTCGCGGGCGGCGGCGGAGCCTTCTTGGAGGACTTCGCAGCGGCCGCCTTGATCGCGACCTTGCCGTTGGTCTTGACCGCGATCGCCTTGCCGTTGCCGTTCGCCTTGCCGTTGCCGTTCGCGTGGCCATTGCCATTCGCGTGACCGTTGGTCGCGCCCTTGGACGCGCCCTTCGCGGCCTTGACGATGATCGGCTGCGCGACCTTCGCGGGCGCGGCGGCCTTCGTCGCCTTCGCGGGCGCGGCGGCCTTCGCCGCCTTGGCTGCCTTCGGTGCAGGCGCGGCCTTCGCGGCCTTCGCCGGAGCGGCCGCAACCGCCTCGACGACGGGCTGCGCGACGGCGACCTTCGGGGTCTTCACGCCGGCAGCGCTACGCAGCTTGTCGACGAGCGGCGTCTGCTCCCACGAGAAGCCCTCGCGGCCGAAGTGACCGTAGGCCGACGTCGGCTGGAAGATCGGACGGCGGAGATCGAGCTCCTGGATCAGCATGCCCGGGCGCGCATCGAACACCTTCAGGACGGCCTTGGTGAGGATGTCGTCGGCGACGATGCCTGTGCCGGAGGTGTCGACGAGCATCGACACCGGCTCGGCAACGCCGATCGCGTACGCGAACTGAACCTCGCAGCGAGTAGCGAGACCCGCCGCGACGATGTGCTTCGCGATGTAGCGCGCGTAGTACGCGGCCGAGCGATCGACCTTGCTCGGATCCTTGCCCGAGAAGGCGCCGCCACCGTGGCGCGCGTAACCGCCGTAGGTGTCGACGATGATCTTGCGGCCGGTGAGGCCGGTGTCGCCCTGCGGACCACCGATGACAAAGCGGCCGGTCGGGTTGACGTGGATCTTCGTCTTCTTCGTGATGAGCTTCGCCGGAACGATCGGCTTGATCACCAGCTCGTGAATCGCCTCGTAGATCTCCTCGTGCTCGACCTCGGGGCCGTGCTGGGTGGAGACGACGACCGCCTCGACGCCGACGACGTTGCCGTCGTTGTAACGGATCGAGACCTGGGTCTTGCCATCGGGGCGGAGCCAGTTGATGCCGTTCGCCTTCTGCTTGCGAACCTCGGCGAGCTTGAACGCGAGCTGGTGCGCCATCTGGATCGGCAGCGGCATCAGCTCGGGCGTCTCGTTGCACGCGTAGCCGAACATCAGGCCCTGATCGCCCGCGCCCTGCTTCTTCGGGTCGCCGCGGTCGACGCCCTGCGCGATGTCAGGCGACTGCTGCTCGATCGCGACCATCACGGCGCACGTGGCGGCATCGAAGCCGATGTCGCTCGACGTGAAGCCGATGTCGTGGACCGTCTTGCGAACGATCTTCTGGAAGTCGAGCTGCGCGTGCGTGGTGATCTCGCCGGCGACCAGGATGAACCCGGTCTTCGCGACGGTCTCGCAAGCAACGCGGCTGTGTGGATCGACGGCCAGGCACGCATCGAGGATGGCGTCGGAGACGGCATCACACAGCTTGTCGGGGTGACCTTCGGTGACGGATTCAGAGGAGAACAGGTAGCTGGCCATAGAGGTGGCGGGACTATTCAGCGACGGGGCGGCGCTGTCAACACGGATAACAGGTACGATATAGCGGATGCGATCCTGGGTCCTGGCGCTGGTCCTCGTCGTCGGGTGCGGAGGTCACAAGCCTGTTCCGAAACGCCTCGTGGTCGAGGGCGACCTGGGGTCGTGGCATTACCGCCGGTTCCAGGGCCCGCTCCTCGATGTCGAAGTGTGGATCGAAGGAAATAAAGGCGAGGCGTACAGCGCCAGCTACATCACGAGCGACGCCGAGAAGCGCGGGTCGATCGAGGACAAGGACCTGGTCAACGTGACCGTTACCTCGTACGAGAAACCCGACGGCGTGGTGCGCGAGACCGTGAAGCTCGTACGCCGCCTCGCGCAGGAGAAGGGCTATCAGGTCGACGAGGAGAAGATCGGCGGCGTGCGCGCGCTCACGATCAAGGGCCCGGGCGAGGCCTGGGCGATCTGGCCGTCGAAGATGCACGTGGTAAAGGTCGGCGGGCAGGGCCGCATTGGCGTACCGAGCTCGGTCGTCAGCGACTACGGCGACCGGTTTCCGTCCAAGCTCCCGGGCGGCGCGCTCGAGGGGCCGCTGCCGCCGGGCCCCGAGGACAAGCCGAAGAAGGGCGACGACAAGGAGCCCTACAACCCGAACGCCCCGACGCCGAACCTCGACCACTACGACCCGAACAAGGTGAAGATTCCGGAGAAGAAGGTGGAGACCGACGATCCGGCGCTCGATCCGAAACCCGACCCGAAGAAGCCAGCAAAGAAGAAGTGATGTTGAGGCAACTGCGAGGCCTGGCACAGGCCACACCGCTGCTCGAGCGGTCGACCCGGATGGCCGGCGCGATCGACGATCAGGTCGCCGCGATCCTGCACGACGTCCGGACGCGCCGCGATGCGGCCGTGACCGAGTACACGCGACGGTTCGACAAGCGCGAGCCCACCGACGGGAGCTACGAGGTGTCGCCCGCGCGCTGGGCCGAGCTCGCCGTTGGCGTGGCGCCGCAGGTCCACGAGGCCCTCGAGCTCGCGGTCGGTCGGATCCGCGCGTTCCACGCCGCGCAGCTCGATCCCGAGGTCGACATGACGCTCGACGGCGTTCGCCTCGAGCTGCGCGTCACGCCGCTCGCGCGCGTCGGTCTCTACGTGCCGGGCGGCACGGCGCGCTATCCATCGAGCGTGCTGATGACCGCCATCCCGGCGAAGGTCGCCGGTGTCGGCGAGGTGATCATGGTCACGCCCGGTGCGTCCGCCGAGGCGCTGCTGGCCGCGAAGCTCGCCGGGGTGGATCGCGTGTTCGAGCTCGGTGGTGCGCAGGCGGTGGGAGCCCTCGCCTACGGCACCGAGACCGTGCCGCGCGTCGACAAGATCGTTGGCCCGGGCAACGCGTGGGTCGCGTCGGCGAAGCGCCAGGTCTACGGCGAGGTCGACATCGATTCGATCGCCGGGCCGTCGGAGGTGCTGATCATCGCCGACGACACCGCGAACCCGGCATGGGTCGCCGCGGATCTCATCGCACAGGCCGAGCACGATACCGAGGCGCGCGCAGTGCTCGTCACCACGTCGGCCACGCTGCCGGCGGCGGTCGATGCCGAGCTCGTGCGCCAGCTCGCGGATCTCCCGCGACGACAGATCGCCGAGACCGCGCTGCGCGAGCACGGTGCCGCGATCGTGCTCGATTCGATCGATGAGGCGGTCGCGTTCGCGAATGCATTCGCGCCCGAGCACCTCGAGCTTCAGATCGCGAACGCGCGCGCCGTCGCCGCGCAGTGCACCACCTCCGGTGCGATCTTCGTCGGCGCGTACTCCTCCGAGGCCGCGGGCGACTATCTCGCCGGCGCGAACCACGTCCTGCCCACCGGCGGCGCGGGCCGATATGCCTCGCCGCTCGGCGTGCACCACTTCCGCAAGCGCACGTCGATCGTCGAGTACTCCGCCGCCGCCGCCGCCGCGCACGCCGAACCGATCGCCGCGCTCGCCGCGTGCGAGGGCCTCGATGGCCACGGCCGCTCCGCGCTGCTGCGAGGCAACCGTGGCTGAGTCCGACCTCGGCCCGCTCGCGGCGCGGGTGCCCGAAGCGCTGCGGGGATCGAGCGCGTATCACGTCCCCAAGCCGGCGCGTGTGGTCGCGAAGCTCGACGCGAACGAGCTGCCGTACGGTCTGCCCACCGAGCTGCGCGCACGGATCGCCGATGCGCTCGCGGAGCTGCCCCTCGAGCGCTACCCCGATCCGCAGGCCACGCGGCTCCGCGCGATCGTCGCGCGTCAGCTCGACCTCACCGGCGAGCAGCTCGTGTTCGGCAACGGATCCGACGAGCTGATCTCGATGCTGTGCAACGCGTTCCCCGGCCCGGTGCTGTATCCCACGCCGAGCTTCGTCTACTACCGGCTCGCCGCGATCGCGCGCGGGCTGCCGCTCGTCGAGATTCCGCTGCACGGTGACTTCACGCTCGACGAGGCGGCGGTGGAAGCCGCGATCGCACGCGAGCGCCCGGCGACCGTGTTCCTCGCGCTGCCGAACAATCCGACGGGCACGCTGTGGCGCACGGGCTTCGCGCTCGAGCTCGCCGAGCGCTACCGCGACACCGTGATCGTCTCCGACGAAGCGTACGTCGCGTACGCGGGCGTCTCGAACCTCCCGCACCTCGCGCGGCATCCGAACCTCGTCGTGATGCGCACGCTCTCGAAGATCGGCCTCGCCGGGCTGCGCGTGGGGTACACGATCAGCGCGCCGGCGATCGCCGCCGTGCTCGAGAAGGTGCGGCCACCGTACAACCTGTCGGCGCTCGATCAGCGCGCCGCGGAGCTCGCGCTCGAGCATGCGAGCGAGTGGGGCGGCAAGCGCGCGGCGGAGGTCGTGGCGGAGCGCTCGCGCATGGCGATCGCGCTCGGCGGGCTCGGGCTTCACGTGTTCCCGTCGGCAGCAAACCTCCTGCTCGTACGGTTTCCCGACGGCGCGGCGGCGTACGCGAAGCTGTTCGCGGCCGGCGTCTCGGTGCGCTCGTTCGGCGCGACCGGTGCGCTCGCGAACTGCCTGCGCATCACCGTCGGTACGCCGGCGGAGACCGAAGCGCTGCTGCGAGCGCTCGCGAGCTAGTCGCGTGCGCGCCGCGGTGCTCCTCGCGCTGATCGCCGCGTGCTCGGCACCCGTGCCCGGGCCCGGCCTCGATGTCGATCAGGTGATGGTCCATGTCGGCTCGCTGATGGTGCTGGGGCCGCGGCCCGGCGAGTCGTCGCACGCGCGCGAGGCCGCCGCGTTCATCGAAACGACGCTCGCGGCGAGCGGCGTGAAGGTCGAGCGGTTCCCGATCGGCGCCGTGGACCTCCCGGAGATCACCGTGATGGGGACGACCTATCGTCACGCGCGCCGCGCCGAGAGCACCGATCCGAACCTCGTCGTGCGGTTCGGTCCCCCCGGCCGCGCACTCCTCGTGATGGCGCACTACGACACCGTCGCCGCCAGCCCGGGGGCCGTCGACAACGGCGCGTCGGTAGGCTTGCTGCTCGAGCTGGCGCGCGAGCTCGCGCACGCGCCGCCCGCGTACGGCGTGATCCTCGCGTTCACCGCGAACGAGGAGGTCGGGCTCGTCGGTGCGGAGGCGCTCGCGGCCCGGCTCGGCGATGACGTCTCGGTCGCGGTCGCGCTCGATCTCGTCGGCGGTCGTGGCGCCCTCGTCCTCAACGGTGCGAGCGAGCTGATCGGCGCCGACGAGATGAGCTGGCTCGCGGGTGCCGCGGAGCGCGCGGGCGTGACCATCCGGGCGCCGCTCGCGCATCGGGTGGTCAGCCGGTGGTGGCCGCAGGCCGAGCGCGCGGATCACGGACCGTTCACGCGCCGCGGGATCCGCGCGTTTCATCTCTACAATCGCGGCCAGGACGGCGAGTGGATCGACCTCGCGTATCACAGCCCGCGCGACGTGCTCGCGCGCGTGGATCGAGACTCCGTCGACGAGGCTGGCCGCGTGCTGCTCGCGCTCACGCGGGCACCACCTCCCGAGATCGGCGGCGCCGATGGCTTCTGGGTGCCGGTGCTGCGCAACCGGATCATGCCGCGCTGGCTGTTGCTCGCGCTCGAGCTCCTGCTCGCCCTCGGCGCGTTCGCGGCGCTGATCACGCAGCGGACCATGCGCGTTCGCGGTGGCTGCGGTGTGCTCGTCGGCCTCGGCTGCTTCGCGCTCGCGACCGTGGCCACGCTCGCTCTCGAGCGCGTCACGCGCGGCGATCATCCGGCACCATGGCTCCACGCACCGCTCACGTTCGTGATCGCGGAGCTGCTCGTACTGTTCGGCTCCTTCGGTCTGTTCGCGCTCGTCGTGCGACGCCTGCGCGGCTGGATCGGCACGCTGCGCTACCTCGTGATCGCCGCGGGCATCCCGCTCGTCGTCGGCTCCGCGCTGATGGCGATCGGCGCGGCGGAGCTCGCGTGGATCTGGCTCGTCCCCGCGGCCGTGATCGCCATCGCACCACGCCTCGGGCCTCTGCGCGGGCTCGCTCCCGTCGCGGCGGCACTCCCGCTCCTCCTCGTCCTCGCACCGAATCAGCTTCGCGAGGCCGCCTGGAACGGCTTTTTCCCTCCGGGGTTACCCCTCACAGCGCTCATCGCCGTGTTCAGTCTCCCGGTCGCGGCCGCCCTGGCCTGGCTGCTGCGGCAACGGGGGCAGGCCGGTCCGCTGGGGGCATTCGTCCTCCCCGTGGGGTGCCTACTCTCCGTCATTGCGGGAGTTGTTCTGGTGTCTCGCGCACATCCGCCGTGTTCCGGAGCCAATTTCAGCCAGTTCCAGCTCGCGTGCGAGGTGACCCCCGAGGTGCGCTAGCAATTGCATGTAGCCGTCTGATACAAATGGTCTTACTGCGGGCTTTCACCACTTCCGTTCTGGCCATGGTGTCGCTGGCGGCCTGCGATGTCGGGGAAGTCCCGATCGGCGGCACCGGCGGGACCGATGGCGGCGTTGGCAGCGCCGGCTTCACGACGACCTGTGAAGACCGTGGAACTCCCGGAGTTTCGCACGAGCATGGCGCCGCTGGCGGACCCACCCACGCGGGCGAGGGCTGCATCGCGGTCGGATGTCACCTGCTCGGCCAGCCGGGCGGTGAGTTCACCGCCGCCGGCACGGTCTACAAGCAGGATGGCGTGACCCCGAACCCCGGCGCCGTCATCCGCATCAAGAGCGGAACGAAGACGCTGATCCAGGTCGCCGAGAGTGGCGGCACGTTCCACTTCGGCCCGACCCAGCAGATCACGTTCCCCACCATCACCGATGTCTCCGGCTGCCCCGACCACTCGGCGATGGTGGGCAAGCTCACGACCGGCGGTGGCAACTGCAGCGGTGGTGCCTGCCACGCCACCGGCGCGCAGGGCCCGATCAAGGGCCTGAACTGATCGTCCCGCGCACCGCTCTGCGATGCGCTACTTCTTCTTCGCGGCGATGAGGCGGGTGTACGCCTCTGCCGCGGACTTGCAGACCTGGCCGAGCACGCCGATCTGGATCGGCGACAGCTCCTTGCCGTGGCCGTAGAGCAAGTTCACGACGCGCTTGCCGATCGTGATGGCGCCCGCCGAGACGTTCGTTGGCTCCGCGCAGCCGAGGACCTTGTACAGGTACGAGCTCACCGTCGACGGCGTGAGCGCGCCGTGGAAGATGCCGTTCTCGGCGGCGAGCGCGGACTGCAGCACCGACGGCGCCTCGAGCGGGATCAGCACGTGCTCGACGTGCGCGTAGCCAGGCACGCCCAGCGCCTTCCAACCGAACGCGAGGTTGTCGCGCACCGTGAACACCACGCTCGACTCGAACGTCGATGCGGCGTAGCCCAGGAGCGCCTCGACGATGCGATTGCGGTCCGTCGCGGTCGCGAGCTCGCGCATCGCGAGGTCCGCCGAGAGCGGCTGCACCGTCAGCGGCGGCGGGATCGTGGAGCGTGTGCGCGGGATCGAGGGCCCGCTCGAGACCGGCTCGGTCTTCGTGATCGGCGCGGTCTCGGCCGGCGCGGCGTCATCGGCGTCGAGCGAGTCGATGAGGTCCTCGGCGTCGAGCTCGAGCGCCTCCGACTCGTCGAACATCTTCGCCATCTTCATGCTGCGCAGACGTGGTCGCGGACCCGGCGCGGCGACCACCGCCAGGGGGACCGGCGGTAGGCCGGGGAGGGGAGGCGCGGGCAGACCGGCATCGACGGCGCCCTCGTCACCGCGCGCGGTGTCGGCGAACTTCACGAAGCGCGCGGGGCGGGCAACGCCGTAATAGCGCTCGATGTAGTAGTAGATGCGGACCTCGGGAGCGACGCGCGGAAGCACGCGGTACCCGGTGATCGCGTTGAGCGCCTCGAGCGTCGCAAAATCGTGCGGATCCTCGATCGCGGCGATCAGCTGGCGGTCCTGGACCACGAGCGGCACGCACTTGTGCTTGAAGGCGATCTGCGGCTGCAAAAGTCTCACGGCGGCGCGCTTTGCCCGCTCCAGCATCGCGCCGGTGGCGATCGGAATTCCCAGCTCCAGGCCGAGATAGACGGTCAGCGCCTCGAGATCGATCATCCCGTGCTCGAACAGGACGGTCCCGATCCGGCCGCCATCGCGGGCCTGGAATTTGAGCGCGCTCTCCAGCTGTGGCTCGGTCAGTCGGCCATCTCGCACGAGCATCTCGCCGAGCTTCATCTGCCTGCGAAGGTATCACGGACGTGCTACTGCACCAGAATGTGGCTCGGTCGCCTCGGGGCGCTCGTGGTGGTCGCCGTGGGTTGCGGCAGCAAGAGCAGTGGTGACAAGCCACCGCCTCCGCTCCCTGTTGCCCCGCCGCAGCCGGGCGAGCCGCTGGAGCCCGCGGAGCCGACCGCCCCCGACTTCCCCGACGGCACCCGGTCGCTCGAGCTCGTCCGCACCGTCGGTGTGCGCATCGAGCCTGGCGATGACGCGAAGCGGATCGGCACCGTCGCGATCGACACGCGCGTGCGCTGGAAGCGGACCCAGAAGGCCAAGGGCTGCGAGAAGCCGTGGGTCGAGATCGAGCCGCGCGGCTGGATCTGCGGCGACTACGTGAAGCCGAGCAAGAAGATCGCGATGGGCCGCGAGGTCCCGATGCTCGACCGCGGCGAGCTCGTGCCGGGCGTCTACGGCAAGGTCACGGCGCCGAACTCGGTGACGTTCATGCTCGAGAAGCCCGAGATCAAGAAGCCCAAGAAGGGCGACAAGAAGGACAAGAAGGGCAAGCCCGTCACCTCGCCGAGCGAGGTCGATGCCACCGTCGCGAAGACGCCCGAGCCGAAGATGCTCGAGGACAAGCCGCTGGTCGGCTCGATCAACGTGCGCCAGTACGAGGAGGTCACGGTCGGCGGCAAGACCTACTGGAAGGTCAGTCAGAAGGACAACGAGTACGTGCTGCGGTCGTCGATCTCGCAGCACAAGCCGTCGCTCTATGGTGGTGCGCGGCTCGGGGACGATACCGGCTGGGGCGTGCCGGTCGCGTTCGTGTGGCCGCGCGCGGGCTACCTGCAGGCGTGGACGTACGCGAAGTCGACGGGCGCGGGCGCGATGCGGCAGCTGTCCGCGCGCACGCCGCTCGGCATCTTCGAGACCGTGAACGATCCGAAGGGCGCGCCGCTCGCTTACCGCATCGGCGACGCCGAGTGGATCCGGGCCGCCGACGTGCGCGTGTTTCAGCCGGCACCGCCGCCGGCGCTGCTGCAGAAGGGCGAGCGCTGGATCGATGTCGATCTCGACAACCAGATCCTCGTCGCGTTCGAGGGCGAGGTGCCCGTGTACGCGACGATGGTTTCGACGGGCGGCAAGGACACGCCGACGGAGACCGGCATCTATCGCATGTGGGTCAAGGAATCCGAGGCCGACATGAAGGGCCTGAACGGCGAGGACCCGTACTCGGTGGCGACCGTGCCGTGGACGCAGTTCTTCTCGCCGGAGAAGGGCCTCGCGCTCCACACCGCGTACTGGCATGACCAGTTCGGCGTGCGGCGCAGCCACGGCTGCGTGAACCTCGCGCCGCGCGACGCGCGCTGGCTGTACTTCTGGAGCGATCCGCAGGTGCCGCCGGGCTGGACGATGGCGGCCGGCGTGATCGAGGCACCAGGGTCGATCGTTCGCGCGCGGAGCAAGGCCGAGCCGAATCCGCCGCTGCGTGGCTACGCGAAGAAGGTCCAGGAAGCCCGCGAGCAGACCGGCGGCTAGCGTCGGCACGGGAAGAAGACCAGGATCTCGCGATGATAGCTGGGGTTGCGTTCGCGGTTCGCGCGGGCGATAAGCACCACGTGACGCCCGCCGAATGCCTCCAGCGCCTGGTCGAGGGAAACGAGCGATACATCTCGAACATCCGCAGCGAAGAATCGGCGATGAGCCACTTGCGCCGCGCCGAGCTGGCGAACCTCCAGAAGCCGTTCGCGGTCATCCTCGGTTGCTCCGACTCGCGGGTTCCCGCCGAGTTGGTGTTCGACCAAGGCCTCGGGGAGCTGTTCGTGATCCGCGTCGCCGGCAACATCGTCGCGCCATCGCAGCTCGCGAGCGTGGAGTTCGCAGCGCAGGCCTTCGGTTGCGGTCTCGTCGTGGTGCTCGGTCATTCGCAGTGCGGAGCCGTCGGCGCCACGCTCGACGATCTGTCCCCCGGCGGCACCGATGCCCCGTCCACGCTCAACTCGATCATCAGCCGCATCCGACCCGTCGTGGTCTCGCTCGTCGAGCTCGGCAACGCACTACCGCGCGAGACCCTGATGCGCGCCGCGGTCCGCGCGAACATCCGCGCCTCGGTCGATGCGATTCAGCACGGCACGCCGCTCCTCGAGTCCATGGCGGTCGCCGGTCAGCTGCTCGTCGTCGGTGCCGAATACGATCTCATCAGCGGCAAGGTCGAGATGCTGCAGCCGCTCCGTCAGCGCGCGCAGACCATCCCGCCGATCGCTTCCGGCACCTAGCCGAGAACGGGGAGCTTCTTCGGCAACGTCGCGAGGACCTGCGCTTCGGCGGCATCGAGCGCCGTGATCAGCTCCGCGCCGAACACATCACCGAGCGTGTCACGCGTGATCCGGTAGAGCGTCGGACCCTCGACGAACACGCACGAGTAGTCCTGGTACTCGTCGGCGATCACGATCGCGTCCCCCTCGTACGACAGCGGGAACAGGCGGCAGATCGCCGGCTTCACGCCGCGAAAGTCCCAGCCCTGCTCGATCGACGCGCGGTGGATCGCGCAGCCGCGCTTGTCGTGCTGCAGGAACAGGCACCCGTCATCGACGGTCTCGGTGCGCACGACGGCGCCCGACGGGTAATCCTCGTCGTGCTCGACCTCGTTGTCGAACCACTCGCGGTTCTGCACCGCCGGCTTGAGCAGCGGCCGGATCTGCTCGGCGCGCGCCAGGATCGCATCGCGCTCGGCGAGGTCGACGTCGCAGCCGTACTGGCAGCACGCATCGAGCTTCACCTTGTGGGTCTCCACCATGGTGCACGTGTGCTCCATGCAGTCGGGCGTCAGCTTCTCGGTGAAGATCGCCGCCCACACCTGACGGAAGCGCGGGTGATCGAGCGGGATGAAGGTCTCGGGCGACGTCATGAGGCGCGGAATCTACTCGGTTTGGAACAGACTCGCGAGGTCGATGCGCGCGCCGTCACCGCCCTCGGCACGATCGACCGCGAGGGTCAGCGCCGACAGGGTCTCCTGGTCGATCACGCAGTCCGGATCGGGCGTGGTCTCGGTGAAGTTCTTGAAGCAGGATTGCACCACGGGGAGCGAGCCCCGGCGCATCCGGATCGGTGCGCCGTGGGACCGGCAGACCACCGGGCGAGCGGCGTAGATCAGGCAGCGACCGGAAGGATCGAGCGCGGCGCACCGATCCGCGGACGCCGCGGCGGCGTTCGCGGTGAGCGCACCGCGACGCTCGGGCTCCCAGGTAGCGAGCTCCCGCTCGATCGCCCGCGCCTCGGTCCCGGTCACCGTCAGGCGCGCGTGGCAGCAGTCGGAGCAGCCGGTGGCGCACTGCATGTCGGCGCCGTGCCGTGCCTCGACCCGGGCGAAGAACGCATCGACCTTGGCGGTCACTTCGCCGAGCCGGCTCACGGCATGCGAGATAGCACGCGGGTAACCCCAAGGGCGCTTGCTCGCCTCGCGGCTCGCTGGCGTATGCTGACGGCGCCATGGATCTGAACGACATCGTCGTGTTCACGAAGGTCGCCGAGACCAAGAGCTTCACGGGTGCCGCCGAGCAGCTCGGGCTGCCGAAGTCCACGGTGAGCCGCAAGCTCGCGCAGCTCGAGGAGCGCCTCGGCGTGCGCTTGGTCCAGCGCACGACGCGCAAGCTCGCGCTGACGGAGATCGGCGAGGCGTACTACGAGCGCGCGGCGCGGATCGTGGCGGACCTGCAGGCGGCGGAGCAGGTGGTCACCGACATGCAGGCCACTCCGCGCGGCCGCCTTCGCGTCACGGCGCCGATCGATCTGTCCACGCGCTACCTCGGTGCGATCATCGCGGAGTTCATCGCCGCGCACGCCGATATCACCGTGGAGCTCGATGCCACCGATCGCGTCGTCGATCTGATCGAGGATGGCTACGACGTGGCCGTGCGCTTCGGCCAGCTCCCCGAGTCCACCTTGATCGCGCGCAAGCTCGCCACGTTCGAGGGCATCCTGTGCGCCTCTCCCGCGTACCTCGCGAAGCGCGGCGCGCCGACGACGGTCGAGGAGCTCGACGACCACGAGAAGGTCCTGTTCCTCCCGAGCGCGCGGTCCACCGGATGGACGCTCGTCAACGGGGAACAGACGTTCGAGCTCGGTCGCCCGGCGCGCTTCTCGAGCAACAACCTCGCGGCGGTGCGCGACGTCGTCCTCGCCGGGGGTGGCATCGCGATGATGACGGAGTTCATGGTCGCGTGCGACATCCACGCGGGGACGCTCGTGCGCGTGCTCCCGGACTGGGGCGGTCGCGCGATCGACGTGCAAGCCGTGTATCCCGCGCGTCAGAACCTCCCGCCACGCCTGACGCTGTTCCTCGATCACCTCGCGAAGTCGCTCAATCCGCCGCCGTGGCATCACGCTCCGTCGTGATCGTGCGAACCTCGTCGGTGGAGGTGGTCGATGATTCCGATCGAACAGTATGCGGACCTGTGCGCGTTGATGGCCGACACGGCCGGTGACGTCAACAAAGAGAACGCGATCGCCGCGCAGCACGGTGTCTCGCCGGAGGTGTGGCAGGCGTCGAAGACCGGCTACACCGCGAAGATGAGTGACCCGAACGACATGGGCCGCACCGCGATGGCGTTCATGCCGCTCTACCAGGCCGCGCAGGCGCGCGCACGTGGCGGCAAGGAGCCGTGCACGCTCGAGTTCTACACGAAGGTGCACGCGGAGATGGCGTGGACCAAGGACGCGATGGGCAACCAGAAGAACCACCACCTGGTGCTCGCGGAGAACGGCACGCACCACCAGGCGTGGCTCGAGTGCGAGGGCTACTGGACGCCGAGGGTGGGCGCACCGGAGATCCTCGGGCAGCCGAACCCGCAGTTCAACGCAGAGCTCGCGCAGAAGTTCCGCGTGATGATGCAGGCCGAGTCCGACCGGATCCACGGCATCAAGCGCTAGTCGCGTCGCGCGGTGTACGCGAGCCACAGCCAGCCGGCGAGAAACGCAACCCCGCCGAGCGGGGTGACCGCGCCGAGCTCTTTCACGCCGGAGAGGGCGAGCGCGTACAGCGAGCCCGAGAAGATCACGATACCGATCTGGAACATCAGCGCAGCATGTTTGGCGCCGCGCGTGGCGATCGCTCCGCACAGGACGAGCGCGAGCGCGTGATACATCTGGTATCGCGCGGCGGTCTCGAAGATCTCGAGCGACCGCGCGTCGATGCGATCGCGCAGCCCGTGGGCGCCGAACGCTCCCGCCCCGACGGCGATGGCCGCGTTGATGGCCCCGAGGACGATCGGCTTGGACACAGCGGCCATGCGCCAGCGTACCCTCAGGCGGCGGCCTGGCGGTACACGGCGAGCGTGCGGCGTGCGGCCGCAGCCCAGCTGAACTGGCGGCTATGCGCGAGGCCGCGCTCTCGAAGCTCGTCCGAGTAGATGCGGTCGGTGAGCAGCGATCCGATAGCCTGCCGCTGATCTCGATCAGCGCCGAACGCGCGGCACGCCGGATCCTCCGCGCGATCCGCCGCGGCGAGGCCGAGGTGGTGCTGTCGCCGCTCGGCTGGATCGGCGCCAAGCTGAGCGCGCTCGTGCCGAGCGTCACACAGAATCTGCTCGGCCTCGTCAACCGGCTCCTGCCGGGCACCGGTGGCATCGGCCCCGTCGCGGCCCTCGGCAAGGACAGCGCCTCGCCGTTCGCACCGTCATTCGCGACCGCGCTCTCGGACGAGGCGAGCCGCCGCAACAACGAGCTCTAGCCAACGCTGACGATCACCGAGTCGCCATCGGGCTCGACCGTGATCGGCACGTCGAGAAACAACCCGACGGTCTCGATGTTCGTCGTGGCGTGCAGCGACAGCGGCGCGCAGCGGAACCGGCCGCCACCGGCGAGCGCGAGCGGCAGCACGAGCTGATCCGCGAGGTGCTCTCCGACGGGAACGTTGGCCGCGATGAACGCGGCGGCCTCGTCGCATGCGCGCTCGGCGACGAGCTCCGCACGCACGCCCTTCTCGCCGAACCCGGTGATCAGCTCGCGGCCGTGCGCGCGCTCGACCTCGATGGTCAGCACGTTGCCCGTCGAGCCGGCGCGGACCTCGCGGACCTCGCGGCTCGCCTGCGGGAATCGCGCGCGCACCACGGCGAGCTCGCGATCGGCCACGTGGGTCGGTAGGCGGGACACGATCGCGGCCGCGTGGATCGATGCAACCTCGCCGGCCTCGAGTACCTCGATCGGGCGGAGTGCCCCGGCCTCGACGGTCAGCGACAGCTGCCCGAGGCCACCGGCGCGATCGCCGACGAAGCCGTGCTCGTCGAGCGCGAGCGTCACCGTGGCACCCATCGCGCGCAGGTGCGGCAGGAACACGCGCTCCAGGAACTCGAACGGCGGCGCCATCGGGTTGTGCGTGCCGCCGCGGATCGTCGCGCGCAGCGCTCGGCCCGAGACGATCGCGGGCACGAGGATGGTCTGCACCACCAGCGTGGTCGATCCTGCCGTGCCGATGTCGATCGCGAGGTCGCCGCCGACGATCGGTCCGGGCGTCAGCTCGAGGTACTTCGAGTCGACGTTCGCGCCGTGCACGGTCGCGCCGCACAGCTTCGCGAGCGCATCCACGCACGCCACGTGCTGACGCCGCAACCCGGGCTTCGCCCGACCCGCGCGGATGTTCCGCATCGTGATCGGCCGGCCCGTGATCGCCGAAAGCGCGAGCGAGGTGCGGAGGATCTGCCCTCCGCCTTCGCCGCGCGAGCCATCGATATCTACCCCTTCACGCATACGACCTGCCGCAGCTCGTACACGATCTCGACGAGATCGGACTGCGCCTCCATCACCTTCTCGATCGGCTTGTACGCCATCGGCGTCTCGTCGATCACGTTCGCATCCTTGCGGCACTCGATGCCCGCGGTCGCCGCCTCGTGGTCCTCGATCGTGAACCGGCGCTTCGCCTCGCCGCGCGACATCACGCGTCCCGCACCGTGGCTACACGAGTGGAACGCCTCCGCCTCGCCCTTGCCGCGCACGATGAAGCTGCGCGCACCCATCGAGCCCGGGATGATGCCGAGGTCGCCGAGCCGTGCGCGCACCGCGCCCTTGCGCGTCACGAACACGTCGTGACCGAAGTGGTGCTCCTTCGCGACGTAGTTGTGGTGGCAGTTGACCGCGAGCTCGCCGAGCGAGAACGGAGGCAGCTCCGCGCGCGCGGTCTTGATCACGGCGTCCATCATCAGCTGGCGATTCGTCATCGCGTAGCGCTGCGCCCAGTCCACGGCCTCGACGTAGTCGTCGAAATGCTCCGTGCCCTCGGTCAGGTACGCGAGGTCCTTGTCGGGCAGGTTGTTGACCTGGTGGCGCATGTCCTTCTTCGCCAGCTCGATGAAGTAGCTGCCGATGCGGTTGCCCACGCCACGCGAGCCCGAGTGCAGCATGAACCACACCTTGTCGGTCGTATCGAGGCAGACCTCGACGAAGTGGTTGCCGCCGCCGAGCGTACCGAGCTGGTTGACGTCGTTGCCCTGGCCCACGCGCGGGTGCTTGCCGACGATCGTCTTGTACTCGCGCTCGAGCGCGGCCCATGCCTTGCCGGGCGCCTGCGGCACCTTGTGCCACGCGCCGCGATCACCGCGGCCGCCGTTCGCGGTGCGGCCATGCGGCACGGCCTTCTCGATCGCCGAGCGCAACGACTTGAGCGAATCGGGGAGCAGCTTCGCGTCGAGATCCGTCTGCACGGCCATCATGCCGCAGCCAATATCCACCCCCACGGCCGCGGGAATGATCGCGCCCTGGGTCGGCACGACGCTGCCGACGGTCGCGCCGATCCCGAAGTGGACGTCGGGCATGACGGCGACGTGCCGGAAGATGATCGGCAGACGCGCCGTGTTCTCCAGCTGCTTGCGCGCGGAATCCTCGATGCCAACGCCGCGGGTCCATGCCTTGATCGGCACGTTCGATGTCTCGATGAGCTCGTAGTTCGACATAGAAATCTCACTGGCGGTGGTGCCAGGCTCCTGCGCTGCGAACGAGCAAACGGCTCGCGGCGCGGCCTCTTTCCTAGAGGTTCGCGCGAGCGATTACAAGCGCGAGTTTCTAAGTCCCGAAGTTCCCGAGCTATCTGCGGAGGATCCGGCCACCGTGGGCGATGTGGTCTGGGCGCGCGGCACGCGGAGCATCACCGTCACCCGCGAGCAGCCCGAGGAGATCGCTCGTCGTGACGATACCGACGAGTCGAACACCGTCGACGATCGGGAGGCAACCGATGACATGTTCCCGCATCAGCTTCGCGAGCGTGCGCACCTCGGTCTCGGGGCCGGCGATCATCGGCTGGCCGCTCATCAACTCGCGCACCGTGCGCTGCGCGAGCTCGGCGGGATTTGCGGCGCCGAGATCGCGCGACGACAGGATCCCGACCACCGCATCCTCGGGCCCGAGCACCACGAGGTGGCGCACACCGGCGCGCCGCATGTGGTGCCACGCGGACTCTCCATCCACGTCGGACGCCACGGCATGGACGTCCTGGGTCATGATCTCTGCGGCGCGCATGTCCGACGGCGCGGTCACCACACCGATCCGCCGCGGGTCAGGACCGTCGTGTCGAGCATGGACGAGAGATGCAGGCGCCGATGATCTGTGTGCGCCGGGCAGAACAGCCGCTCCCCATCGGACTCCTCGCGGACCTCCACGCAGGCGGGACACTGAGGCACGACGTCGACGGAGCGGCTGCTGAGCCCGACGACCAGCGTCGGGCAGGTCGCCTTCGCGACGATGGCGTCGGCGGTCGAGCCGGAGCGCTCGTGAACGCCGAACCGACCCACGACGAGGAGGTCCGCACCGAGATCGGCGGAGAGCGTGGTGATCTCGTCCGCGGCGATGCCCGCGACGACGTGCAAGCGCGACCTCCAGTCGGGAGAGCGTGGCCCGATGTTCTCGAGCCCTTGCAGCACGAGCGTGGCCATCCACTCCTTGACGGGACCGGCGTCCTCGTTCGCATCGACGACGCTGACGAAGTGGAGGTCGGGGCGATCGTGACGCATCGCCTGATCGATCGCGTGCTCGAGGACGATCTCGGCGTACTCGGACCGATCGAGCGCGGCGACAATCCGGAACCTATGGGCGCTGGTGGTCATACCCGAGAGGATGCCCTGCGAGCGCCTCGCGCGCGAGGCGAGGTTTGCGAAGATCGTGCGACCAATTGGGCGCCGGTCAGCGATAGCCCTGCGCCTGCAGGTTGAACAGCCGCGCGTAGCGGCCGTCCTGCGCGAGCAGCTCGGCGTGCGTGCCGCGCTCGATCACGCTGCCGCGATCGAGCACGATGATCTGATCCGCCATGCGGACGGTGGAGAACCGGTGCGAGATCACGATCGCGATCTTGTCCTCGGTGAGCTCGCGGAAGCGGTCGAAGATCTTGACCTCGGCCTCGGCGTCCATCGATGCGGTGGGCTCGTCGAGCACGAGGATGTCGGCGTCCTTGCGCATGAACGAGCGGGCGAGCGCGACCTTCTGCCACTGACCGAGCGACAGCTCGCGGCCGTTCTTGAACCACTTGCCGAGCTGCGTGTCGTACGTGTCGGGCAGCGTGGTGATGATCGGCTTCGCGAGGCCGCGCTCGGCGGCATCGTCCCAGCGATCGCGATCGGTGTACGCGCGGTCGTCGCCGGCGCCGATGTTCTCGCCGACCGTGAGCTGGTAGCGCACGAAGTCCTGGAAGATGACGCCGATCCGGCGGTGCAGCACGGTCGGTGACCACTCGCGCAGGTCGCGGCCATCGAGGAGGATCCGGCCCTCGGTGGGCTCGTACAGGCGCGTGAGCAGCTTGATCAGCGTGGTCTTGCCAGAGCCGTTCTCGCCGACGATCGCGAGCTTGCTGCCCGGCTTGATGTGCAGCGTGAGGCGGCTGATCGCGTAGTCCTGCGAGCCCGGGTACTGGAACGACACGTTCTCGAACCGCACGCCGTCGCCGGGCATGGTGCCTTCGCTCGCCGTACCGCCGGGTGCCATCGTGGGCGTGTCGAGGAACTCGTACAGGTTCGAGAGGTAGAGGTTGTCCTCGTACATCCCGCCGACGTCGCCGAGCGCGCTCGTCATCGCCGACTGGGCCTGCTTGAACACGACGACGTACATCGTCATCGCGCCGATCGTGATCAGGCCCTCGATCGTCGACATCGCGATCCACAGGTACATGCCGTAGAACGCGACCTGGCTGAGCGTGCCGAGGATCAGCGACCAGATGGCGCGCTTGATCGTGATCGCGCGGTCACCGGCGTAGAGCTTGTTGAAGATCGCCTTGTAGCGATCGAGGAAGCGCTCGCCGAGGCCGAACAGCTTCACTTCCTTCGCGTGATCCTCGCGGGCGAGGACCGTCTCGACGTAGACCTGTTCGCGGGTCTCGGGCGTGCGCCAGCGCGACAGGCGAAACGCATCGCCGGAGAACTTGAGCTCGCTGATGAACGGCGGGATCGCCGCTGCGATCAGCACGGCGAGCGCGATCGGCGAGAACGCCGCGAGCAGCGCACCGAGGCCGATCAGCGTGACGATCGATTGCCCGAGCTCGAAGGTCTGCGACACGAGCGAGAGCGGTCGCGACGAGGCCTCGCGGCGCGCACGGGTCAGGCTGTCGTAGAGCTCGGAGTCCTCGAACTGCGTGAGCTCGAGCGTCAGCGCCTTCTCGAGGATCTCGACATTGATCTTCTGTCCGAGCTGCTGTCTCAGCAGGCTGCGCATCATGCCGAGCAACCGGCTGGTCACCGCGAGCAGGATCACGAGGCCGAGCTCGACGCCGACCCAGCCCATCGCGCTCGCGCGATCGTCGTGGACCTGCGTCTTCGCGGCGAACAGGATCGAATCGATCAGGTGCTTGCCGACGTACGCGACGCCGCCGGGGAGCAGACCCGCGATCAAGCTGCCGAGCGCGAGGCCGATGGTGAGCGTGCGGTTCGTGGCCCACACGAGGCCGATCGCGCGGCGGCTGTACTTGAACACGCCGAGGTAGTTGCGCCAGTTGACCTCGTCCTTGGGCGGACCCTGATCGCGCTTGTGCGGATTGCGCCCGGCCACGGCCTTGCCGCCGGTCTGCCCGCCGCCTCCCGCGCCCCCACCACCGCCACCGCCCCCACCGCCGCCACCGCCGCCGCCCTGGGCGACGATGAACGGAGCTGCGATGGTGGCCATGGCGCACTCTATCTCTCCTGCGCCGCCACGGACACTCGCCGGTCGGCTAGCTTTGCGCGCAATGCGTGCACTGCTCGTCTCGATCGCGCTGATCCTGGTGGTTGCAGCGCGCGCGGAGGCGGAATGCCCCGAGCCGCTACCCGCGCACGCGAAGCTGGTCGTGGGCACCGTCCCGATCGCGCCATTCATCATCAAGAACGCGGACGGCTCGTGGGGCGGCATCTCGATGGACCTGTGGGCGAAGATCGCCGCGTCGCTCAAGCTCGACTACGAGGTCAAGGAGCTGACCGTCGCGGACCTCGGCAACGCCGCCACGATGACGGCGCTCGATGCATTCGTATCGCTCAACGTCACCGCCGAGCGCGAGGCGCAGCTCGATCTGACCCACGCGTTCTACTCGACCGGTCTCGCGATCGCGGTCGCGCCGCGCTCCGACGATGGCCTTGGCGCGACGCTGAAGGCCATCTTCACCGCGCGGTTCGGCAAGCTCGTCCTCGCGCTGCTCGCGCTCCTGTTCGGTGTGGGCGTGGTGATGTGGGCCGTCGAGCGCAAGCGCAATGCCGCGCAGTTCGGCGGCGCCGCGGCGCACGGCATCGGCGCGGGCCTGTGGTGGTCCGCGGTCACGATGACCACCGTGGGCTATGGCGACAAGGCGCCGGTCACGCTGCTCGGCCGGCTGCTCGCGCTGGTCTGGATGTTCGCGGCGCTGATCATCATCTCCAGCTTCACCGCGGCGATCGCGGCCGCGCTCACCGTCAACCAGCTCTCGAGCTCGGTCGCGGGTCCCGGCGATCTGCCGAAGGTGAAGGTCGGCACCGTCGAGCCGAGCCAGGGCAAGCGCTACCTCGCCGCGCGCAAGATCCCGTTCAAGGGCTACAAGGACATCGGCGCTGCCGTCGACGCGCTGGCCGCCGGCCAGGTCGATGCGGTGGTGTTCGAGGCGCCGATCCTCCAGTACGCGATCCACGGCCGCACCGAGGGGGCTCTCACCGTCCTCGACGGTACGTTCGACAACCACGGCTACGCGTTCGGCCTGCGCCAGTGCAGCCCGCTCCGCGAGGACGTCAACCTCGCGCTCCTCCGGATCGTGGCCAGCGACGACTGGCCGGCGATCCTTTTGCGATATCTCGGAACGCCGTGAGAGGATCCCCGCGATGGGCGAACAGCGCGTAGAGAGCGATGGCCACTATGAAATGCTGTGGGACTGCGACCACTGCGGCTGCACGGGCCTGCTGGGCCTGAGCCAGCGGTTCTGCGCCGAGTGCGGTGCACCCCAGAACCCGGTCAAGCGCTACTTCCCGAAGGAAGGCGAGGCCAAGAAGGTCGAGGGCCACAACTACGAGGGCGCCGACCGGCAGTGCCCGAGCTGCAACACGGCGATGGGCGCGAAGGCGAAGAACTGCACGCACTGCGGCGCCCCGATGGATGGCTCCGCGCGCGAGGTGCGTGCCGTCGCGGCGCCCGTGGTCGTCGCGCCGCCGAAGAAGCGCCGCTGGTGGATCCTGGGCGTCATCGTCGGCGTGATCGCGCTGATCGTGATCCTGATCTGGTGGCGATATCGCACGAAGAACGTGGAGATGGCGGTCACCGCTCACAGCTGGTCGCGCGAGATCGCGATCGAGGAGTTCAAGTCCGTCACCGAGAGCGAGTGGCGCGACCGCAAGCCCACCGACGCCGAGGGCGTGATGTGCTCGCGCAAGGAGCGCTCGACGAAGCAGGTCAAGACCGGTCGCGAGAACTGCACGACCGACCGCAAGGACAAGAAGGACGGCACGTTCGAGAAGGTCAAGAAGTGCACGCCGATCTACACCAGCGAGCCGATCTACGACGACTGGTGCACGTACACCGTGCGGCGCTGGAAGCAGGTCGATGCGGCGAAGACCTCGGGGACCGGCATGTCGCCGGCGTGGGCCACCGCGAGCCTGCCCGCCGCCGATACGCCCGCCACGTTCGGCGCGAAGCGGCAGGGCAAGCGCACGGAGACCCTGACCCTCCGGTTCGGCGAGCAGAGCTGTGACGTCTCCGATGCGACGTGGCGCAAGTACGTCGATGGCAAGAAGGCCAAGGTCGAGGTGCGCGCCGCCTCCGGCGATATCGTCTGCGACTCGCTGTAGCCGCCGAACAGGGTCAGCGGTTCCTCGTCGGGCCGCTGACGTTCGGCGAGTACGGCGAGCTGGAGATGATGCGCTCGATCGAGATCGAGGCACAGCCCGCTAGCGCCGAACAACACGTGTTGCTGCCATGCTCGCCGCGCGGTGCATCCTCGCGCGGACGAAGCGAGCGCAACGGCCGAGCCGCTCCCCGACGAGTATCGAAGCTTCGTGCGAACGGCGCCTCGCGAGACAACGACCATCTTCCGTCGTGTTGGGTCGTCGTCGGTGCGGACGTCGCGGCGTTCATGGCTTCGATCCGATGACGCGAATCGGTAGTTGATTCGTTTCTGCTTGACAGAAATTCGAGTGCATCGCGGTGCGCGAACGCGAGGCATTCGATTTCGATCGCGACGATGCATTCTCCGCGCGCTGGAGCAACGATGTCGAGTCGGATCGAAGTTCGCGCAACGATGCTCGAATCGTCGTCGGGAAACGAGCTCAGAGCGTTGAAATATCGCGTGCTAGAAAGGAATACGCGGGTGCGCGGGAAGGAGCTGGCGATGCTGGATGGAAGCGAGAGGGCGATCGAGCACAGCGATTCGGGCCAGGAGCGCGAGCTCTGCAACTGGCAACTCGTCGACCGACGGCTCCGCGGGTATGCGCGCAAGCGCGCTGCGCTCGATGCCGCCGAGTCATTCGATCTCGTGCGCGCGGCCGACATGCGCATGCACGCCATGTTCGGCTTCTCGACGTTCATGGAGTACATGGAGCGGCGACTCGGGTACGTGCCGCACACCGCGCGCGAGCGCCTACGCGTGGCGCGTGCCCTCGTGGTTCCTGCGGCTGGTCTACGCGGCTGGGCTCGGCAAGCGGCGTCCTCGCCCCACCATTCATGATCTCCGGCACACGTTCGCGATCCAGACTGTCCTCTGCTGGTACCGCGACGGCGCTGACGTCGAGGCTCGCCTGCCACT